>CANQXZ010000010.1 GCA_947627955.1 uncultured Clostridia bacterium
ATGGATTGCACCGCCCTTTCAAGCATGAATATCCCGGACAGCGTGATTTCTGTGGGGCGGAGCGCGTTCTATCAGTGCGCAAGCAGTCTGAAACAAACGGAAAACGGCTATCAATACGTCGATAATTGGCTCGTCGGCTATGAAGTCGGCTATCAATGGGGACGTTCGTCTTTGAGAGAGGGGACCAAAGGCGTAGCCGATTATGCGTTGGAAAGGGGAGCAAGTCATAGCCTCAACCCCGTAAGCATCGGGGAATTGACCATCCCGGACAGCGTTGCCATAATAGGCGATCACGCATTCGACGGCGCATACCTTTCGGGCATAAATTTCGGGAGCGACAGCCAACTTACCACTATCGGCGAGTATGCGTTTTATGAGAGCAGAGGTCTTAAAAGCATAACCATACCCTACAACGTCAGCTATATCGGCGCGCATGCGGTTGAGAAATGCGGACAGGATTGCGTTTTGAAGTTCGAGAATAAAGAGGGCTGGAAGGGCGCGGTAAAGTATGAATTTTTTGAAGACGAGCAGTATGCCGGAAGTCTTATAGACATAACGATAGGCGACGAAACAAGGTGGGATTTCAATGTTGTTTGGGAGCTCGATGTTGTTAACGGTATCCGTCTTAATACTTTGTATTTGCGACGCTTTGACGTATGAGTGAAACAAGGGATATAAAAAGGGAAGCGCCCCGCGGCGGCAAACTGCCGCCGCGGGGCGCTTCCCTTTTTACCGTATTTTCAACTTTTCCTCTTGCCGATAAGCCGCACGATAAGTTTTTCGAGCTCGACGAGGGGGATTATCGCAAACGCCACGCCTATCGAGACGAGCCATTCCCGCCAATCGAGGGGATAGGTGTGGAATATCGCGCCCACGGGCGGTATGACCACCACCAACACGGTGAGCAGCACGCCCAGAAGAAGGGACAGATCGAGATATATGTTCGAGAAAATCTTCCCGTTCAGTATGCTGTTCCTCTGCGAGCGCAGGTTAAAGGAATGGAACAGCTGGATAAAGCACAGGCTAACGAACGCCATCGTCATGGGCGCTTCGTGGTGGGCGGTATCCAGAACGTGTTCGCCTATAAGGTACGCCGCGAGCACGAGCGCCGTCTGCATCGCGCCCTGAATAAATATGTCCCTGCCCATCGCGCCCGCGAACAGCGAGCCCTTGTTCTTTCTCGGCGGCAGGCTCATGACGTCCCTTTCGGCGGTTTCCGCGCCGAGGGAGAGGGCGGGGAAGGAGTCGGTTATCAGGTTCACCCACAGTATCATGACGGGGGTCAGGAACTGTTCCCCCAAAATGACCGTGGTTATGAACAGGCAGAGCACTTCCGCTATGTTTGCCGAGAGCAGGAACTGTATCGCCTTTGTGATATTCGTGAATATCTTTCTGCCCTCTTCCACGGCGTCCACGATCGTCGCGAAGTTGTCGTCCGCGAGCACCATGTCTGCCGCCTCTTTTGAAACCTGCGTGCCCGTGATGCCCATGCCTATGCCTATATCCGCCTCCTTTATCGAGGGGGCGTCGTTCACGCCGTCGCCCGTCATAGCCGTGACCTTGCCGCGGCTCTGGAACGCCCGCACTATCCGCATCTTGTTTTCGGGGCTGACGCGGGCGAATACGGAGTACTTCATGATATCCGCGTCCAACTGTTCGTCGGTCATTTCGTCGAGCTGTCTGCCCGTGGCGCAGAGGTCGCCCTCCTCCAATATCCCGAGTTCCGCGGCGATAGCCCGCGCGGTGGCGAGGTGGTCGCCCGTTATCATGAGGGGCTTCATCCCCGCCGTGCGGCACTTTGCGACGGCGGCTTTCACCTCGGGACGGGGCGGGTCTATCATCCCCGCGAGCCCCACGAATATCAGCCCGCGCTCTTCTGTGGAAGCTCCCTCGCGGTAAGCCGCGGCGAGCACTCTCAGCGCCCTGCCCGCCATTGCCGAGTTGGCTTCCTCTATCCCTTTCAGGTCGTCCTCAGTTATGGGGCGCACGCCCTCGGGGGAGAGTATCCTGTCGCACCGCGCCGTGAGCATATCCACGGCGCCTTTCGTGTAGGAATATGTGCCGTCCGTGCGCACGTTTACGGTAGTCATGAGTTTGCGCACGCTGTCGAACGGGAGTTCGTCTATCCGCCTGTTTTCCGCGATAAACGGGATATATCCCTCGCCCTTTTCGCCGAACGCGTAAGCCACGAGCGCCGTCTCCGTGGGGTCGCCCGCGAGCCCCGCCGCGGTGACGACCGTGTCGTTGCAGAGGGAGAGGATATCCTTTAACGTTTTCTCTTCGCCCGAGGGGACATATGTCTCCTTTACGGTCATTCTGTTGAGCGTGAGGGTGCCCGTCTTATCCGAACAGATTATCTCGCAGCACCCGAGCGTTTCCACCGACGACAGATTTTTGACTATCGCGTTCCGCTTTGACATCTTCTGCACGCCCATGGCGAGCACTATCGTCACCACTGCGGGCAAGCCCTCGGGAATGGCGGCTACGGCTATCGCGACGGCGGTCATGAACGCCTCCGTCCACTTTGTGTAGTCCCGTATCATGGACGCGGCGAAGATCACCGCCGCCACTGCGAGCACTATTACGGACAGCACTTTCGCCGTCTTGGAGAGCTGTTTGTTCAGCGGGGAGGCGTCCTCCTTCGCGTTTTGCAGCATGTCGGCTATCTTGCCCATCTCGGTCTCCATGCCCGTGGCGGCGACTATCCCCTGTCCCCGCCCGTAGGACACCGTGCCGCCGAGATACGCCATGTTGACCCTGTCCCCGAGGGGCGCGTCGGCGGGAACGGTCTTTTCGGCGTGTTTTTCCACGGGCACCGATTCGCCCGTCAGCGCCGCCTCTTCTATCTTGAGGGAAGAGGAGGAGACGAGCCGAAGGTCCGCGGGCACCATGTCGCCCGCTTCGAGCACGACGATGTCGCCTTTGACGAGGCTTTCCGCGGGCACGGACCTCATTTCCCCGCCCCTTATTACCTTTACGGACGGCTTGTTCTTCTCCCGCAGGGCTTCGAGGGCGTTTTCCGCCTTGTTCTCCTGCACGAAGCCTATGCACGCGTTGATCACGACTATCGCGAGGATTATCCCGCTGTCTGCGAGCTCGGTCAGATTTTCCCCGTGGGCGATATGCCCGTAAATGGCGAACCCCGCGCTCACCGCCGCCGCGACGAGCAGCACTATTATCATTGCGTCGGCGAACTGCGCGAAAAATCTCGCGATAGCGGGCTTTTTCTTCTTCTCCGCGAGCGCGTTGGGACCGTCTTTTGCAAGGCGGGCTTCCGCCTCCCCTTCGGGGAGCCCCCGCGGCGAACTTTCAAGCGAGGCTATCGCCTCTTCTGCCGTAACGGTGAACAGATCCAAAACATACACCCCTTTTTTAAATTATTATTTACTACATGCGGGAATAAATTCAAAAAAAGACTTCCGGCACGGCGCGCCAAAAGTCTCGTTGCCGCATAAAGCGGCGGCGGCACCCGAGGGGAACGTCTCCCCATGTAATGACGTTTGCCGCGCTTGTAACTACTCCCTTTTACGGCGGATATTTTAACACGCCGCAAGGGCGGCTGTCAATAGTTCGGCGTAAATTTTCCGCCCCGCGGTCTTTCGCCGGGCCCGCGGGGCGGGCGGCGCGGAGAGCGGCTTCGAGTTATATCCGCAAAATATATAAAACAATCCGTTTTGTGAATAGAAACGGGCGGTAATTTATATTATAATGTGTTCTGTGAAAATATGCACGCTATTATTATAGCGTTTATGAAAGCAGAAAAAACCGTAAAAAGTGGAGGATCGTATGACAGTAAAAGAAAAGATCGACGCGCTTGTCGAAGAGCTCGGAAACGTGGGCATCGTGCCCGTGATAAAGCTCGACAAGGTGGAAAACGCCGTAAAACTCGCCAAGGCGCTGAGGGACGGCGGCATCAACTGCGCCGAAGTAACTTTCCGCGCGGCGGGCGCGGACAAAGTCATCCGCGCGATGACGGAGGCATATCCCGACATGCTCGTGGGCGCGGGCACCGTTCTGACCTGCGAACAGGCGGACGCGGCGTATGCGGCGGGCGCGAAATTCTGCGTGGCTCCGGGGCTCAACCCCAAGGTGGTTAAGCACTGCCTCGACAAGGGCATACCCTTCGCCCCCGGGCTCTCTTCCGCGAGCGAGATTGAGCAGGCGCTCGAGCTCGGGCTCGACTTTGCCAAGTTCTTCCCTGCGGAGCAGGCGGGCGGGCTCCCCTACATAAAGTCGGTGTGCGGACCCTACACCACGATGCGCTTCATGCCCACGGGCGGCGTGACCGCGGACAACCTCAACAGCTATCTGTCCTATAAGAAGATAGTCTGCTGCGGCGGAAGCTGGATAGTTCCCGCCAAACTGCTCGACGCCGAGGACTGGGCGGGCATAACCAAGCTCTGCCGCGAGGCGATAGACAAGATGCTCGGCTTCGAAATGGTGCACGTGGGGCTCAACTGCGCCGACGCGCAGGAAGCCGAAAGGGTCGCCGACGAGTTCGATACGGCGTTCGGCTTCGCCAAAAAAGTGGGCAACAGCTCGGTATTCGCCTCCACCTATGTGGAGATGATGAAAAAGCCCTTCAAGGGCACGAACGGGCACATCGCCGTAGCCACGTATTCGGTAAAGCGCGCGCTCTACCAGCTCAAACTGCGCGGCTTCGAAGCGGACGAGAGCACCTTTAAGTACAACGCGGAAGGCGTTCTGAACGTCGCGTATCTCAAACACGAGTTCGGCGGGTTCGCCGTTCACCTCGTGCTGAAACACTGACGCTTCCGCGCAGTTTCCCCGCAGGGAAGTCCCTGCCTCAACCCAAAACAAAAAAAATCATAAATATATGAGGAGAAAAATCATGAAAAAGATCGTAACCATGGGCGAAATAATGCTTCGCCTTTCCACCCCCCACAACGAAAAGTTTATCCAGGCCGACGAATTCGACGTGAATTACGGCGGCGGCGAAGCCAACGTTGCGGTTTCCTGCGCAAACTACGGGCATAAAGCCGAATTCGTGACCGCCGTTCCCGACAACGAGATAGGCGAGTGCGCGGTGGCGGCTCTCCGCAAGTACGGCGTGGAAGTAGACCACATCGCAAGGTGCGGCGAAAGGCTCGGCATATACTACCTCGAAACGGGCGCGGCTATGAGACCTTCCAAGGTCGTTTACGACAGGGCTCATTCCTCCATATCCACGGCAAAAGCCTCCGATTTCGACTTTGACGCCATCTTCAAGGGCGCCGACTGGTTCCACTTCACGGGCATAACCCCCGCCGTTTCCGACGAGGCGGCAGTCCTCACCGAAGAGGCTCTCAAAGCAGCCAAAAAGCACGGCGTTACCGTCTCCGTAGACCTCAACTTCCGCAAGAAGCTGTGGTCGAGCGAGAAAGCCCAGAAAGTAATGAAGAACCTCATGCAGTACGTAGACGTGTGCATAGGCAACGAAGAGGACGCCGAACTCGTCTTAGGCTATAAGCCCGGCAAGACCAACGTCACGAGCGGCGAACTCGAACTCGCGGGATACAAGTCCATATTCGAGCAGATGACCCGCGACTTCAAATTCAAATACGCCATCTCTTCCCTGCGCGTTTCGCACTCGGCTTCCGATAACGGCTGGTCGGCGTGCATCTACAACGGCGCAACGGGCGAGTTCTATCATTCCAAGACCTACCGCATCAGCCCCATCGTCGACCGCGTAGGCGGCGGCGACAGCTTT
Organism: uncultured Clostridia bacterium; assembly: GCA_947627955.1. Classification (GTDB taxonomy): domain Bacteria; phylum Bacillota; class Clostridia; order Christensenellales; family Borkfalkiaceae; genus Coproplasma. Next base: position 5,711 of record CANQXZ010000010.1, read on the forward strand.
GCGGGCGGCGTTATCACCGGCTTCCTCGACGGCAAGGACTTCAAAGCCGCCCTCGAATTCGGCGTTGCGGCTTCCGCCCTCAAACACACCATCCCCGGCGACTTCAACCTCGTTACGAGGAAGGAAGTGGAGGCGCTGGCGGGCGGCGACGGCTCGGGCCGCGTTCAAAGGTAAAATAAACGTCGCATAACTTCGTCGCGTTTGCGCACTCCTCGGTCACGTACGTCACTGTACGCTCCCGTCGTCGTTTGCGCACGCTCCTTGTTCTGCTCGTTTATTCCGACAAATTGCGTTGCGTTTAAGCGCGCTTCGGTCGCGTACGTTAAAGTACGTTCCCGTTGAGCGGGCGGACAAAAAATTCAAAATAACCGAAATCATCCGTGCGGGCTTTGCCGCCCGCACGGGAAGAGGTTTGAAAATGCAGATAGCATTCAGAACGCACGACCTCGGCGTGAGGGGTCTGGACGCGGCGGTCGAAAAACTGCACGCCTGCGGCATCTCCGCGGTGCAGCTCGTCGCGTACAAGTTCATGGACGAGGTCAAATACGCCCCCGGCGGCATCGACGGCGAAAAGGCGCGCCTTATCGGCGAAACTCTCAAAAAAGCGGGCGTTTCCGTCGGGCTCATAGGCGCATACTTCAATCCCGTCCATTCCGACGGCGAAAAGGTGGCGCGCTGCAAGGAAGTTTTCAAGGAATATCTGAGATATTCGCACCTTTTGGGGTGCCCCGTAGTCGGCAGCGAGACGGGCAGCTTCAACGACGACAAGTGGACTTATAATCCCCTCAACCGCACCGAAGAGGCGCTCGGCAGGGTGATAGAGACCTTCCGCGAACTCGCCGAGTACGCAAAGAGCGTGGGCGCGTACGTGGGAATGGAGGGCGCCGCGGGGCACGTGTGCTACGACGTGAAGACGTTGAAGCGCGCGGTGGACGGCGTCGCGTGCGACAACGTGAAAGTTATATTCGACATATATAACTATCTCGACGCCTCCAACTACAAGGACTATCTTTCGATACTCGAAGAAGGGCTCTCCGTCTTTGCGGGCAGGATAATCGTGTTCCACATAAAGGACTGCGTGTTTGAGGACGGGAAGCTGAGGCAGGTCGCGCCCGGCAAGGGAATGTTCGACTTCGGCAAGATCCTCGGCATGATAAAGGCGTACGACAAGGACGCCGTGCTCGTGCTCGAGGGCACCACGGGCGACGATATAGCGCCCTGCACGGACTTCATAAGAAGAAAATGGGAGGAAGTATAAACAATGAAATTCGACATAAGGTATGCAAATCACCCCGACGACTCAAAGCATTACGACACAAAGGAACTGCGTGAAAAATACCTCATTAAAAAGCTGTTCGAGGAGGACGAGATACTGCTCACGTACTCCCATCAGGACAGGATAATAGCGGGCGGTGCGATGCCCGTTAAAAAGACGCTTTCCCTCGGCACTTTCAAGGAACTCGCCACGGCGTATTTCCTCGAAAGACGGGAGATGGGCGTTATAAACATCGGCGGCGACGGCGTCATCACCCTCGACGGCAAGAAGTGGGAGATAGGACATAAGGAAGGCATATATATAGGGCTCGGCACGAAGGAGATAGAGTTCTCCTCCCGCGACGGCAAAAACCCCGCCAAGTTCTATATCAACTCCTGCCCCGCGCACAAGGCGTATCCCACGGTCAAGATAGTAAAGCCCGTGGAGGGGAAAGAGCCTCCCGCGGGCACGAGATACTGCGTGCAGAGGCATCTGGGCGACCTCGCTTCCATCAACAAGCGCACCATCAACCAATTCATAATAGGCGACGTGTGCGAGAGCTGCCAGCTCGCGATGGGAATGACGGAGATAGCCGAGGGCTCGGCATGGAACACCCTTCCCAGCCATACCCACGAGAGGAGAATGGAAGTATACATGTACTTCGAGCTCCCCGAAAACGAGGCGGTCATCCACCTCATGGGGCAGCCCCGCGAGACCCGTCACATAATAATGCACAACGAGCAGGCGGTCATCTCCCCGAGCTGGTCTATCCACAGCGGCGTAGGAACGCACAACTACACCTTCATTTGGGGAATGTGCGGTGAAAACCAGACGTACGACGATATGGACAATATCGCCACGTCCGACCTCAGATAAAATTCCGCGGAGGGCGCCCTGCGCGCCGCGGGTAAATAAAATAATCAAAAATTTATATAGGGGAAAATAAATAAAATGGCACATCTTTTATTCAAAGGAATCAACAAAGTGTATCCCAACGGGTTCCACGCGGTGCATGATTTCAACCTCGAGATCAAGGACGGCGAGTTCATCTGTCTCGTAGGTTCGTCAGGCTGCGGAAAGTCCACCACCCTCCGTATGGTGGCGGGGCTCGAGGATATAACGGCGGGCGAGTTCTATATCGACGGTAAACTCGCCAACCAGATGTCGTCGAGGGAGAGGGGGATCGCGATGGTATTCCAGTCCTACGCGCTCTATCCTCACCTCACGGTGTACGAAAATCTCGCGTTCGGGCTCACGCTCGAGGGCATCGACGCCGACGTCATAGAGGAAAAAGTTCAGGCGACGGCGAAGATACTCGGACTTACCGACTATCTCGAAAGGTTCCCCCGCGCGCTCTCCGGCGGTCAGTGCCAGCGTGTCGCGGTCGGACGTGCGCTCATAAGAAAGGTCTCCATCTTCCTTATGGACGAACCTCTCTCCAACCTCGACGCCAAGCAGCGCGTTACGATGCGTTCCGAGATCAAGCAGATACACCGTTCCGTCGGCGCGACTACGATATACGTCACCCACGACCAGACCGAAGCCATGACCATGTCCGACAGGATAGTCGTTATGAACGCGGGCAGGATCCAGCAGGTGGGCACTCCTTACGAGCTGTATTTCCACCCGCAGAACCTCTTCGTGGCAGGGTTCATAGGCGAGCCTCCCATGAACTTCATACGCGGCACGGTCGAAAACGGCAAGCTCACCGTCGGCGAGCTCTCGCTCGACCTCAAACCCATAGTCAAGGACGTAAGCTCCATAGAGGGCAAAAAGATCGTGTTCGCGTTCCGTCCCGAGGCGATAGAAGTCGATCCCGAGGACAAGAATTGCTACATGATCGATTCGCAGGTGGATCTGACCGAGCTTCTCGGCGACACGACCAACGTCTATGCGAACGTCGGCGACGTGAACGTCATACTCAAAGTCAATCCCCACAAGACCCCCGAGATGGGCGCGTCCTTCAAGTTCGCCGTTCCCTACAAGGCGGCGTATGTGTTCGACGCGGAGACCGAACTCGCGGTCGAGAGCGATTTGGAAAGACACTGACAGCGGCGTGCGCCGTACGGGCGGCACGGGGCGCGCTCCATGCCGCGGCGGCGGGATAAAATGACCGCCGCTTATTCCGCACGGCGCGTTTTGCCTGCGGTTTTAAAGAGCTGGGCGCAGTTTGCGCGCCCGCGGGGCTTTGACGAGCCCGCCAAATAAATTTCCGGAGTAAATTTTATGGAGCTTTTAAGTAAAAAGATAATCAGAAACGTGCCCGACAGGAAGATAAAGATAATGCAGTTCGGCGAGGGCAATTTCCTTCGCGCGTTCGTCGAGTGGATCTTGCAGGACCTCAACGATAAGGGGGCGATAGAGGCGAACGTGGCTGTGGTCCAGCCCATGCCTTTCGGCAGAGTGGGCGAACTCAAAGCGCAGGACGGGCTGTATACCCTCCGCCTCGAAGGCATAGACGGCGGCAAGAAGGTGAAGAGGAGCCAGATAATCAACGTGATAGGCGACTGCGTGAATCCCTTCACCGAATACGAGAGGTTCCTCCAATACGGCGAGAGCGAGGACCTGCAGATAATAATTTCCAACACCACGGAGGCAGGCATAGCCGTAGACCCTTCCGACACCGACTTTTCGGCTTGCCCCAAGAGCTATCCGGGCAAACTTCTCGCGCTTTTGAAGAGGAGATACGATAAGTTCGGGGGCGACCCCGGAAAGGGTCTCGACATAATCCCCTGCGAGCTCATCGACAACAACGGCGACGAGCTGAAAAGGTGCCTGACGGAGCTCGCGCACATCAATAAGATGGACGAAAAATTCGTGGATTGGGTGAGAAACTGCAACCACTACACGTCCACCCTCGTAGACAGGATCGTGCCCGGCTATCCCAAGACCGAGATAGAGGACATACAGAAGGAGACGGGATATATCGACAACAACGTCGTAAAGGGCGAGATATTCCACCTCTGGGTGCTCAAAAAGGAGCCGCACATCCAGAAATCGCTGCCTGCGGACAGCACGGGGCTCAACGTCATCTTTGCAGACGACATAAAGCCCTATAAGCAGAGAAAGGTAAAGATACTCAACGGCTCGCACACCGCGATGGTGCCCGTCGCATATCTGTGCGGCATAGACACCGTCGGCGAAGCCGTGAACGACAAGGTGATAGGCAAGTACGTGCGCGACTTCGTGTTCGACGAGGTAAATCCCACCATCGACCTCCCGCAGGACCAGATGACGGCGTTCGCGAACAGCGTAATAGAGAGATACCAGAATCCCTATATCCGCCACGAGCTCATGTCCATAGCCCTCAACTCCACCACCAAGTTCAAGACGAGGCTTCTGCCCACGCTCGAGGACTATGTGCGCATAAAGGGCGCCCTGCCCAAGCACCTGCTGTTCTCGTTCGCGGCGATAGTCGTGTTCCACAAGGGCAAGAGGGGCGCGGAGGACATAGCGCTCAAAGACGACCCCGCATATCTCGAGGGCTGGAAAAAGCTCTGGGCGGGCTTTAAGGGGGACTACAAAGCCCTCGCCCGCGAAGCCCTTGCATGGAAAGAGGCGTGGGACGTGGACATGAACGCCATTCACCCCGAGATAACGGATACTGTCGCCGGATATATCGAGGCGATAGAGAAGAAGGGCATGAGAGCCGCGGTAGAGGAATTCGTCAATGGTTAAAAAGACTATAATCATCAACCCTCTCGACAACGTGGCAGTGGCGCTTACCGACCTGAAAAAGGGCGAAAAGCACGAGGGCGTCACGCTTGCCGAGGACATAACAAAGGGTCACAAGTTTGCGCTCAGACCCATAAAAGAGGGCGAGCATATCATAAAGTACGGCAATCCCATAGCCTATGCCACCAAGGCGATAGGCGTTGGCGAGCACGTGCACACGCACAACGTGCACACCAACCTCAAAGGGGAGCTCGAATACACCTATCACAAGGTCCCCACCGACCTCAGACCGGCTAAGCCGAGGAAAGTGAGGGTGTATCCCCGCAGTAACGGCGACGTCGGCATAAGGAACGAGCTGTGGGTGATCCCCACCGTCGGCTGCGTCAACGGACAAGCCAAGCTCATCGTGGAGACCTTTAAAGAGCAGTACGGCACCGAGGGCTTCGACGGGATATTCACCTATACCCATCCCTACGGCTGTTCCCAGCTCGGCGACGACCACGAGAGGACGAAGCTCATCCTGCAAAAGATAGTCCGCCATCCCAACGCGGGCGGCGTGCTCGTGCTCGGGCTCGGCTGCGAAAACAACCAGATGGCGGCGTTTAAAGCGAGCCTCGGCGAGGTGGACGGCGACAGGATCAAGTTCCTCGTCTGCCAGGAAGTGGAGGACGAGATAGCGGCGGGCGTGGAGCTCTGCCGCGAGATCGCCTCGGTGATAAAACACGACAAGAGGGAGGAAAGGGATATATCCTGCCTCAAAGTCGGCTTGAAGTGCGGCGGCTCGGACGGGCTTTCGGGGATCACCGCAAATCCCCTTGTGGGCAGATTTTCCGACTATATCGTCGCGGCGGGCGGCACCACGGTGCTCTCGGAAGTTCCCGAGATGTTCGGCGCGGAACAGCTGCTCATGAACAGGGCTAAGGACGAAGCCACGTTCAAAAAGGTCGTCCGCCTCATAAACGAGTTCAAGGAATACTTCATCCGCAACGGGCAGGAGGTGTACGAAAACCCCTCCCCCGGCAACAAGGCGGGCGGTATAACCACTTTGGAGGACAAGTCTCTGGGGTGCACGCAGAAGTCGGGCTCGGGACCCGTGGAGGACGTCGTTTTCGACGACGGATTCGTCACGCACAAGGGCTTGAACCTGCTCAACGGTCCGGGCAACGACATGTGCGCCGTCACCAACATAGCGGCGGCGGGTTGCCACCTCGTGCTGTTCACGACGGGGCGCGGCACTCCTTTCGGCGGGTTTGTGCCCACCGTAAAGATAGCCACCAACTCCGACCTTGCCAAAAACAAAGCCAATTGGATAGACTTCAACGCGGGCGCCGTGCTCGACACCGACTTCGATACGCAGCTTGAAAAGCTCATCGACCTCGTCGTGGAAACGGCTGACGGCAAGCCCACCAAGAACGAACTCAACGAGACCAAAGAAATTGCTATATTCAAAACGGGGGTGACCTTATAATGAAAGAGTTTATGGATAAAGATTTCCTTCTGGACACCGAAACGGCTAAAAAGCTCTATCACGAGCACGCCGAAAAGATGCCCATAATAGACTATCACTGCCACCTGCAGCCCAAAGAGATATATGAGGACAAGAAGTTCAGGAACCTTGCCGAAGTATGGCTGGGCGCGGGCGACAGATACGGCGACCACTACAAGTGGCGCGCCCTCCGCGCGAGGGGCTACGAGGAGGATTCCATCTCGGGTCCCGACGACGACTACAAGAAGTTCATGCAGTTCGCGGAGAGCATGCCCTATTTCGTGGGCAATCCCCTCTATCACTGGTCCCACCTCGAAATGCGCAGATATTTCGGGATAGAGGACATAATAAACGCCGAAAACGCCCCCAAGATCTGGGAAAAGGCGAACAAGGTGCTCGAAACGCTGACCGCGCGCGAGATGATGTATAAGTTCAACGTGAAGACGGTGTGCACCACCGACGACCCCGTAGACAGCCTCGAATGGCACAAGAAGATGAACGAGGACAAGACGCTCAAAGTGCGCGTCCGCCCCGCCTTCCGTCCCGACAAGGCGATAAACGTGGAGCTCTCGTGGTTCAAAAGCTGGGTAGACCAGCTCGCCGGAGTGGTCGGCAGACCCATAAATTCGCTCGAAGATCTGCTCGGCGCCCTCGCGGAGAGGATAAAGTTCTTCGATTCGATGGGCTCCAAGCTCTCCGACCACGCGCTCGACGTCGTCTGCTACGCGCCCTCCACCTATGAGGAAGCCAACAAGATATTCCTCAAAGGCATGAAGGGAGAGCACATCACCGCGGAAGAGCAGGATAAGTACAAGGGCTATGTGCTCATCGCGCTCGCAAAGGAATATGCGAAGTACGGCTGGGTGCAGCAGTATCATATCGGCGCGCTCCGCAACAATTCCAAGAGCATGCTCGAAAAGATCGGTCCCGACACGGGCTACGACGCCATAGAGGACGCCGTATACATGGAAAAGCTCTCCGCCCTCCTCGGCGAGATCGACAAGGACGGCAATCTTCCCAAGACCATCCTGTACTGCCTCAATCCCCGCGACAACTATGCGCTCACGGTGCTCGCCGGCTGCTTCCAGAAAGAGGGAGTAAAGGGCAGGGTGCAGGTCGGCACGGCATGGTGGTTCCTCGACCAGCAGGACGGCATGCGCCAGAACCTCGAAACGCTGATGCAGGTCGGGCTCGTCGCGCAGTCCGTGGGAATGCTCACCGACAGCCGTTCCTTCCTCGCATATCCCCGTCACGAGTATTACAGGCGCATTCTCTGCCAGATGCTCGGCAGGCTCGTCGAGAGCGGGCAATATCCCGCCTCCGAACTGCCCCGCCTCGGGAAGATAGTGGAGGATGTGTGCTATAACAACGCCGCGGAATACTTCGGATTCTGATAAAGTTCACAAAAATTGCGGAGCCTTTGCGGGCTCCGCAATTTTTCGTGAGGGATAGCGGCTCCGCCGCTCTTGCCGCCATAACTAAGGGCGCACATATAACGTAATGGCGGCAATTCACACCGCCGAGGCGAAAGTTTTCGCAAATTGTGTCTTGCGGCGCAGGGGAACCCTGCTTGCAACGTTTTTATTATGGAATGTTCTTCCTCGTCCGGCGAGCATATGCGTCGCAATACTTTGTCAAAACTTTGTCCCCCTTGGTCACGTACGTCTGTGTACGCTCCCTTCGGGGGACTTTGTTTTTCCTTGTCTTGCTCGCGTCTGCGCGCCGTCAACTCCGTAATTGTAAATTGTATCTTGCGGCGCAGGGGAACCCTGCTTGCAACGTTTTTATTTTGGAATGTTCTTCCTCGTCCGGCGCGCATATGCGTCGCAATACTTTGTCAAAACTTTGTCCCCCTTGGTCACGTACGTCTGTGTACGCTCCCTTCGGGGGACTTTGTTTTTCCTTGTCTTGCTCGCATTTGCGCGCCGTCAACTCCGTAATTGTAAATTGAAAGAGGGCTTTTTGCCCTCTTTCCGCATTTTTCTCAATTCATACCCTTAAACCGCGCGTCCGCGGCGTTTATAATTTCATTTGTTTCCCCGCGCGAGAGTTCCCTGCTCCAATCCACGGGCGACAGGGCTGCGGCGGAGGAGAGCCCGCAATGGCGGAACCTCGCCGTCTTGTCGCGCGGCGTGTCGTTCCACTTGTCGTAGAGCGCGGCGTTGATGTGTGCGCCTATGCTGCAATCTATGAATTCGCATTTACCGAAGTCCCTCCACGGTCTTGCAAGGTAAACCGTCCCGTCCGCGGCGCCGCGCGAGGTGAAGTTGCAGCCCAAAAACACGAATCCGCGTTCCTGTTTGAGCGAGTGGGCGGGCGCCGCCACGAAGCCGTAGCCCCGCGGGTCGGCGAGGGAGATCAGCTCGCAGTTTTTGAAATACGCCTCGGCGCAACCGAAAATGAAGTCCACGGTGCCGAAAATGCGGCAATTTTCGAAGAGGTGGACCGCTCCGCCCTCGAGATAGAGCTGCTTTTCGGGGATAAACCCGCGGTAGCGCACCACGAGGTCGTCGGGGAAGGGCGCGACGAAGAGCGTGTCCTGCGTGGATCTGAGGTCCACGTCTTTGGCGTAAAAGTTCCGCGCGTTTACTGAGAGCGCCACGCACTGTCCCGCGACGTGCGGGTCGGGGGTGGAGTTCTCCACGGTGAGATTACGAAGTTTTACGTTTTCGCCCGTAATGCAGAGGGTGTAGGTGCGGAAAGTGTTGTATTCCCTGCCGTCCTCATGTATTTTTCGCGCGTAATCGTCGTAAGTTATTATGGTTGTTTCACGGTTTTCGCCTATCAGTGAAACATTGTCCCGTGAAATTTCGCATTTGAGCCTGTAAACGCCCGCGGACAGATATATTGCGGTCGGGCTCGCTGCGTCATTCAATATTTCCGCCAGATCGTCGGCGGGGGTGACGTGCAGTTCCTGCATACTTTTCCTCCTTTAAACGCGAGCTAATTATAGCACATTTTTTTTCGTGAAACAATAAAAAAAGTATTGATTTTTAAAAATGCCTATGTTATAATGAGTAAGCTAAATGTAAAAATGTAACATTCTGCGGTCATTAAAAATGTCCGATTTGATTATATATGCGTAAGAACGGTTCAAGATTAATCTCATTCAAGCAATATCGCATAACCGACTTACTCCTGTTCGCGCTCATACTTACCATATTTGATATGATAGCCCATTTTGCCCCGATAGCGCTTAAACAGGGCGCCGACTACACGTTTGTGCTCACCGTACCGATAGTGTTGCTGATAATGATAAGATGGGGTTGGCAAAGCGCGCTGTTCGCCGTGGGCGACGGGCTGTTGCTCAGCGCTTTGAACAATACGGGGGTCTGGCAATCGTATGTAAGTTATGCCGTAGGCAACAGCTTCATTCTCCTTCTCCTTGTCGCCGTCAGATTTATCGGCAAGGAAAAAATAACAGGAAAGTGGTTCTTTTCTGTTGTGTTTGTCATTTCAGGGTGGATATTGCAGATATTGGGCGTAACGCTGATGATGTGGATAACCACGGGCGGAGACTTTCTGGGTTATCTTGCCGCGAATGCGGGGTTCGGCGCTACGGGGCTTATCTCCCTCGCCGTAGGGATAGCGCTGTTTTTGGTGCTGAGGCGGCTTGACGGAATGGTGGAGGACCAGAAGCACTACCTTTTAAGGCTCGATGCGGAGCGGAAAGAGGCTATGCGGCGCGACGAGTTCGGGGACGAGCCCATTGAACTTGACGAAGAGTCGATTTCGATAATCAAAAGGGACGAAAACGATTTCCATAAATAATATGTCTGTTTATTTGAACAGACCGCGCGTCAGGGATATTTATCTGATAAGGTAAACCGCGGACAACCGCTTTTACAAATAATTACTTAAACTTTTAAGTGATATGGAGGAAAATTTTCAATGTTCAAACTCAAGTATGACGACTTCCTTGTCTACGATGAGGCGACCGGAACATATTCTATGTCGCCCGAACAGCAGGTAAGGGATCAAACAGAGAAGAACAGATGGAAGAACGTCGGATGGACGGTTCTTAAAGATTGGCGCCTTTATATCATGCTCGTACCCATGTTGCTCGTGTATATCCTTTGGAAATACGCGCCCATGTACGAGCTTATGGGCTGCTTTAAGGACCCCACCACGGGCGACACCGAACATGTTGCCACTTATTCGTGGGTAGGTCTGAGGTACTTTGAAGAGATCTTTACGGGGCTTGAGAGCAATTTGTTCTGGCGCGCTTTCCGTAATACGTTTATAACCGCGTTTTACGGTTTGCTTTTCGGATTTCCCATGCCTATAATCCTCGCACTCTTCTTCAACGAGGTCAGGTCCAACATAACGAGATCGGTCATACAGGTATGCGTATATCTGCCCAAGTTCCTTTCTACGGTTATAGTAACGTCGCTTGCGCTGATACTTTTCCGTGGTACGGGCGGCGGCGTCCAGTCGATAGGCGTCGTATCCAAGGTATTCCAGCTCTTCGGCGCTTCCAAGGCGGATCTTGAAAACGGTCTTGTGTTCACGACGCGCTATTACAGGACGATATATGTAATAACCGACCTGTGGGAGCATGCGGGCTATGACTCGATAGTGTTCTTCGCCGCGGTAATAGCCGTATCGCCCACCTCGTACGAGGCGGCGCAGATAGACGGCGCGGGCAAGATGGCTCAGATGAGATACGTTGTAATTCCTTCTATCCTTTCCACAGTCGTCATAATGCTCATAATGAAGATAGGCGGACTCCTCTCCGTAGGCTACGAAAAGATTTACCTGTTATACGGGCAGGGCGCAGGCCAGAATATACAGAACAACTATGCCGCGTGCGACGTTGTTTCAACGCTTGCCAACCGCTGGTCGGATGACGCGGACACCAAGGCGTGCGGTATCGCAGCCGAGATGATGAACAACCTCATAGGTATGATCCTCGTCCTCGGTGCAAACTCCATAGCCAAGAGAGCTTCGGACGTATCGCTGTACTAAGGAGGGAGAAAGGGTATTATGAAGAGAAAAATCGAAAAATCCGAACTTATATTCAAGATCGTAGCGTACTTCTTCCTCATAGTGTTTGCGGCGATGTGCATTTATCCCCTGCTGTATGCGCTCAGCGCGGCGTTCTCCTCGGGCAGCGCGGTGGACACCGGCAAGGTGGTCATCGTCCCCATAGATGTTACGGGAGCCGCATTCATGTCGGTAGTTCAGGATAATATGTTCTGGGTCAACTATGCAAACACCTTGTTTGTGACCTTCTTCGGAACGGTGTGGGCGCTCGGCTATTCCATACTCGGCGCATATGCGCTCTCCAAGAAGAGGTTGCTCGGCAGACACGGCTGGAACTTCGTGCTCGTATTCACGATGTGGTTCTCCGCAGGTATAATTCCCCAATATCAGAACTACATGCAGACAGCCGACATCTTTGCGAATCTCGGAATAGTCGACCTCAAGTGGACCATCATAATAGCGATGGGCATGAACGCGACCAACATAATCCTTCTCCGCAACTCCTTCGAGGGCGTGCCCTCCGAGATAGAGGAGGCGGCGAGGATAGACGGCGCTACCGAAATGCAGATCCTCACCAAGGTATACATTCCCATGAGCAAGGCGACTATCGCAACAGTCGCGCTCTTCTTCGGGATCTCCCGCTGGAACGGCTACTTCTGGGCTTTCAAGGTAGTGGACTACGATCACAGGTTCTCTTGGCCCGTGCAGGTTTATATCCGCGACTACATAAATAAGTATACTTCCATAGCGGGCGAAGCCGATCCGACCACTGTAGACGACAGAATGTATTGGTACGACACCCACTCGTATGCAGCCGTTTCGGCAGTGTACTCCATGGTCATCTGCGCCATAATCCCCATCCTTGCGATATACCCCTTCATTCAGAAGTATTTCGCAAAGGGCGTCAACATGGGCGGCGTAAAGGAATAATAAAAAGTTTAATTCGGCGAATAACCGCAATTATAAAACAAAAAATCAATATAAGGAGAAAAATATGAACAAGTACAAAAAGCTCGCCATTGCTGCGGTTTCCGTGGTAATGGCAGGAACAATGGTTGCTTCCCTGGCTGCTTGTAACGGAAACGGCGACGAGGGCGGCAACGGCGGCGGCACAACCAATTGGGACGGCGTCGTTAACATCCCCGCGCTCAGTGCGGACGCTCTGAACGACCTCGTAAGCTACATGTCTAATCCCGGCTCTCCCAATACGGGCGCAACGCTTCGTGAAAACGCGATGGCAGGCGGCTGGACTACGGCAAAATCTTACTGGACCTACCTTAAGGGGCAGAAGCCCTCAAAATATCAGGATAAGCTCAGCGTTTTGAAGGCTGACGGCACTATCAATTACGAGACCTATTCGGGTCGTTCAAAGACAACCCTTGATATCTCCATAGGTTACGACAGCAAGATCGCGGGCGCGTTCGTAAACGACGTAGGCGCACAGTTCACTCTTCCCGACGGCAATAGCTATCAGGATAAGGCCCTTAAGCCCGTTTTCAAACAGCTTGAAACAGATCTTAACGTAACGTTCGTTGACCACTATGCGGGGAAGAAGACCGATGCCAACCTCGATTACATGGTAGGCACGAACGCAAAGGACAACACCGGCACAGGCGGCTTGAATGAAAAATATGAGGCTGTAGATATCTTCACCAGCGATATCGCGCCCATACTCAAGAATGTTTCGTCTTCAAAGGCTGACGTTCTCGACCTCGGCAAATATCTCGACTACATGCCCAACCTTTCCAAGTTCCTCAACGAGAACCCCATCGTATATCTTTCCCTGTTGCAGGAGGGCATGAACACTTCTACCGGCGAGGGCAAAAAGCTGTATGTCGCTCCCTACTTCGACGGTAACGACGATATAGAGAGATACAACCTCATGCGTACCGACCTCGTAGAGAAGCTCCTCAACGGCAACACCGCGCTTACCGGCACCGAGACCTTCAAGGATAAGTGCAGCGCTTCCGGCGTACACGTAGAGTCCTATTTCGGCTCCACCGCCTATGAAATAGAGTCCCTTACCGCCGACGGCTCCGCTAAGCAGACCATCAAGAAGGACTACGCTGCTGCCAAGGCTGCTGCCGAAGACGATACTACCGCTCTCGGCAAGGCATACAAGGCTATCGCAGGCAAGGCATACGACGGCACGAGCGGCAACATCGTCGACATAATGAACAAGGCGATCATGTGGAACGGCGAAGTTACCGGACCCAAGCTCGTAGATCTCTACCGCGCATATATCGACGTTGCGTATAAGGTAGGCGCCAATGCGGCGTATACGGCTGACAAGCGCGCTAACCTCTTCTGCGGCTATGACGCGGCTTGGGACGTAGACGACCTCGTAGCCCTGCTCCGCTGCGTACTGACCAACGGCTCCACGCTTGCGGCTAACGGCAATACCATGAACGGTATCGCTCCCCGCTCGGGCGAAAACGACAGAACTCCCGATATGGTAAGGCTTGCGGGTCAGCTGTACGGCGTCCGCGGCACCGAGTCGAGATATGAATACACCTATATAGATAAGGACGGCACTCTTCAGGACGCCCGTAATGAAAAGGACATCTATGAGGCTTGCGCTCTCCTCAACAGGCTTAAGCAGGAAAACCTCATTGCCGATTACAGCGGTCTGAAAGCGTTCAACGCCGCAGGCGCCGTACAGGGCAAGAACGAATACTTCATGATGTATGACTATTCGCAGACCCAGACGGGTGCATACGGTTTCAACGCCGAAGATACCACTCTTCCCGCGGCAGCCGTAAAGCTCTCCGCAGGGTTCAACCTTTCGCCCGTTATCAACCCCGTAGCTAAGTGGACGGTGGATTCCTCTAAGCCCGACGGCACGATAATGAGATTCACCGAGAGCTGGCGTTCCACCAAGACGGGCGGCGTTGCAATAAACGGTAAACTCGACAACGAAGACGATAATCCTGCCACCAACAAAAAACTTGAGGCAGCCCTTGAGTTTGTAGACTATCTGTATTCCGAAGACGGCCAGATCCTTACCACGTTCGGACCTATGGCTACCAATGCTCAAAGCAAGGGCGGCTTCTGGTACAACACTGCAGCAAGCCAGGAACAGGTATCTGCGGGTCAGTACTTCACCTATAAGGGCACAAAGTATGCGGGCACCGAGTACAAGGGCAGATATACCCCTACCGTAACCGAGGCTACCTACAACTTCTTCACCGGCAAGACGATGGGCAATGCTCCCGATAAGGTAAAGGGTACCGCTAAGTCCTTCACGAACTTCGCGCGTAAGCTCATCGGTTCCACCCTTCCCATCTGCGTAAAGGATCAGTCTTTCGAGAACCAGCTCACTCCCAAGATGGGTCAGAAGGGCGCCAATATCGTAGGTAAAGCGCTCGATCAGGAAATTGTAAAGGGCATGACCCTCAACGTAGATCAGTCCACATATTGGTACACCTGCGTTCCCACGGCTCTGCCTCTTTCCTCTGACAATACGACTTCGCTCAATGCAACTTCCGCCAAGATAGTACGCGAAATGAGCGGCGACAAGATCACCGCAACCGACAAGAGCTTCCTCAGCATCTTCAACTATATCATTCTGAACGGTCTCAGCGGAACGTATAAGCAGCAGAGCGTAACGTACGATTTCGAATGATCGTAAACCTGTAAAGCCAACGCGGAATGCGTTGACGGCCGAACAAAACAATGGGGCGCCCGCGCGGGGCGCGGGCGCCCCAAATCCTTTCGGGGGGAAATTTTAAAAAATGAAAACTCAGATGAGATTCCAGAAGTATATATGCCTTGCGATGCTGATACTCGGCGCGCTCGGCTTATTATACGCGTTTATGTATTGTACGGGCGGCCTTTCCGAGCTCGGCAGGAACATAATTGCCGAGGGCGACCAGAAAGTGTCCACTTTCGAGGCAGCCGAGGGCAAATATGACGCCTTTATGTACAACAGAGTACAGCCTTTCAATAACGCGATGATGTATTGCGGAATAGTGATGGTGCTGCTTGCGGCGCTCCTCTTTGCAACGGCGTCGCATTCGAGGAGGAATTACTACATAACCAACTATATCGCCACGGGGCTCTGCAGCGTGAGCAACATAGTTATGTCGGTCATCCTCATGGTCTACAATACATATTGGAAGGGCGAATTCCTTAAAGTGGATTTTGCGGCATGGGATAGCTATGTTCAGGAAAGGATCAACATGGGCTTCAGCGTTGCCGACCAGCATTTCAGCGATTCCACGCTTTGGTTTAATATAGGATATGTGGTGTACGCCCTCATAATCGTGGGTTCGATACTCCTTATCCTCAATATGGTTTGGAAAATAATGCTTATGCGCGGTGAAAAGAAATTGCTCAACGGCAATGCCACCGTGAAGGAGGTAGCGGCATGAAAGGTCAGAAACCCGAAATAAATCCCGTTATCGGACACGATATACTGCGTTATAAGAAGAATAAATTCGGAGCGAACCTCGCTCTCGGCGGGCTTGCCTGCGGTTGCATATACTTCATGTTTTTATATGCGGTATTCAACACCAACAGGAAATACGGAGAGGATTTCTTCTTCTATTGGAAGCCCGCGAACGGACAGTTCGGCGGCTGGGGAATTGCCTTTGACGTAATTTACAACCTGTTCTTCCTGCTGCTTGTGTTCCTCTGCTCCGAGCAGGTCAAAAACTACAACAGAAAGCTGTTTATACCCCAGATAGTGGTAGGCGCTTTGCAGTTTGCGAGAATTTTCTGGCATCCTTTCACCGGGTTCAAAGCCGGCATAGTGGAGCCTGCAAAGTTTGTTATCATGGCTATCGCGCTTGCGGCTTCCGGCGCGCTCATAATAGCGTCTGCCATAATCGGCTATCTCCGTTCGAAGGAGGTTGAGGAATTCAACAAGACTATCGAAAACGGCGAAGTCGACATTATGGCGGTAGTAAAAGAGCTCGACGAAGAAGACGAAAGGGCAGCAGCCGCGGCGGCGGAGGCGGTTGCACCTGCCGGGAATAACGAGGAGGTGCAATAATGCCCGAAGTAAACATTCAACATCTCGATAAAATTTACGACGGCGGCGTTCAGGCTGTATACGATTTCAACCTCGACATAGCCGACGGCGAGTTCATAGTGCTGGTAGGACCTTCCGGCTGCGGAAAGTCGACTACCCTCCGTATGGTGGCGGGTCTTGAAGATATATCGGCAGGTACGCTGATAATCGACGGCAAAGACTGCACCCGTCTTCCCCCGAAAGACAGGGATATAGCGATGGTTTTCCAGAACTACGCGCTGTACGGGCACATGACTATCTATGAAAACATGGCTTTCTCCCTTACCCTGCGCAAGGAAAGAAAGGACATAATCCACAGAAAAGTTATGGCGGCGGCGGAGATCCTCGACCTCAAAACGCAGCTCAACAAAAAGCCCCGCCAGCTCTCCGGCGGTCAGCGCCAGCGTGTTGCGATGGGTCGTGCGATAGTGCGTAACCCCAAGGTGTTCCTCTTCGACGAACCCCTTTCCAACCTCGACGCGAAACTCCGCGGCTCCATGAGGCGCGAGCTGATGCTTCTCCATAAAAAGCTGAACGCCACAATGATGTACGTCACCCACGACCAGACCGAGGCTCTGACCCTCGCGGACAGGATCGTCTGCATGTCGATGGGGCACGTCCAGCAGATAGGCAAGCCCATAGAGCTCTATGAAAGGCCTGCAAATACCTTCGTTGCTACGTTCATAGGACTTCCTCCCATGAACATGTTCGAGGGCACGGTGAGCGGCGGAAAATTCGTGTGCGAATACTTCGAATATCCTCTGAGCGCCGCTCAGTACAATACTTTGGCAGGGTACGAAGGCAAGCAAGTGATTTTGGGCGTACGTCCCGAGAACATAACCCGCGACGGGCACATAAAACTCGATATAACCAATAACGAGAATCTCGGCATGAACACCCTCGTTCACGGCAAGATAGGCGGCACTAAGATAATAGTGTGCAAGTTTGCCGAGTGGTGCAACTATAAGAACGGCGACAGCATAGAGATAGGTTTCGACCCCGACATGATGCACTTCTTCGAAATGCCCGTGCTCGACGAAAAAGGTAATGTTGCCGAGTATGGCAAGGCGATAAGATAAGGAGGGTAAAAATGGCTGAGAATGAAAACGTAGTTGTTGAAGAACAACAGGAAACGACTCAAAAAGTCAGCTTCGGCGCTAAAATAAAGGAATGGTTCCGTAAACAGATAGTTTCGTTGAAGCGCGCGCCGCAGAGGATCCCTCTCGTATGCCTGACGGCTTGCTCGGTGTTCTATCTGCTCGCCATGTACAATGTCGGCGTTGCGATATTGCCCAGCTTCAGCGAAAAGGCGTACGTTCCCACGGCAGGGCTCTGCACGTTTATATCGACTTTGCTCTCGATACTCGTGCTGGTCAGCTTCCTGAACGCTTTCCCCAAGCGCAAAAAGCCCAATATCGTGTTTATAGTTCTTGTATTCGTGATGATCGCGGCAATAATCGCGTTTGACCTCTGGTACTACTTCCAGATGGAAAATCTGATCGCCAACAAGAGCGGCAATATGCAGGAAAAGGCAATGATAGCGCAGCCTTACGTGCTCGCACACGTTATAATGCTGGGAGTTGCGGCTGTAATATTCGCACTGCTGCCCGTGTACAAGAAACTCATAAACAAGATCGATACTTCCGTCAAACTCGAATCCACTTCCGAAAATATGGAAAAGATCGATATCGAAGATTGACATTAACGGAAAACCAATGAGAGTAATAACCGGCAAAATTATTTTTGTCGGTTATTTTTCAAGAAGGTAAAAATGGCAAAAAAGAAGAAAAAAATTCAGGAAACAACGATCGAAGATTATTATGACCTGAAAACCGACAAGGTCGACGAGCTCGTTGCGGCGCTCAAAGACGAGAGCACGACGTTGCAGGACGACATAAATTTCGCCATGAACGCGAGCATGGGGGTAGACGACCCCGCAAACCGCACAAAGCGGGGCAAGGATAAGAAATTCGACCCGTACAGGACCGATTTTCTGGGCAAGATCCCCACATGGATAAAGGCGCTGTTTATAAAGTGGTGGTTCGCGGGCGTAGTGTGCTATTTTGTGCTGATGCCCTTCATGAACGACCCGCTGGACGCGACGTTTCTCGCAGGCGCGGCGATGGGGCTCGTCACGGATATTCTCGTAAACCCCCTGTTCCGCTTTATGGAGTCGGACAGCAAGGAATATAACGCGTATATGATGTTCCCGTTCCCCTTCAAGGCGGCGTGGACGCTGTTTGCAAATATTGTCTACTACTGCCTTGTCGGCTATCTTGTTTCCGTTATAGTAACTGTTTTTGTCGCATATACGCCGTACAGCGGCACCGAACCCCTTTCGTTCGGGCTGTTTGCGCTCGCCGTGGACATGGCGTTTATCGGGATAAAGGACGGAGTGGTGGCGCTCGTCCGCCACATAAAAAACAAAAAAAAGGAGAAAGCGTTGAATGTTTAAGCTGCTTTTCAAGTCGGGCACGACAGCGTGTTTCGAGCTTAAAAACAAAAGACCTTATTACAGCCCCGCAAAATACCGCGTGCTCGTCAACGGCGCAGTCGTGGGCGGAGACAGGGACACTAACGTGTTCTCGCTGTTCGATCTGACGCCCGACACGGAATACGTCGTTTCCACCACGGTGGACGCCAACACCGTCAAGTTCAGAACGGACAGCGAGACGGAGGTAATAGACGTAAAGGCGCTCGGCGCAAAGGGCGACGGCGTTTCCGACGATACGTACTACGTTCAGATGGCGATAGACAAGTGCCCCGCGGGGGGCAGGGTCACGCTGGACGGGGGCGATTTCCTCGTCCGCCCGATCGTGCTGAAAAGCGATATCACCTTCGAGATAAAGAAGGGCGCGTCCCTTTTGGGCGACACGGTGGAAGAGCACTATCCCTACGTGCCCGCGCGCCTTCTGAACAACGGCAAAGAGGTGGTTACGGCGAGCTGGGAAGGTCTGCCTTACGACTGCCATCAGTCCTTTGTTTCGGCGTACAAACAGCGCAACATAAAGGTCGTGGGCGAGGGCGCGATAAACGGCAATGCCGACAACTCCACGTGGTGGGCGACACCCAAGGGCAGGGCGGTCGCGCGCCCGAGGCTGCTGTTTTTGAACAGGTGCAAAAACGTGTATTTCCACGGCGTGACGTGCAAGAACTCCGCCTCATGGAACCTGCACCCCTTCTTCTCGCAGGACCTCGGCTTTTACGACCTGAAGATACAGAACCCCTACACGGGTCCCAACACCGACGGGCTCGACCCCGAAAGCTGCGACAAGGTGGACATAGTGGGCTGCCAATTCAGCGTGGGCGACGACTGCTGCGCGATAAAGAGCGGCAAGCTCTACATGGGCAAGACCTATAAGACGCCCGCCAACCGCCACACCCTCCGCAACGACCTGTTCTGCGACGGGCACGGCGCGATAGTTCTGGGCAGCGAAATGAGCGGCGGCGTTACCAATCTCTCCGTCTGCCAATGCGTGTTCAAGCACACCGACAGGGGACTGCGCATCAAATCTCGCCGCGGCAGGGGCAAGGACGGCATAATAGACGGCGTTCTGTTCGAGAACATAAAGATGGAAAACGTGATAACCCCGCTCGTGATAAACATGTACTACTTCTGCGATCCCGACGGGCACACCGAATACGTGTGGTCGCGCGATCCCGCGACACCCGTCGACGACGGCACGCCCTATCTCGGCAAATTCACGTTCAAGGATATCGACTGCGTTGACTGCGAGTGCATGGCGGGCTATTTCGACGGGCTTGTGGAGCAGCCCATAAAGGAGATCGTGCTCGAAAACGTAAGTTTCCACTTCAAAGAGGACGCCAAGCCCTTCAAGCCCGCGATGCTTGAAAACGTGCGCGACTTCTGCAAGGAGGGGCTGTACGCGGACAACGTGGAGCATCTCGTGCTCAAAAACGTCACGTTCGACGGCGTTGTCGGCGAAAAGGTGATAAAGCGCAATATCGGAAATATAACGGAGGAATGACATGGACTATTCGCTTATAGACAAATACATAGACAGGCTCATAGAGGACACCGTTCCCGCCGCGCCCATATGGAACATCGAGAACATAAAGCAGGGCAAAAAGCCCGCGTGGAACTATATCGACGGCTGCATGATGACCTCGCTGTACACCATATACAGGCAGACGGGCGACAAAAAATATCTCGATTTTATCGATAAATTCGTGGATTATTACGTGTTTGAGGACGGCTCTATCCGCGGATACGAACTCGATACGTACAACCTCGACAACCTCAACGAGGGCAGGGTCCTCTTCGATCTGTATAAGGAGACGGGCAAGGAAAAATACAGAAAGGCGATAGACCTTCTGCACAGCCAGATACTCGGTCAGCCCCGCACGGGCACGGGCAACTTCTGGCACAAGAAGATATATCCCAATCAGGTGTGGCTGGACGGGCTGTACATGGCGCAGGTGTTCTACACCCGCTACGAGGCTGAGATAAACGGCGGCAAGAACTTCGCGGACATAGTGGGGCAGTTCCGCGCCGTTTACGAAAATATGTACGACAGGGAAAAGAGGCTCTACTATCACGGCTGGGACTACTCCAAAACGGCGTTCTGGGCGGATAAAAAGACGGGGCTCTCCAAGTCGTTCTGGCTGCGCTCCGTGGGCTGGTACACCGTGGGGCTTGTGGACGCCATAAGCTATTTCAACGGCCCCGCAGAGCTGAAAGGCGAGCTCGAAAAGATATTCGCGGAGACGATAGAGGGGCTTGAACGCTATATCGACCCCGTGGGTCACATGTTCTATCAGGTGCCCGACCAGATGGGCAGGGAGGGGAACTACCTCGAAACGTCGGGCTCGGCAATGATAGCTTACGCCATGATGAAGGGCGCGCGCCTCGGGATCGTAGACAGGCGTTTCGCCCAAGTCGGCAAGCAGGTGTTCGACGGCATATGCGAAAAATACCTCTCCGAGACGGACGGCAAGCTCAATTTGGGCGGCATCTGCCTTGTGGCAGGGCTCGGACCCGAGAGCAACCGCCGCCGCGACGGCACCTTCGAATACTATATCTCCGAACCCGTAGTCGAAAACGACGCCAAGGGCACGGGTCCCTTTGTAATGGCGTATACCGAACTGAAAATGCTGTGATTTGAAGCGTAAAGCGTAAAGGCGCGGAAGGTGTTCCTTCCGCGCCTTTTTAATGCGCGCTCCCGCATGCGCGGGAGCGCGCGCCGCATAAGTAACCGAAAATATGAATTTTTATAATACGCCAAAGGGGCAAAAAACTGCATAATTTTCCGTGTATAACCACAAATTATATCCACAATAAGCAAAATTATGTAAAAATGGAGTTATTCCCATAAAAAAGTCCGCCAAAACGCTTGACGATTCAAAGGGGGGGGGTATAATAATCTAAAACTGAATATTTATGCTCTAATTTGTCCGCGCGGAGCCCGAAACGGCGCCGAGTGCGGCAACATGGAAATAATGCAAAGAATAAAAAAAGGAGCAAAATTATGGACAAGATGAAGAAGTTTCTCGCTTTGTCCTGCACCGCGCTTGTCGTTGCCCTCTCGGCAACGTTTTTAGCGGCGTGCGAGGACGGCAAAGACCCTTCGGCCACGACGCCCGGCGGCACCACACCGGGCGGCACCACACCGCCTCCCGCCACGACCGGCTATAACGTCGACGCGAGCTGGGCGGGCACCTACGCCTCCAAGGACGGCGCAACCACGGTTGAAGTTGCCGAGCACAGCATCAAGCTCAACAACACCGAGATCGAAGAGGTTACCGAATCCACCGAGGGCGGAAAGAGCTATTCGTTCACCCTCACGGAGCACGAGTATACCCTCTCGCTCGGGCATGCGACGTACGGCGCGGGGCACCTGCTCGTTCTGAGCGACGACACCGCCGATACAAGCGTGTACGTAGCCACGAGTTTCGACGTGACGTTCGGCGCGGAGTACGTAGCTTCGTGGTACGCGCTCGACGGCACGGAGCTCAAGGTCGAAGCGAAGGCAGTCAAGGTAGTCGAACCGGGCGACGGCGAATCCGAAGGGACGGAGACCGCCTCCGAATTCGTTGTGAACGCGGGCGCGGCATACCTCGTTAAGATGGCGGGCAGCGCAAGCGTAGAGGCGCTCACCTATTCGCAGGAGAACGTTGAATTCACCTTCGGCGGCGCCGTTTACGGCAAGTATCAGAACAATCTTGAAATACCCGCCGAGTGGAAGGGCACGTGGAATAAGATAGGCGGCACGGGCACTCTGGAGATCGGCGACGATTTCAAAGTGGACGGCAAGGCTTACGCTATCAACGAAACCGCCAATTTTATGCTGGACGGCAAGATAATGAGCGCTCACATTAAGGGCGACTACATTATGGAGATATGGGAAGAGCATTACGACGAGTCTGACCTGCTTACCGGCTATGATATAACCTACTATATCAAATCCGATTATGCGGAAATATCCGTGACCGACTCCAACCTGCTCAATACCAAGTGGTATGCGGCAAACGTAAGCACGTTTGAGATCTCCGCGGAAGGCAAAGTAAAGTGGGGTACGGTCGATGGCAAGGTATTCGCGACCGAAGAGCACGACGGCGAAAACCATTCCTATTCCGTAATGCTCGGCAATATGGCGTATGACTTCTATCTCGACGGCGACGACCTCTGGCTCGAACCCTACACGGGCGATACTGTCGTGTTTGACAACGGCACCGTAAAAGAGGCTTATCGCGGCACGTG
Organism: uncultured Clostridia bacterium; assembly: GCA_947627955.1. Taxonomy (GTDB): domain Bacteria; phylum Bacillota; class Clostridia; order Christensenellales; family Borkfalkiaceae; genus Coproplasma. The sequence continues at coordinate 28,848 of CANQXZ010000010.1, forward strand.
GGAATTCAAGTCCAACGAAGTAGTTGCGACGGGCACGATAGTGATAGGCGAAAACACCTCCAAGGTCGGCGACGACAACGGCACGGCTCCCCGCCGTACGCGTACGGGTTACACTTTCTCCGTCACCGATTCGGAAGGCGCGACCACCGTATATAACATTGCTCTCCTCACAGCCGAGGAAGGAAATGTGTTTGCAGGCGGCAAGATACTTGCCGTTACGGTAAGCGCAAATACTCAGTACTACCTCAAACAGGGCACCGTTTCGATTTCCGATAGCGTAAACGCCAAGCTCACGGCAACGTGGAAGCCCGAAACGACGGGCGCATCAAGCGTCAACATTGATGGCAACAATATCACCGTCAACGGCATTGCCGCCACCTTGCTCAACAAGGAGCTCAACGAAATCGACTCCAAAGAAATTTACACCGTATATGTCAACGGCGAACTCTATCTGTTGATATATGACGAAACGGCGGATAAGCTCACCCTGCACCCCTACGGCGGGGAAGTTGAAAACGACGTCGTAATGATAAAAGACATTCCTCCCAAGGTTACCGTAGATACCAAATATGCGGGAACATATTCGGATAACGAGCACACGGTAATCGTGGACGGAGAGGGCAATTTCAAGTTCGATAACACGGCTTACGACCTCACCTACGACAGCTCGATGCATGAATATTATTTCAGAATGTCGGGATATGAATACACCGTACTGTTCAGCGACAGCAGCGTGTCCGTATTCAGCTCGGCGGCAGATAACAGCTGGGATTTGAATAAAATTGACGAGGGCGCGCAGAAGTATACCCTCACCGTAACCTATGAAGCGAGCCAGGGAACCGTAACGGTCAGCCCTCAGAGCCCCGACAATCAGTATTATGAGAATTCCACCGTCAAGCTCACCATAGTTGCGCAGAGCGGATATGAACTCGACAAGGTGACCGTAAACGGCGAGGACGCAACTGTTGAGAGCGGCAGGTGCGAGGTGACTATCACCGCGGCTACCACCGTTGAGGTGAAATTCAAGCCCAAGGCGACCGCAGAGGAAAATCTGCTTACCGATAAGTATATCGGCGTTTATAAGGATACGGGTGAAATGGGATATGTTGTTACCATAACCGCAACAAATGTAACCGTATTCAATGGAAACGATATTACCGCGACTTATACCTCGGAACAGATAACTGCGCTCGGAAACGGAGTTTTCGAATTGGATGACGGCACATATAAGGTGAAGTTCACTTTTGCAGACGACAGCCTTACCGTTGAAGATGTGAGTGGCATATTGATGGTCGACGGCGTGTATACCAAGCAGCCGGCATAAACAACTTAAAAAGGCAAAGCCGCGCCGCTTTAAGGCGGCGCGGCGGTAAACAGCAAAAGAGCGCGCCCGCGGAACATTCCGCGGGCGCGTTACCTTATATAATTTCAGACCTTTGCGGTGTAGGAAGTCACCCCGAGCACCGTTTCTCCGTCTATCTGCAGGGCGCAGGGGGCGTCGAATTCAACGGTTATCTCCCTGCCTTCCAGAATCTTTACCATCTTCTCCTTTTTCACGTGTTCGCCCTTGAAAATGGAGGGGAACGCCATCAGCGTGGCTATCTTGCCCTTGCCGTACATAACGCAGAGGCTCAAAGTGCCCTCTTTCGTCCTGTCCTGCGCGGGAGTGGGCATCATGCCGCCGCCGTAATATCTCCCCTTCATTGCGGGGGCTATCCACGCCTTTTTGAAGTAGTATTTCTGCCCGTCCACGGTCACCGTGGCGTTTTTGGGCTTGAAGTGGAAGAGGAGCCCCTTTATCGCTATGGAAGTGTAGTTCACCTTCTTGTTTTCGGCTTTCAGCTTGTCGCCCACTTCGCAGCAGTAGCCGTCTATGCCGTAGCCTATGCCATTCACGAACTTATACGTCTTGCCGTTCACCGTAACGGTGGGCAGGTTTTTCAAAAACCTGTTTATGGGCAGAAGCCTGCGCTCTTCCTCCTTTACGGGGGGCTGGATCTCGGGGAAGTACTCCGCGGAGTGCTGCGCGAGGTCCTTATAGAAATCGTTGCCGCTGCCCGCGGGGCAGAGGAGCACTTCGTTTTCGAGCTTGTCGCAGTCCACGTCGTTTACGAACCTGTTTAGGGTGCCGTCGCCGCCCGCCACGACTATTCTGACATCTTTTCCGAGCCCGTCTATAAATTGCTGCAAGTCCCCGTTGAGTTCGGTCACGTCCTCAAACGCCGTTTCGCCTTCAAGTTCCGCCGCGAGGGCTTTTTTCATCTCGTCCGAAAGACCCGTTCCCGCCTTGGGATTGGTGAGTACAACGTTGTTCATCTGATTTTCCTCTCATGTTTTGATATTTTTCAACGCCGCGCCGCGTTCATGAATTTTGAAGGCGGCGCGCCGTAGTAAGCGGTGAAAACGCGCGTAAAATAGAGCGGTTCGGCATAGCCGCAGGCTTCCGCTATCTGCGAAACGGTGTATCGGCTGTAACGGTTGCCCATTCCGCTGTCAATGAGCCCGCGCGCGAGCTCCATCCTGCATTTTAAGAGATATTCGCGGGGGGTGAGCCCCGTCTCTTTTTTGAACATTTTCCGCACATAGTCGTAGTTGAGCGGCAGTTTTTTGATGCTGTCGGAGAGGGAGAAAGTGGGGTCGGAGAGGTTCTTGTCTATCTCCGCGAGCACCTGCTCCACCACGGGCGAAAACTTCCGCCCGCCCGAAAAGTGCGTGATATACGCCGCCACGAGCCCGCCGAGCGCCTGCGCCAGCTCGCCGCCGCCGTCCGGGCAGTATTTTTCCGCTTCCCGCGCGGCGAACGCTATGCCGCCCCCGCCGTCCTTTACCGCCGTCGGCTCCTTGAAGGGCAGAATGGCTTTTTCGAGGGAAAGGGAGAGGCACTTGCCCGTGACCGCCCGCCTTGTGAGCGGGGGGATAGCCGCCGCTTCGCCGGGGGAGAGGGTCAGCTCTTTCCCCCCGCAGACTATGCGGCATTCCTCTTCGGGCACGAGGATTTCAAAGTTTTTATCTGCGCGCTCGCCCTGCGCGTTTTTGGGCGGGCCCGCATATATAACCGAATTCATATCCGTATTATATCATATAAAATCCGTTTTGTCCATAAAATCGGGGCGGATCTTCAAATTTCGACCGCGTCGTAGGGGATATTGAAGGGCTCTTCTTTTATCACGGTGTGCTCCTCGTGATAGGTGCGGTGGGGCACGGCGAAGATCTTCCCGCAGGCGTGCGATCTTATGTCCTCCCGCATTTCCCGCCACGCAAGGAGCTTCGCGAGCACCTCGTTGTTCATATCTATCCTTATGTCCCCTTTTCTTGCGGCGAATATATCCAGAAGTCTTGCCCTGAGCCCTATTATAATGAACTCGGCGGTGGGGGTGTGCCCCGTGCCGCCGCAGTAGCGGCAGGGTTTGGAGTGCGCGCCTAAAAGGGAGGCGCCAATGCGCTTGCGGCTGAACTCCACGAGTCCGAGCCTCGACATGGGGGACACGGCGCACTTCGCCCTGTCGTCCTTTAATGCGCTTTCGAGTTCTTCCACGACGGACTTTCTGTGTGCGGGCAGGGTCATGTCTATGAAGTCCACCACGACTATGCCGCCGATATTTCTGAGGCGCACCTGCCGCGCTATCTCCCGCGCGGCGACCATGTTCGCGGCGTAAACGGTCTGTTCGAGGTTTTCTCCGCCCGTAAATTTGCCCGTGTTCACGTCTATCACGGTCAGCGCCTCGGTGCGCTCGATTATGAGATACGCGCCGTTTTCGAGGTCGACCCTCGGGGAGGTCATCGAGAGGAACTGCTTTGAAACGCCGAGTTCGCTCATCATGTCCCTGCCCGTGTCGTGTATTACGACGGGGCGCATCGTGCGCGAGGGATAGAGGTTTATCACCTCTTCGGTCATCTTCGCGAGGTATTCCGAGCCGACGACTATCTCGTCTATGTCGCTCGAAAGGGTGTCGCGCAGAACGCGTATGGGCAGGGCGAAATCGGTGTACAGGAGGGCGCCGACGGGGGCGGCGGCGAACGCCGCCGAAACGCCCTTATACAGGTTTTTGAGATAGGTGTATTCGGCTTCGAGCTGGTTGCGCTTGGCGTACGGCGCGGCGCTGCGCACAACGAGCCCCTCGTTGCCGCTCACAAGTTTTTTGGCGGCGAACACGAGATTTTTTTTGAGCTCGGCGTCGGTTATCTTGCGCGAAACGCCTATAAAGGGCACGTCGGGCAGATAGATCATGATCTTGCCGACAAAGGAGAGGCGGGTAGTGACTTTCGCGCCCTTGTTGCCCGTGGGGAGCTTTACCACCTGCACGAGCACGGGATCCCCGGGGGAGAGGCTTTTCAAGTCCGCCTTGGGGAGGGCGCCGCCGAGGTCTCCGTCGGGGAGATAGTCGTCCCCCGAAAGATAGCAGTTCTTGTCCAGCCCGCAGTTGATAAACGCCGCGTTCATGCCGGGCAGAACGCTCTCCACCTTGCCCTTGTACACGTTGCCCACAGCACAGCCCGAGCCCAATTTTTCAAAGCCGAACTCCACGACCTTCTTTTCCTGCAAGACCGCGGCGACCATATATCCGCAAAAATTGTCGAAATACAGTGTTTTATGCGCCATAACGTCAATATTATAATATGTTTGCGCCCGAATGGCAACAGATAAGCGGAAAAAATCCCGCCGCGCGCCAAAATATTGTCCGTTTGCCGCGAGTAATATTGACATTTCCGCGCAAAACGGTTATAATAATTACATATAACCGTTTCAGGAGCGTATTTAAATGAAAGTAGATTTCAAGGGCATAACCGCGGAAGAACTCAGCTTCAAACTCAACAGGATCCGCATCCAGCCCGACACAAAACTCGATATAAAGCCCCAATTTTCAAGACAGGTCCGCAAGATGAACGACAACGACAAGATGAACTTTGTCGCGCTCTCCGTGAAGATAGAGAGCACCGAGGCGGAGCCCAAGCCCTTCGACATAAACGTGACCCTCGTGGGCGTGTTCGAAGTGAGCGGCGCCACGGGCGACGCGGACGAGAGGAAGTTCGTGATAGACGCGACTTCGCTCATGTATCCCTATCTCCGCACGGCGGTTACAAACCTCACGGCGGGGGCGTATATCACCCCGTTGAACCTGCCCGTCATAAGCGGACCCATCTTCTCGGAGGACAGGGAGCAGTACACCTTTACCGCCGGCGGCGACGTAAACTGAAAAAATCGCAGCTCATCCGAAATATTTTCCCCGCTCCGCGCGGGGAATTTTTTCTTGCGGGCGGACAAAAATTTTATCAAAATTCCGGAAAATGAGTTGACACGGGCGGCGTTTGTGTGTTAAACTGCCTTTACACCGCAAGAAGGGGTGTAATTTTTTTGTACGGAGTTTTCCAAAATGGCTACAAAGGCACAGGTAAGAACGAAGATAACCTTCGAATGCACAGAATGCAAGCACCGTAATTACGACAGCTATAAGAATAAGCGCAACGACCCCGACAGACTTACCATATCCAAATACTGTCCTTTCTGCAAAAAGCATACCGAGCACAAAGAGAGCAAGTAATTAAAAGATATAACGAGGTTCAAAATGGCTAACCAAAAGGATTCTTCTAAAAAGCCCAATTTTTTAGTGCGCATGGGCAGAAGAATAAAGGAGACTTTTTCCGAGCTCAAGAGGGTCACGTGGCCGACTTTCCCCAAAGTCGTAAAGGCGACGTGCGTGGTCCTCGTCGTGGTGCTCGCGTTCACCCTCGTGGTGACGGGCATAAACTACGGCTTGCAGAAACTTCTCGAATTAGTGACCAACATAGGTAAGTAAGGAGGCGGCTTATGACGATGGTAGCTGATCCCGTAAATCCTTGCTGGTATATCCTGCATACCTATTCGGGCTACGAATCTATGGTGAAGGACAGCCTTTTCAGGCTGATCGAAAACAACAATTTGCAGGATATGATCTTCGACGTGAAGATCCCCATGGAGCAGACCATAGAGGAGAAAAACGGCAAGCGCAAGATAGTGGAGCGCAAACTTTTGCCCTGCTACGTGTTCATAAAGATGATATATTCCAACCAGCTGTGGTATCTTGTGACCAACACGAGGGGGGTAACGGGCTTCGTAGGTCCTCAGGGCAGACCCATTCCCATGAAGGAAGCCGAGATCCGCAAGATGCGGCTCGAAGAGGTCGTCGTGAACGCGGATTTCAGCGTCGGCGACAGGGTCGGCGTGGATTCGGGTCCTCTGGAAGGCTTCGAGGGCGTGATAACCGAGCTCAACGACGCCGCCCAGAAGGCGAAGATAAATATACAGATGTTCGGCAGAAACACCGACGTCGAAGTGGAGTATATCCAGATAAAGAAGCTGGATAACTGAGTTTTTCAACAAGGCGTATAGCCCTCGCGGGCTCATACATACGGTGGGAGAATATATCAAATCTTTCAGGGTATATCCGTTTTAACCACCACGGAGGAAATATTTTATGGCAAAGAAGATTACCGCGGTAGTCAAATTGCAACTCCCCGCAGGCAAGGCGACGCCCGCGCCTCCCGTAGGTTCCACGCTGGGACCCCACGGCATCAACATTCCGGGCTTCACCAAGGAGTTCAACGCAAAGACCGCGGCGCAGGCGGGACTTATAATTCCCTGCGTCGTGACCATCTATCAGGACAGAAGTTTCACGTTCGTGCTCAAAACGCCGCCCACGCCCGTACTTATCAAGAAGGCGCTGGGGCTTGAAACGGCGTCCGCACGCCCCAACCGCGACAAAGTCGGCAAGCTCACCAAGGCGCAGGTGGAGGAAATAGCCAAGACCAAGATGCCCGACTTGAACTGCCACGACCTCGACGCGGCAAAGAGCATGGTAAAGGGCACCGCCCGTTCCATGGGGATAACGGTCGAGGAATAAGGAGGAGCGGAACATGAAAATGTCTAAAAAATATGCCGAGAGCATAAAGTCGTACGACCGTTCCAAGTCCTATGAGGCAGCCGAAGCCGCAAAGATCGTTGTGGATACGGCAAAAGCCAAGTTCGACGAGACGATAGAACTTCACATCCGTCTGGGCGTAGACCCCCGTCAGGCAGACCAGCAGGTCCGCGGCGTGCTCGTTCTCCCCAACGGCACGGGTAAATCCCTCCGCGTGCTCGTCATAGCAAAGGGCGACAAGGCGGACGCGGCGCAGGCGGCAGGCGCGGACTACGTCGGCGCGGAAGAGACCATCCAGCGCATCCAGACCCAGAATTGGTTCGACTTCGACGTCATGATCACCACGCCCGACATGATGGGCATGGTAGGTAGGATAGGTAGGATCCTCGGACCCAAAGGGCTCATGCCCAACCCCAAGAGCGGCACCGTCACCATGGACGTCGCCAAGGCGGTCAAGGAAGTAAAAGCAGGTAAAGTGGAGTACCGTCTGGACAAGACTGCTATAATCCACGTGCCCATCGGCAAGAAGTCTTTCGGCGCAGAAAAGATACTCGAAAACTTCAACGCCCTCATGGAGGCAATAGTAAAAGCCAAGCCCGCCGCTGCCAAAGGGCAGTATATAAAGAGCGTGACGATGGCTTCCACCATGGGTCCCGGCGTAAAAGTGAACTACAATAAGGGTTAAAAAAACAAAACCGAACCGCAAAAACGGTTGACATACGTGTTTTTTGCGGCTATAATGACAAAGCAAACGGAATTTCCGTGCCGTAGAAGGCGGGCGCCGCAAGGCTCAATCTCCCGCGGAGGCAAAGAGGACGATTTTTTACGGGCATAGCGCCCGCATGTCCCCGCCGCCTCATTCGCGGCGGGGACATTCGTTTAAACGCGGAATTTTCCGCAGCTTTAAAGGAGGTAATATGTCGGCTAATTTTGAAGCTAAAAAGGCAGTCGTGACCGAGATCACCGAAAAGATCAAGGCGTCAAAATCGGTAGTGCTCGTGGACTATAACGGGCTGACCGTCGCCGAGGTTTCGGAGCTCCGCAACAAGTGCAGGCAAGCCGGCTGCGAATACAAGGTGTACAAAAACACGCTTGTAAGGAAGGCGCTCAACGATCTCGGCTATAAGGACTTCGACGCCGACCTGAACGGTCCCACGGCGGTCGCGTTCGGTCAGGACGAGACGGGCGCGGCAAAGGTAATGGTTGCCGCCGCCAAGGACTATGACAAGAAAATAGTTCTCAAAAGCGCGTTTGTGGACAACTCTTACGTCGACAAAAAGGGCGTGAGCGAACTCGCCACGATGCCTTCGAGAGAGGAACTCATCGCGAAGATGCTCGGTTCCCTTCAGGCGCCCGTGGCAAACCTTGCGGGAGTTCTGTCGAACATCATTTCGGCTCTTCCCCGCGCACTCGACGCCGTAGCCCGCAACAAGCAGGCTTAAAGCGGCAAAATTTAAGGGGAGCGCTTCCCCGCGTAAAGGCGCAAAAAATAAAAATTTTCAGGAGTAAACAAAGATGGCAGACGTAAAGGCAATAATAGAAGAGATCAAGAACATGACCGTTCTCGAACTGAACGAACTCGTAAAGGAGATCGAAGCCGAATTCGGCGTAAGCGCAGCCGCTCCCGTAGCAGTTGCGGCGGCTCCCGCAGCAGGCGGCGCAGCTGCAGCCGCTCCCGCAGCCGAGGAGAAGACCGAATTCAACATCGTGCTCAAAGACGCAGGCGCCAATAAGATCGCCGTAATAAAGGTCGTAAGGGCGTTCACGGGTCTCGGGCTCGTAGAGGCTAAAACCGCCGTTGAAAAGGGCGGCGTGCTCAAAGAGAACGTTGCAAAGGAAGAGGCGGAGAAGATCCTCGCCGACCTCAAAGCGGCAGGCGCAAGCGCCGTTCTGGAATAATAGCAGCATAAAAAATTCAAAGGACTGCCGCTTGCCGGCAGTCCTTTTTCTGCCCGCCCGCACCCCCGACAAGGGCGCGGGCGGGCAGTTTTTAAATCTTTTTGGGCATTTATAAACAAATTGCTTGACGAGGGGCGCAATAAAAAGTAAAATATTAGAGTATAGTCATATCGGGAATATCTAAGATGTTTAAAAGACTTTTCACAAAATTCATGACCGCGGCGGCGATCGTCGCCATGGCGTTCGGGATAGGCGGCGCGGCAGCCTGCAATATGCAGACCGACCACCCCGAGGTGCGGATAAGCGTTGAATTCAACGGCGGCACCTACGACCTCTATTACACCCTTTACCGCAATATGTACCCCACGACGGTAGGGCACTTCATCACCCTTGCCGAAAACGGGATATACAACGACATGCTCGTGCACGACACCAGCCGTTCCACCGATTGGATCTCGGGCGGCTATAAGTACGACGCCGCGGACTTCTCCGCAAAGGCGGAGGCGAACGCCCTCGCCGACTACTTGCAGGAGCACTCGGTGGAGACGAGCTATATGGAGCTGTTTAATGCGGGCAAGCTCAACACGGGGGCGTATAACTACACCGACCGCTCCATGCTGCCCACGCTCGTCGGGGAGTTCTCGAAGAACAGCTCGCCCGAAATAGAGAACGGCAAGCCCACCGCGCAGACGGGTTCCCTCAAAATGTACTACTACGAGAAGAAGACCACCGAAAAGGTGCTTTCCGATTTCGGGCAGGGCGAACTCTTCCAGAGGGACTATAAGTACAACTGCGCCACGTCGCTCTTTGCGATGCAGATAGAGAACGGCAACACCCTTTCGGGGGAATATTACTGCGTGTTCGGCAGGCTGAACAACCTCGACGCATTGCAGAGCCTTAAAGACGCGATAGCCGACTACGACGGCGCGAGCACGACCGTGACGGGCGTCTCCGTGGACAACGACGTGGAGATATACTCGCCCAACGTGGAGGACAAGGGCATCACCCAATCCTTCAAAATGTACTCCCAGCCCCTCGTGATAAGGTCCGTCACCGTCACCAAATACTGAGTATCCGAAAAGACATGCGCGCCGCGCGGCTTTCTGCCGCGCGGCGCTTTTACTTTTGGTGAATTATCATATCAAGTGCAACGTTTGTGGGCAAAAAAGTAGTTCATATAAATCAACTGTGTTAGAATAG
>CANQXZ010000011.1 GCA_947627955.1 uncultured Clostridia bacterium
ATCCTACATTTTTTTAGCATGCTTCCTTATCTTCCCCCAGTAGTACTGGGGGTTTAGTTTAGCTTAAAGCAGCCAAGCGTAGCCGCCGCGCGGAAAATTTCCGCGCGGCGGCTGCCTTTTTCATGTCAATAATAAGTCGCCACTACCTGTTCGGGGGGCTCGGCGCGCTCCGCCTTTTCGGCTATCAGCACGGGACCCTTGGAGCGGTAGACCGAGTTGTACTCATAAATTATCTTCGCCGTGACCGTGAGCCAATCCCGCGTTTTGACGTCGCCCGTCGTGCCGTTCAGTTTCACGGCGAACCCGTCGTAGGCTATGTCCGCCTCGCAACACGTCATTATGTGTCTGCCGAGGACTATCTGATCCTTCGGCAGCTTTTTGGAAACGGCGACCATGCCCTTGAACTTCACCTTTTTGCCCACATATTCCATGGGCTTTTCCGCCATTTCGCGGTAGAACCACGCAAAATCCTTGTCCTCTACCTCTATCACGGGCGCGTTCACGTCGAAGGGAAGAGGGTCCTCTATCTCGTCGAACTCGGCTTTGCCGCCCACGTACTCGTACACTATGTCGGGGCGGCGCGAGATGCCGCGCACCGCCTTATGGAACTCGTTCTTGTCGAACTGCGGCTTGAAGCGGTTGAAAACCACCATCTGCGTCATCTGTATCTTGTCGAACACGAGCTGCCGCATGTTCTTGTTGTAGTTCAAAAAGGTGCCCGCGTCGAAGAAGGTCATCATCTGGTTTATCACCCAGCTTTCGGGCATCGCGTCGAAGAACTGCTGTAAAAGCCACGTGCCGTTGTACTCTACCACCACCCTCTCCGCGCGGTATTTGGCGGTGATGGCTTCGAGATTTTCCATATTCAGCTCTTCCGCGCTCTCCAAAGTGACCACAGCCACGTTGTCCACCTTAAAAAGGTGGGGGTCGTATTCCTCCTCGCCCTCTTCGCAGACGAGCAGCAGAGTGCGTTCGCCGCTGTTCATGCGCGCGTCTTCAAGCGTCTCCTGAATGAACTTCGTCTTGCCCGATTCGAGAAAGCCGAGAAACAGATAAACCGAAACTTCTTCCTGCATTATTTACTCCGCCGATCCGTCATACGCCGAAGAGCTCTCTGAGCTCCTCCTCGTCGAGTTTGGAACCTATAACGCACAGCCTGCCCGTATACGCCGCCGCGCCATGCCTTACGTCCGTCTCCCCGGGCACGTAGTCGAAGTGTATCCACTTGCCGTCCGCGCCCGCAACTATGCCCTTTGCCCTGAGCACGGTGCCGAACCTGACCGCGTCCGTGAGGGAAGAGAGCGCCTCTTTGAGCTGTTCGGGCGTAAACGCCTTGCTCGTCTCAACGCCCCAGCTCGTGAATACCTCGTCCGCATGATGGTGGTGGTGATGGTGGTGATGATGGCATTCCCCGTCGTGGTCGTGGTCGTCGTCTTCTTCGTGCTCATGCTCGTGCTCATGCTCATGTTCATGATCGTGTTCATGATCGTGGTCGTGGTGATGATGGCAGCACTCGTCATCGTCGTCGTCCTCGTGGGCGTGTTCGCTGAGGAGGGCGGACAGCTCGTCCTCGAGCGTGTCGGCGTGCTCCATCGCGCCCAGAAGGGCTTTGCCGTCGAGCTGCTGCCACGGGGTAGTGACTACCGTAGCTTTAGGATTGCGCGCCCTGACGAGCTCCACCGCCGCGGCGAGCTTTTCGGGGCTCGCAACATCCGCGTGGGAGAACACTATGCACGCCGCGCTGTCTATCTGATCGTTGAAGAACTCTCCGAAGTTCTTCATGTACATCTTGCACTTGTTGGCGTCCACAACGGTGGTGAACGTGTTTATCTCGGCGTTTTCGAGCCCAGCCTTGGCTACGGCGCGTATCACGTCGGAGAGCTTGCCCACGCCCGAAGGCTCTATGAGTATGCGGTCGGGGGCGTACTCCTTTTGCACCTTTTTAAGGGCTTCGGCGAAGTCGCCGACGAGCGAGCAGCAGATACAGCCCGAGTTGAGCTCGTTTATCTTTATGCCCGACTCGGCGAGAAAGCCGCCGTCTACGCCGATTTCGCCGAATTCGTTTTCTATCAGCACGAGCTTTTCGCCCGCGTACGCCTCTTTAATGAGTTTTTTTATGAGCGTGGTCTTGCCCGCTCCGAGAAAGCCGGAAAAAATATCTATCTTCATTTTACACCTCAATATATTTATAACCCCTTTTTGCCGCCGATTAACAAAAAGTTTGCAAATATCTTATTAAAGTCACTTAAAAGCCCCCCGGCGCGCCGGAGGGCTTTTCGGTCCATTCAGGATTTTTTATTGTAAGTGGTCTTTCTTATGGATCCGTCAACCTTGTGGATCTGTATTCTGCCGTCCTGATTGCCCGCAAGGGTCTTGGCGTATTCGATGGCTTCCGCCTGCGTGTCGAACAGCTTTACCGCCTTGTCGGCTTTGGCTGCCTTTACCTGCCACTTGCCGTCCGAGGCGCGCTTGGAAACGTGATACACCTTGGTGGGAGCGGCTTTTGCCGCCGTATCCGCCGCGACGGGCTTTGCCTGCGCCTTGCTGTCAGCCTTTGCCGCCGTATCCGTCTTCTTGGCGGCGGGAGCCTTCTTCTCTGCGGGCTTTTTGTCCGTAGCTTCGGCTTTCTTCACCGCAGCGGGCTTTGCCGCGTCCGTCTTCTTTGCAGCGGGCTTTCTCTTTGCCGCGGGCTTTGCAGCAGCGTCTGCGGGAGCCGCTTCCTTTGCGGCGGTCTTATTCTCTTTCACGGGTTCCTCCTCGGGCTTCTCTTCGGACTCTTCCACGGGAGCGGGCTCTTCGGCCTTTTCCTCTTCTTCGGCGGGAGCTTCTTCCTCTTCGGCGGGCTCCTCAACGGGGGCGGGTTCCTCTTCGGGCTCTTCCTCGGGTTCTTCGGCGGGAGCGGGCTCCTCAGCCTTTACTTCTTCCTCGGCGGGAGCTTCTTCCTCTTCGGCGGGCTCCTCCTCGGGCTCTTCAACGGGGGCGGGTTCCTCAGCCTTTACTTCCTCCTCGGCGGGAGCCGGTGCAGCCTCGACGGGCGCCGCCTTCTCCTCCTTATTCTTCTTGCCCTTGGACGCCACTACGATTATGCAGATTATCACTGCCACCGCGAGAACGGCGATAAGCACCCACATCCAATTGGCGAGATAGAAGGTCTCGGCTTTGAACCAATTTGTCAACTTGTCCATAAGAATACCTCATATGTTATATTTTCTCTATTTTATAATAAAAACGCCCCAAAATCAAGTAAATTATGAAAATATTTAAATTTTTATGTAATTTATTTACAGCCGTGGCACTCTGAACACCTGCCGCTGCAATTTTTGGCGGGTTTGCCCGTCGCGGAGTACATTTTTCCGCACCACAGCCGCTCCGCGGGGAGCTTGCAGTCGGGGCAGACCGCGCCGTCGGCGTGGGACTTCACGAGTTCGTCGAACACCTTTCCGCACCGCGGACACTTGAATTGCAATAGAGGCATGGCTATCTTCTGTCCTTTTTGTCCTTTTTATCTTTTTTCTGTCTCTTGCGCCCGGCCGCGCCCGCGGGACGCCCGAAGGAGGGCGCCTTCAAAATTATCACGGCTATCGCCGCGGTGAGCGCGAGCGCGCCCGCGATGACCAGCCAGAACCAGCCCGTCATGTAAAATTTTATGCCGCTCTGGAAGGGAACGGGCATATTCATTCCCCAGAATCCCGCTATCATAGTGGGCACCGCGAGCAGAATGGTTATTATGGTGAGCTTGCGCATCGCGTCGTTGGAGTTGTTGGATATCACCGAGCCGTAGGCGTCCATCGTGACGCTTAAAATGCTCTTATAGATATTGCAGGTCTCCATCGCCTGCCTCGTCTCTATCCCGACGTCCTCGCTCAGATCCTGCAATTCCTCGTGGGAAGCCACCGCCTCCGCCTTGGAGAGCTTCACGTGCACCCTGTCGTTCGCCGAGAGGGAGGTGGAAAAATACACGAGGGAGTTTTGCAGATCGAGGAGCTTGATTATCTCCGAATTCCGCATCGTCCTGCCCATTTCCGCCTGTATGCGGTGGTTTTTGCGGTCTATCTGTTTGAGGCAGTACAAAAACCGCGTGGAATTTCCCAGCATGAAGGTGAGCGCAAAGTGCACGGGCTTGTCGCAGTACACCTTTTCCCTGCCCGTTATGAAGTCTTTGAGCACGGTGTTGCCCTTCAGACACACGGTTATTATGCACTTTTTGTTGTATATCACGGCAAGGGGGAGGGTGGTATAGCTGTCTCCGCTCGCGCCCTCCTCTATTATGGGGCAGTCCACTATGAACATGCTGCACCCGTCGTCTATCTCCACGCGGGCGCGCTCCTCTTCGTCAAGGGCGGCTTTTATCATGTCCTCGCCCACTCCCGCGCAAGCCGCAACTTCTTCGCACTCGTCGTCCGTCGGGTTGACCATATCCACCCAGCAGCCCTCCGCGAACGCGGACATCTTTTCAAGCCCGCCGCCTGCGGCGTTCGCAAAAAAATTGACCATCTCTTTCACCTCGCTAAGTTATTTTTTCACGAAAACGCAACACGTTCCCGCAAAATAAAAATGCACGGAATCGATCCGTGCAAATTTGACTTACAAGGCTTCATTCGTACGGATTCAGATTATGTTTTGCGTTTTACTTTGATATGGGTCTTCCATGTTTATTCCCTTTATTCCAAGTTACGATACAATTATATCCCATAGTTTTGCATTTGGCAAGTTTTTTATCCCGAAAAATCATATGAGAATTTTTCCGTCTATGAAGGAGGAGAACAGCCCTTCCACGTCGCCCTCCGCCGCGAACGCCGCAATGAGCGATTCGGGGGAAGCTATCCTGCCGCAGTTGTCCTCAAAATAGCTTTTGAGGCAGGCGAAAAACTTCTTGTCGCCGAGGGATTTCCTCAGGGTGTCGAAGAGGAGCAGTCCCTTGTTGTAGGTGATATTATTGTATTCGAGTTCGCTCTGATAGGTGCCGAGGTTCCTCGTCATAGTGGTGTCCGCCTCGCCGTTGAGCTGGCTGTACACCGTGAAAAACGCCCTGTAAGAGCGGGTCGCCGCCCCGACTATCCCCGTGCGCGTATAGCCGTATACGGGGTGGTTTTCGAAGAACGCCGCCGTGGAGTACTCCGCCAGCCCCTCGTCCTGCCACGGCGAAGTCAGCTGGTTGCTGCCGACCATGGCGTACCACCATTGGTGGGCGGTCTCGTGCACTATCGTGTAGGCGCTGTCCTGCACGGTCTGCCCCGAAGCTATCATAGTCAGCCCGGGATACTCCATTCCGCCGTAGCAAAAACCCGTCTGCACCACCGAAAGGGTGGGATACGCGTATTCCCCGAAGGTCTCGGAAAAGTATTCGAGGCTCTCGGCGGCGGCAGCCGCGCTCGTCTCCGCGCCCGAGTCGGCGGTGTAGTAATAGGTTATCTTCTTGCCGCACGCCTCCTTTTCCACGGTCTGGAAGCGCTCGGAGAGCACGGCGGCGAAATCGCGGGCGTTCAAAAGCTCGTATTCTGATTTTTTCCTGCCCTCTGCCACGCTCTCCCCCGTAAGCTGCCCGCTCGCGGCTATCGTATAGCTTTCGGGCACGTCGAAAGTTACCCTGTAATCCGCGCAGTCCGACACGAACGGGTCGCCGCACGAATAGTAGGGGCACTCTATGAACCCCTCGCGGGAATAGGCGCAGAGGATCGGATAGAAATTCCCCAGATTGACGGTGTTCGCCGTGACGCCCGTGCGGTGGTTTATCTTCGCGAGCGAGAGGGTGTAGCCTATCTTGACGCTCACGCTGCCGTCGGGATACACGGGTGAAGCGAGGTTGACGGTGAGCACGTTTTCGTCCTCGCCGCCCACCGTCCAGCCCGCGCAGTTTTCCACGTTCTGTATCTCCATGCCGCCGTAGCTTGCGCCCGCATAGTAGGCGCGGCTCTCGTAAGTCTTGGAGACGGGCTTGAATTTGGCGTCTTGCCTGTACGCGTTGCCGTAGAGATTGAACTTCAGATCGCTTATCTCGTTGCCCGTATCGTTCACGAAGGTGAGCTCCGCCGTTCCCGTGAGCGCGCCTGCGCCGTCGTAGGAAGCGTATATCTCGTACGACAAACGGGGCTGCGTTTTGCCGCCCGAACAGGCGGTAATCCCCGCCGCCCCCGCGCAAAGACCGAGTATTACAAGAAAGGACAATAATTTTTTCACGAAACACCTCTCAACACCGATATTCTATGCCGCAAACCGCGCGGATAAACCTCTTTTAACATATTTCAGCCGCCCGAAATAAAATATACGGTATGATATTCTGCGTTGTGAGCGAGGGCGGGCTTGCGGGCGCGGCGTTGCCCGAGTGCGATGTGGCGGTGTTCGGCTTCGGCGGGCTGGGCGAGGTGGACTTCGAAAAGGAGTTGAAAGGTGACAGCGAAAAGTTCGAGGAGGCGGCGAAGCTCTCCCGCAGCGCGGCGTGCGGCGTCGTCTGCGCCTGCCGCACCGTCACCCGCGGGCTCTGCCGTAAATCCGTGGCGGTGGCGGACAGGGGAAAGCTCCTCGGCATCTCGGACATGAACCACGTGCTCGACGGCGAGGAATTCAAGAGCGGCGTGGGGCTGGGCTTTTACAGGGTGAACGGCTGCAAGATAGGGCTGTGTATCGAAAACGACCTCCTCTTCCCCGACACCTTCAAGGCGCTCTCCCTCTGCGGCTGTAACGCAATAGTGGCGGTATTGGAGGAGCTGAAAGACGGGATCCCGCCCCTTCTGATTCGCGCGTACGCCTATCTGTACGGCGTGCCCGTGATAATGTGCGCGGGCAAGACGGCGTACTTTGCCGACGTCTCGGGGGCGATAGCCTCCTCGGCGCAAACGGCGAGCCTTTTCGAGATAAACGCGCGCAACAACTACCACATAGTGACGACCCGCACGCGCGGGATCTTTTCCGAACTGAAACAGGACTACTGAATCAAAAAGCCCGCCGCGCGGAAGTGTTCCGCGCGGCGGGCGACGCCTTTTGCCGTCTTTATTGCTTGTCCACTATGTCGAGTATCTCCGCGATCCTGTCGAGGTCGTCGCGGGAATAGTAATCTATATATATGCGCCCCTTCTTTTCGGTGCCGATAAGGCTGACCTTGGTGCGGAAGGTATAGCGCATGTGCTCGACGAGCTGTTTGAGCTCCACCGAGGCGAGCGCACGCTTTTTCTTCTTGCGCTCCTCCAACACTTCGGGAGGAATGTTGTAGGCGCGTACCCTCTTTTCGAGCTCGCGCACGGACATCTGGTTGCGCACCGTTTCCAGCGCTAAATTGTATTGGTCCTCGGCGGGCAGGGGGACGAGCGTCCTCGCGTGCCCCGCGGAGAGCTTGCCCTCGGCGACCATCATCATGACTTCGGGGCAGAGGTTCAGAAGCCTCAATGTGTTGGCTACGGCGGGGCGGGACTTGCCTATCCTCTCGGCGAGCTCGTCCTGCGTGAGCTTGTAGTCCGACATCAGCTGCTTCATGGCAGTGGCTGCCTCTATGGGGTTGAGGTCCTCGCGCTGCAGATTCTCGATAAGGGAGATCTCCTTTATCTCCCTGTCCGAGTACTTCCTCACGACTACGGGGATAGTGGCTTTGCCCGCGAGTTTAGTGGCGCGGAGCCTCCTCTCGCCCGCTATCACCATATACGTCCCGTCGCCGTTGTCGTTTACGACTATGGGCATTATCACGCCGTGCTTTTTTATGGAATCGGAAAGCTCTTTCAAAGCCTGCTCGTCGAAGTTCTTTCTCGGCTGGTCGGGATTGGCAAAAATCTTGTCTAACGGCATTTCCTCCGCGTTTCTGCCCTCTTCTTCCGTATACCCGAACGCGCCCTTGTGCTCCACGAACATCTTCTCGTACGCCGCGTCGGTGTCCTCCAACAGCGCGTCGAAACCCTTTCCCAAACCTTTTACCATGTGTTTACCTCTCTTTTTGAATCGTTACAGTGCGGCTCCGCCGCCTTTATGCCTGCCGCGCGAGAAATTCTTCCGTAAGCGCCTTGTACGCGCGCGCGCCGACGCACTTGGGGTCGTACAGCAGCACGGGCTTGCCGTGGCTGGGCGCCTCCGCAAGGCGGACGTTGCGCGGCACTATTATCTCGAACAGCTTGCTCTTGAAAAACTTCTTTATCTCGGCGGTTATCTGCTTTGAAATGAGCGCCCTGCCGTCGTACATCGTTATCACCACTCCCTCTATGGAGAGCCCGGGGTTGATGTGCTGCTTCACCATCTGTATTGTGTTCATGAGCTGGCTCACGCCCTCGAGGGCGTAGTACTCCGCCTGCATGGGAATTATGACCGAATTCGCCGCCGCCCACGCGTTGATGGTCAAAAGCCCCAGCGAGGGCGGGCAGTCGATGAATATGTAGTCATAGTCCGCGCGCACTTTCTGGAGGGCTTCGCCGAGAATGTGTTCGCGGTTCCTCTTGTACACGAGGTCTACTTCCGCGCCCGTCAGATCCACGTTCGCGGGCAGAATGTCGAGATGTTTCACCTGCGTGGGCAGAATGTTCTGGGCAATGGGCTCGTCCTCGACTATGACGTTATACACGGATTTTTTCAAAGCCGACTTGGAAAACCCCAGCCCTGTGGTGGCGTTGCCCTGAGAATCTATGTCTATTAACAGCACGCGCTTGCCGAGATCCGCGCAATACGCCGCCATATTCACGGCGGTAGTGGTCTTGCCCACGCCGCCCTTTTTATTGGTAAACGCAACAACTTTTCCCATATTTTTCCTCCGGGGGTTTCACGGGAAACATTCGCGGCGGCTCAGTCCTCCTTGCCGCCGTCAGTCTCCGTTTCCGAATGTCCGACGTCCGTGCTTACGGTTGCCCCGTCGTCATGCTCCTCTGCGGGAGCGGCTTCGGTGCCCTCGAACTTCTTGAAGGGATTATCCCTGTGCTTTTCGTCGCGCTCGTCCATGTACGCCATGACTTCTGCGTAAGATTTGCCCTCCATGAGCAGATCCACCTCTTCGGTGTATATGGTCTCGCGTTCGATGAGCACCCTCGCCATGTTGTCGAGTATGCTCCTGTGCGCGGTCAAGAGGTCGGTCGCGCGCTTGTGCGCCCCCTCTATTATTGCGTGCATCTCCTCGTCTATGGACTTAGCCGTCTGTTCGGAGTACGCGTTGTGCGTTTCCATGTCCTTGCCCAAAAATACGGTCTGGGAGTTGGAGCCGTACGTCACGAGCCCGAGCTTTTCACTCATGCCCCATTCGGTGACCATGCGCTTTGCCATCTCGGTGACCCTTTCGAGGTCATTCGACGCGCCCGTGGTTATGTCCTTTATGACGAGCTCTTCGGCAACTCTGCCGCCCAGCGCCATACATATGAAGTCGAGGATCTTGTTCCTCGTCATGTGCGCGTCGTCGTTGTCGGGGCGGGTCATGGTGTAGCCTGCGGCGTTGCCGCGGGGGATTATGGAGACCTCCTGCACGGGGTCGCATTCGGGGCAGAGCCTTGCGATTATCGCGTGCCCCGCCTCGTGGTAAGCCGTTATCCGCTTGTCGCTCTCGGTGACTACGCGGCTCTTCTTCTGGGGTCCCATTATGACCTTGTTCACGCCCTCGTAGAGCTCGGCGTTGCCTATGAACTTCTTGTTCGCGCGCGCCGCGAGTATCGCAGCCTCGTTCAGAAGGTTCGCAAGATCCGCGCCCGAAAAGCCCGCGGTGATCCTCGCGACGGTCTTGAAGTTGACTTCCGGCGCGATGGGCTTGTTGCGCGCGTGCACCTTCAATATCTGTTCCCTGCCCTTTACGTCGGGAAGGTTGACGTATATCTGCCTGTCGAACCTGCCCGGGCGCATGAGCGCGGGGTCGAGAATGTCGGCGCGGTTGGTCGCCGCCATTATTATCACGCCCTCGTTGGACTCGAAGCCGTCCATCTGCACGAGTATCTGGTTGAGGGTCTGCTCTCTCTCGTCGTTGCCGCCGCCGAGACCCGCGCCGCGGTGACGTCCCACGGCGTCTATCTCGTCTATGAAGATGATGCAGGGCTGGTTCTTCTTAGCCATTTCAAATAAGTCGCGCACACGCGACGCGCCCACGCCCACGTACATTTCAACGAAATCGGAGCCCGACACCGAGAAGAACGGCACGCCCGCCTCGCCGGCGACAGCCTTTGCAAACAGCGTTTTACCCGTTCCGGGAGGGCCCACGAGGAGCACGCCCTTGGGAATGCGCGCGCCCAGATCTGAAAACTTTTTGGGCTGCCTCAAAAACTCCACTATCTCGGCGAGCTCCACTTTTTCCTCTTCTGCGCCCGCAACGTCGGTGAAGCGCACGCGGATATTTGTGGATACGCGCGCCTTGCTCTTGGCAAAGCTCATTATCTTGCCGTTGCCGCCCATGGTGGAGCGGATTATGAGGAAGAACACCACGCACACGACGACGAGGGAGCCTATCGTCAGAACGGTGGACCACCAATTGCCCGCGTTGGGGTTTTCGAACCCTATCGAAACGCCGTAACCTATCCATCTGTTTATAGTCTCGTCACTCTCCGCCGAGAAGCGGGAGATGCCGTAGCAGACGAACTGCGCCCCCCAATTTCCGTTTGCGTCCCTTGTCGTGCCCGTATACTCATAGGCGTCGAAGTTGACCCTCCATATGACTATGAGCTCATCCATGACGGTGTTGCCGGAAGAGTCCTTGATCTCGCTGCCGTCGGCAGCGGTGCGGGGTTTGACCCACTTGCCGTCCACTATTGTGTAGCCCTCGGGAACCTTGCCCTCGGCGTCTTCAACGGCTTTGCCGTCGGAGTCGTAGAACCGCGCGTTCTCGACGTACGTGTAAAAGTCGTCATACTCGATGGAAGTCGCCCTGTTGGCGAAGTTGGTGACGAGTATGATTATCACGGCGACGACGAGCGCGAGGATTATGACCCACATCGCGATCTTGCCTTTTCTACTCAAAACGATTCTCCTTATATGAAATTTGCGTTTATTTTAACGGATATTTAAGATTTTAACATATATTTACGCGCTTATCAAGCGTTTGCGGGAAATTTTTTGCGTTTATCACCCAATTTTTATCTTATCCGCGGCGGTAAAAACTCAATACCTCATCCTCGCGGTTTGCCCCGTTTTCGGGCTGAATTTTGTTTGCGCCCCGTCGATTTTTACGACAAAAAATGTTTTACGTGAAACTTTCTCCGTGATTTTTTCGCCCTTAAAGTGTTTCACGTGAAACCGAGAGCGCGCATTTTTTACCGATTTTTGAAATTGTGGAAAAAATTTCCCTGTTTTTGTCTTATTTTTGTGGGCGATTTAATGTGGATAGACGGTGGATATGTGGATAATTTTTGTGCAAAACATGCCTTTCGGGGCAAAATCAAGCCACTTCCCGCCTTTACGGCTTTATTTTGTGTAATTCTGTTGATAAAATTCGGCTTTACGTCCCCGCCCGAAAACTTCAACAAAGTGGAATTGTTGTTGAAATGTGGAAACTTTGTGGATAAAATTTTGAAAGACCGCGCAAAGATGCCGCACTGCGCGCAAAGGGACTTTGCGCCCGTTCCCCTTGCGGGGCGCAAAACTCATAATATATAGGGTACGGGCGCTGCGGTTTTTTCACTTTTTGCGGCTTTACGGCGCGGGCGGCATAAAATTTACGGGCGTTGGCAATAACCCTCCGAGAGGTTTTTATGGAGTATTCATTCAACTTATATAATTCCATGGCGGCGGAGGGCGTGTTTTTGTCCCTCTTAAAGTCCGTGCCGCCCTCGGAATTCGCGCCCGTAGTGCTCTGCATAGGGAGCGACCTTTCGGTGGGCGACAGTTTGGGACCCGTCACGGGCACCAAATTAAAGGAAAAGCTCAAGGGGTTAAACTGCTTTATTTACGGAACGCTTTCAAAGCCAATCACCGCGCACGAGGTGAAGTATATGAACGCCTTCCTCTCAAAGACCCACCCCGGCTGTCCCGTGATAGCCATCGACGCGGCTGTGGGACTGGCGGGGGACATAGGGCTTATCAGGATCGCGAAGCGGGCGATAAAGCCCGGGAGCGGCGCCAACAAAAAGCTCTCCAAAGTGGGCGACGTCTCCATAATGGGGATCGTCGCGGAGAAGTCCGTGTTCAACTATTCCCTCTTTTCTGCGACGAGGCTGAATATAGTGTATAAGATGTCCGAGATCATCTCCGACGGGGTGACAGACTTCATTTTATCGCGGCTGGCGCAGACCCGAAACGGGGCGGAGCGCGCGGGAGAGGCGCCCTGAAAAATTCCTGCGCCGCGCAAAAAAGGGATAGAGAAAGCGGCGGGGCGCATTTTCTGCGCCCCGCCGCGCCGCTCTGTCCTTTTCAGACGCTTATTATCTTCAAGCCCTTCTTTTCGGCGTATTTATAGGTATAATAAGTGCCCCCTTTTTTGTGCCTCAAAAAGCAGACGAGGGTATCGGCGTTGTCTACCATAAACCTGTCCCTCGCGTGCATGCAGCCCGCGTAATACTTGTCCGAGAGCACTATGCGCTCGTCGCACCTTTCCAAAACTTTCAGATAGCGCTCCCTGTCTTTGGAGCTGAACTTATCGCTCTGCCCGGGGCAGGGCACGCACGCCACGACGGTGAGGGAAGGATACTTTTCCCTCAGAGAAAGAAGGCTCTCGGCGGCGGCGAGGTCGAAGCCCCTCGCCATCCCGCACAGAAAGCGCGTGCAGCCGTTTTTTATGAGATTTTTGAGCACCCTTTCCAAAAGAGAATAGTCCAGACCGTCCTCGTTCCTGTGCCCGCTGACGCAACAGATTTCCGACATATCAAAGGGGTGATTTCCTCTCCTTTCCCTGTCCTCTGGGATATTTTAAGGGGGTGGCGCATACCTTTTCCACCGTCAAAAGCGTCCTTTTTCCGCAATTTTCGAGGTCGTATGCCAAGACCTCCTTTATCCTGCCGCCGAGCAGTTTTACGGCGCGTTTCGCCTCCTTAATCTCCTCTCCGCAGTCGCCCTTGTACGCGACGAACGTCCCGCCGACTTTCACGTACGGCAGGCAGTACTCAGAGAGGGTATTAAGCCTCCCCACCGCGCGGGCGCAGCACACGTCGAATTTTTCCCTCAAAGATAGGTCCTTCGCCCCGTCCTCGGCGCGGATATTCAGAATATTCACTCCCGTAAGCCCCAATTTATCCACAACGGCGCGCAAAAAGGCGCACTTTTTTCCCGTGCTCTCGATGAGGGTGAATTTCAGATCGTCCCTTATTATTTTCAGCGGCAGCGAGGGGAACCCGCCGCCCGAACCTATCTCCACGCAGTCGGCGCCCTCTTTAAAAAGGCTCTCTCCCGCAACGCTGTCCAAAAAATGGCGGTAAAATATGCCCTCGTCGTCGCAAATCGCCGTGAGATTGTACATTTTATTGTACTCTTTCAAGAGCGCGGCATACTCCGAAAACTTTTCCCTGTATTTCACTCCTATAAGGCGTTTCAGCTTTTCAACGTCCATAATTACATTATAACAGTCATTCCACATTTTTTCAACCCGCTGAATTCCACATTTGCCCATTTGGGTGTGGAATTTTTTATTTTTTCGATAATTATTTTTGCGCTCTTAAATAATTTTATATTTTTTCCCTCCTCCGTCCCTTTCCTCCTTTTCCGCTTTCCACCGTTCAACATTTTCTCCACACTCCTTTCCACAAAATTTTCAACTTATTTGTTGACTTTTTCCCCGCCTATTTTGTTGCAATTTCACTCCTTTTTTGCTATCATATAATAGAGTTTTCGAACGGCGGCAAACTTCTCTACATTTCCACCGCCTTTATTATTACTTCAACTACCAAATACATTAAAAAAAATATAAAATAAACATCTGACGTACGTCGGTTGCAAACAAGGGGATTTCTTATGAAGTGTTTGTGCGAAGGCATAGATCTATCTGACGCAGTACTCAAAGTCGTAAAGGCATGTTCTTCGAGGACGACGGTGCCCGTATTGGAGAGCGTAAAGCTATCCGCCAAAAACGACAGTCTCACTCTTTCCGCCACAGACGGGGAGATATCCATAGTAAAGACGATAAATTCCGAGGTATATGAGGAGGGGGAACTGTGCGTTCCCGGCAAATATTTCGCCGACTTTATCAAAAAGCTCGAAGACGTGCAGATAATGCTCTCTTCCGAGGGCAGCAGGATGGACATAATGTATGCCGACAATAAGACGAGCATGCAGGTGCTGTCCGCAGAGGATTTTCCCCGCATCGACACGGAGATAAGCGAAAACAGTTTCCGATTGAAGACCGCCGACCTGAAAAGATTCATTTCGGCGACCTCTTTTTGCTGCGCCACAGACGACAGCAGACCCATTTTAAAGGGCTGCCAATTCGTGATAGAGGGCGACAACATATGCGTCACCGCCCTCGACGGGTTCAGGCTCGCCACCGTTTCGGGCAAAGTTACGGCTTCCACGGGCAATATGGAGATCGTCTGCCCCGCGAGGACGCTCAACGAAATAGAGAAGATGATGCCCGACGGCGACGGAGAGACGGAGATATTCGTCCAGCGCGGCATGATATTGGTGTCTTCGGACAGGACGGTGCTCACTTCCCGCCTTTACGGAGGGGAGTATCTCAAAAAGGACAACATAATCCCCCAGAGTTTCATAACTTACGTCACGGTGGACAAGGAGCAGCTCAAAGCCTCGATAGACCGCGCCGCGATACTCGTAAGGGGAGATAAAAACAGCCTCATAATCTTCGACATTTCGGGGGATACGATAGAGATATTCTCCTCGTCCGAGATAGGCAGCGTGAAAGAATCGGTCAAGGCGCAAATAGAGGGCAAAGACGTGAAGATAGCCATGAACTCCAAGTTCATTTCCGAGGCGGTGAACGCCCTCACGGAGGAGAAGATAACTCTGTCTTTCAACAATCAGGTACAGCCCTTCACCTGCGCCAACGCGGAGGATAAAGCCGCGTTATATCTGATTTTGCCCGTCAAAACGAGCAATAACAGTTGACAAAAGCCCCGGAAAAATAATATAATAACCGGGATTTGATATTTTTCAATAAAAAGTAAGGAAAAAAGGTAGCAAACATGAAAAGGACTTATCAACCCAAAAAGAGACAGAGAAGCAAAGTTCACGGTTTCAGGAAGAGAATGGCGACGACCGCCGGCAGAAAGGTATTGAAGAGAAGAAGAAACAAGGGCAGAAAGAAGCTCACGGCGTAAATTGGACTATCTGAGAATAAAAAAGAACGCGGAATTTTCGAAACTTTTCAAAAAGGGGAAAAGGGTGTTTTCCCCCGCTCTCTCGCTGATATATTATCCGTCGCGGCAGGCGGAAATGGGGATAGCCCTCTCCAAAAAGCACGGCAAAGCGGTAACGCGCAACAGGATAAAGCGGCTTTTAAGGGAAATTTACAGGAAAAACCACCACCTTCTCGGCGGAAATTACTCGGTGATACTCATGCCCCGCCCCGCCGAAGAGTACGGGTACGGCGAATTGGAAAAGAGCATGATCTGCTGTTTTGACAGAGTCAACAGATGCGAAAGTTCAAAAAAGGTCTGAAAAAGCTGAAAATATTGTTCCGTGCGCCCGCCATGCGGCTGATAGTGTTCTACCAGCGGCACATATCGGACCATACCTGCCTGTACACGCCGACATGTTCGGAATACACTTTGCAGGCGATAAACAACCGCGGCGTTATCTTGGGCGTGCTCGCGGGGATATGGCGGATAATCAGGTGCAATCCCTTTTCTTCGGGCGGTTACGACCCGGCGCCCGAAAGGCTTTCGGGATACAAGTGGATATTATAGTATAAATGGATATTTGTAACTTACTTGCAACTTCAAGCAAACTTATCGAAGTATCCGTGGACAGCATCGGCACGGTCGATCTGCAATGGATAGGTTATGCGATAAGCTGGATCTTCAATCTGTTTTCCGGCAAAACGGCGGGCATAGCGCTCGGCGCTATTGTTTTTACGCTCGTCTTGAAGACGATAGTTTTGCCCCTCGACGTGTATTCTAGGGTGAAGATGAAAAAGCAGACCCTCCTCATGGAGAGCATGCGCCCGCAGATGGAAAAATTGCAGAAACAGTACGCGAACGACCAGAATATGTATAACCAGAAAGTGCTGGAATTGCAGAAGCAGAACGGCTATAATCCCCTTTCGGCGTGCCTGCCCACCATAATTTCGCTGATCATATTCATGGTTGTGTTCTCGGCGTTTTCGCAGTACTCGCAGTACGCCAACCTTTCCTCGTACAACAACATGACGATAGCGTACAGCAACGCCGTGCAGGAGTACGTGCAGACAGCCGACGGCTCCGCGGACGACAAGTACTTTCTGATAGCCGCCGTGGAGGACGGGCTCAACAACCCCAAAGAGGAGACGGACATCGTGATAGACGGCGGGGTATATTACAGGGCGGACGCCTCGGGCAACAAGGCGGAAGACGAAAACGGCGCTTACATAGTTCTCAACGTATACGGATATAAGATAGATTACGACAAATTTTCGGCATATTACGGCTCTTTGGACGGGTTCGAGCCCCTCGGCGCGGATTGGAACTCCGCCCCCGAGGACGAGAAAAACGAGACGGTGAAGGATTTCGTGCGGGTACGCGCCCGCGCCGCCGCCGCCGAGTACTACCGCGCGCACAAAAACGAGACGTCTTTCCCCGCGGCGACGTGGTGGATAGGCAACGTGTGGTATCCCGACTCCATGCTCAACAAAGAGGTCCCCTCGTTTTCCGATTTCCGTTCGGCTATCTCCCGCGCAGCGGGCTATATAGACGCGGATTACGAGGATTCGTATAACGAGGTCACGTTCGATCTGCAGGCGGAAAAGGGGACGTGGAACGGTTATTTTGTATTGATAGTGTTGGCAATAGGACTGATGTTCTTGCAGCAGTTCATATCCATGCGCGCCCAGAAGGCCTCCAACGAACTCGGTTCGGTGGACGGTCAGGGCGCCAAAACGAACAAGATGATGATGATAATAATGCCCATAATCTTCGGATTTTTCTCATTCTTCTACAGCGCGGCATTCTCTATCTACATGATCACGAATACGGTTTACAGTCTTGTTGCGACGCTAATAATAAATAAAGCGGTTTCGGTGCGCTTCGAAAAGAACAGCGAGAAGAGGGAAAGCCTCAGAGCAGCGGAACGCGCCAACAGAAAGAGGTTAAAGTAAATGGAAGAAGAAAAGAACGTATTCACAGGCAAGACCTACGACGAAGCGGTAAACAACGCGCTCATTGAGTATAAGCTCACCCGCAACGACGTGGAGATCACCGTGCTCGAAGAGGGCAAAAAGAGGCTGTTCGGCTCCACCAAGTGGAAGATAAAGGTGGTGGAAAAGACGGGCGACGCACAGCGCGCCGCGGAGTTCATCGACGGGCTGCTTAAAATCATGCAGATCGAAGGCAGCAGCCGCGTGGTCTCCGAGGACGAGAGCGTCAGGATAGAGATCGAAACGAACAAGAGCGCGCGCGTGATAGGCAAGCGCGGCGACATACTCGACGCCATACAGTGTCTGGCGGGCGCCGTCGCAAATATCGGGCGCGAGGACTACATCAAGGTCATGGTGGACTGCGAAAACTACCGCAGCCAGAGGGAAGAGACCCTCGTCGCCCTTGCGCATAAGGTGGAAAAGAAGGCGACAGAGACGGGCAGAAAGGTCATTCTCGAGCCCATGAACCCCTATGAAAGGCGCATAATCCACTCGGCGCTCGTGGACAGCGAGACCGTCAAGACCTCCTCCGAGGGCAGGGAGCCTTCGAGATACGTGGTAGTCATCCCCAACAACGCAAAGCCCGGGGACAGGGGCATCCGCTTCGGCGAACGCCGCGAGAGGAACCCCCGCGACAGGCGGGAGCGCGGCGACAGACCCGAGAGGGGCGACAGGCGGGACCGCCGCGACAGAAATCCCCGCGACAGGCGGGACAGGGGAGACCGCGGAGGCAGACCTTCGGGCGGAGCCAAGCGCGGCAAGAAGGAGATATACTTCGGCACCTATCTCGGGAACTCGGGAGCGGGCAAGAAGGAAGAGGAAGAAAACAAGGCGGAAGAGGAATAATTCCGCGCTATCCTTAAAAGAAAAATTGGCGCCCCGCGGCAGTCATGCCGCGGGGCGCACCCATAAGGAAGGGCTTTATGATAGACATTCTCGAAAAGATGAGGGCGGAAAACGCCCTCTGCGAAATATACGCTAACTCCGAGGACGCCGCCTCGTACGAACTCGGCTACGTAGTCGGGCTCACCGATACGCACTATCTTCTGGAATGCGTAACCCCGTCGGGCGAACACGGCGGCTTCATGTTCGGGTATGTGGAGGACGTGTTCAAGGTCTGCCGCAACACGCAGATAATAAGGCGGACGGAGTCTCTCATGGCAAAGGCGCGCTTTGCGCCCAAGTCCTCGCCCGTGGAGGGCGGGGGAAATATCCTCGAAGAGCTGCTCTTCTATGTGCAGGACGCCTCGCGGCTGTGCCGCTTTTCGCTCGTCACCAAGGAGAACGCGGACTACGGCTTTGTCAAGGAGATAAAGGGGCGCACCGTCACGTTTTCCCTTGTGGACGGCTACGGCGCGCCGGACGGCGAATGCGCCGTCCTCTCGGACGATATCTGCTCGCTCTCTTTCGGCTCGCCGTATGAGCGCAGGCTCGAACTGCTGTGCGTCGGAAAGGGCTGAAACTTCACACGTTTCGATATTTTTACTTAAAATCAGGCGAATATGCGCATAAAAAAGCACCCCGCACACAATGTGCGGGGTGCTTTACTGCGCTTATTTCGAGCAGTTTTCTTTAAGGGTCCTGAGGCAATTCCACAGTTCCTCGGGAACGCGGGTTTTTATCGTGTCCGAGTAGTAGTTTTCTATCTCGTCCGCCTCTTTGAGCCACTTTTCCTTGTCGACTTTGAGTATCTCTTCGAGGTCCTTTTCGCCGAACTTTCTGCCCTTGCATATCTCGTAGTCGAGCTCGGAGATATCTATGTCCTTAGCATAGGGAACGTAGCCTATCGCGGTCTCGCGCGCGTCCACCGTTCCGTCGCAGCGTTTGAGTATCCATTCGAGCACGCGCATGTTGTCGCCGAAGCCGGGCCACATGAAGTTGCCGTCCTCGTCCTGTCTGAACCAGTTCACGTTGAATATCTTGGGGGGATTTTTCACCTTTTTGCCCATCTCTATCCAATGCGCGAAGTAATCGCCCATGTGATAGCCCGCAAAGGGCTTCATAGCCATGGGGTCGTGGCGCAGAACGCCCGTCGCGCCCGTGGCGGCGGCGGTGGTCTCCGAGGACATCGCCGAGCCTATGAACACGCCGTGGTCCCAATCGCGGGACTGATATACGAGGGGGGTGGTGGAAGCCCTTCTGCCGCCGAATATGATGGCGGAAAGGGGCACGCCCTTCAGGGAATCGAATTCGGGCGAAACGCAGGGGCAGTTTTTAGCGGGCGCCGTAAAGCGGCTGTTGGGGTGCGCCGCGCAGGTTGATTTATCCTTTTTGTCGAACTTTTCGGGGTGCCAAGGCTTGCCCGTCCAGTCTATGACGTTTTGGGGCAGTTCCTTGGTGAGCCCTTCCCACCAGACGGTCATGTCGTCTGTGTTGAGGGCGACGTTCGTGAAGATCGTGCCCTTTTTGGTCGATTCGAGGGCGTTGTAGTTGGAGTGCTCGTTGGTGCCGGGAGCCACGCCGAAGAAGCCGTTTTCGGGGTTCACCGCCCACAGCCTGCCGTCCTCGCCCACGCGTATCCACGCTATGTCGTCGCCCACGCATTCCACCTTATAGCCCTTTTTGAGATAGTGCTCGGGGGGAATGAGCATGGCGAGGTTGGTCTTGCCGCACGCCGAGGGGAATGCCGCCGCGACGTATTTTTTGGAGCCGTCGGGGAAGGTCACGCCCAGAATGAGCATGTGTTCCGCCATCCAGCCCTCGTTTTTGCCGAGATAGCTCGCTATCCTCAGCGCAAAGCACTTCTTGCCGAGCAGAACGTTGCCGCCGTACGCCGAGTTCACGGAAATTATCGTGTTGTCCTCGGGGAAGTGCATTATATATCTCTTGTCCGCGTCCACGTCGCAGCTCGCGTGGAAGCCCTTTATGAAGTCGCCGTCGTCGCCGAGCGCGTCGAGGCATTTCTTGCCCACCCTCGTCATTATGTTCATGTTGAGCACGACGTAGATGGAATCGGTCACCTCTATGCCTATCTTTGCAAACGCGCTGCCCACTACGCCCATCGAGTAGGGAATGACGTACATCGTCCTGCCCTTCATGCTCGCGCGGGAGATCTCGCGGCAGAGTTCATACCCCTCTTTGGGGTCCATCCAATAGTTGATGGGACCCGCGTCCTCTTTGTTCACGGTGCATATGAAGGTCCTGTCCTCGACGCGCGCGACGTCGTTCACCTTTGTGCGGTGAAGATAACAGTCGGGGAGCTTTTCCCCGTTGAGTTTAATGAGTTCGCCGCTCTTCACCGCTTCGGCTTTGAGCGCCGCGATCTGGGCTTCGCTGCCGTCTATCCAGACGATTTTGTCCGGCTGGGCGAGCTCCGCGCTTTCTTCAACGAAGTCTAAAACTTTTTTGTTTTTTGTAAGTGCCATACCATCTGACTCCTTGAAAATTTAAAATTTTTTCCACATATCATTATACTAAAAATCCGCGGCAAATGCAATAAAACTGAAAGATATGCCCCCAAATTGTTAATGTGAACAAAAGTAGCAAAAAAATTTGTATTTTTACAAATTCTATCAATATTTTATGTGCGCGCGGGCGTAATATAGATAACAGAATATCCTGCACGGGGGCGGAAAATGGCGGGTTACACCAAAAACATAGCCGTTTTAAAGGGACTTAAAGAGGGCTTTTCTTCCGACGGCGGGGCGCTTACGGGCTTGGTCCGCGCGGAAAAGTATTCGCGCCACCTCAGAGTGGAAATAAGCCTGATAAACTTCGCCGCGCCCGAAGAGGGCAGATACGTCTGCGCCATAACGGACGGCAAACGCACGGAGACGGTAGAAAACTGCCTTTTCGACGGGGAATCGGAAGTGGACACGGGCGCGGGCTTTGCCGCGGCGGTGTGCTACGTGAACACCTCGGTGAGCCTCATCGCGGCGGCGGTGTGCGGGGATCTCGGGGACGCGGCTCTCGGGCTGAAAGAGTACGTGGAGCGCGCCGAAAATATCTCCCCTCCCCCCGCGAAGACTGTTGCGGGCGCGGCGGCGGACGTGCGTTACGAGGACGAGGCGCTCGCGGAGGACAACTACTATGAATTCGACGAAGCTCATGAAGGCGGTCGGGCTGTATGCGAAGATGCGCAAAAAGAAGAGGACGGGGGCGGGCTATGCGAAGATGAAAAGGCTCCTCGCCCTGTCGAAGAGGACGAAGGCATAGCCGCGCTCCCGCGCCCGGACTTTTACGGCAGAATGCAAAGCGAGATAGAGGGACTGCTCTCGGCATATCCCCCGCAGGAAGAGCTGTGCGCCGCCGTGGAGGGTTCCCGCTGGGTAAAGATCTCTTACGGGGACGGCAAGTGGTACGTTTTCGGGGTGATATACTCCTCGGGCAAGCCCGCATACATCTGCTACGGCGTGCCCGGGAACGGCGCGCTCCCGCCCGAGAGCATGCGGGGCGTATCCGCCTATCTGCCCGTGAAATGCGGGGAAGCGCAGGGCTTCTGGGTGATCTATCAGGACGCCGCCACGGGCTTTACGGTGACGCCCGCGTGAGCTATTTCAGCCCCTTGAAGGGCTTGAACACAACGGCGGCGTAAACGGTGAACAGCGCGGCAACAAGCCCCGTTGCGAGCGCGCTCCTGTATACTGCGGCGCTGTGGAAGCACAAAAAAAGCAGAAGGTCGAAGCCGCTGAAAGCGTACACCCCTCCGCATATCCCCAAAAAGACGAGTAAAAAAAGACATAAGTAACAAGAAAGCCTCATACGCATAGTATGGGGCGTAACCGCATTTTAATTCATACGAGTATCTTGTCGAGCACGAGCTTGTCAAAGCCGGGCGGTTCGGTGAAATCGCGCGGCAAAAACCGTACCGTGTTGAATTTTGCATAGTTGAATATGTGCGTTTTCAGAAGAACGGGCGTGGCGATATCCAGCCCCTCGCAGATGTCCGCGAGGTAGTTGAAAAAGCGGGAATAGGTGAACTTTTCATCCCGCTCATAGGTGAGCTGTTTTACTATCTTGCCCTCTTTAATGACTTTCGCCCAGATCTTGAACATATTCCGATTATACAAAATTTTGCGGCAAACCGCAATCGTTTTTCAAAAATATTGACAACCGCGGCGCGAAAAGTTAAAATAAACTAAATAACTTATGGGAAGTGACCGAAAATGCAGAGCGTTGAAAAGGCTATAATAGACCTCTTGCGGGAGGATTCCCGCCTGACGTGCGGGCAGCTCGCCGCAGCGGCGGGCATAACCGAAGAGGAGGCAAGAAGGACGGTGCGTTCCCTCGAAGAGAGGGGGCTGATAGTGAAGTATACCGCGATAGTCAACTCCGAGGAGATCGAGGAGGACGGCGTGGAGGCGCTGATAGAGGTAAAAGTCACCCCCGGGCGCGGGAGCGGGTTCGACAGCACCGCGCGCGAGATAGCCGCCCACTCCGAGGTGATAAGTCTGTACCTCATGAGCGGCGCGTATGACTTCGCGGTGATAGTGCGCGCAAAGTCGCTGAGGGAAGTCTCCCGCTTCGTCTCCGAAAAGATCTCCACTTACGGGTCCGTCATCTCCACGGCGACCCATTTTATCCTTAAAAGATACAAAGTCGAAGGGGCGCAGATGTCCCCGCCCGAGGGCGGCGCAAGGCTTTCGGTGCAGGCTTAAAAGATCCCGTTGCCCCCGTAATATGCCGCAAATAACGCATATTTTGGGCGGCGGGCGGAGTTTGTTATGCGCAGATTCGTCAATTCGCGCGCGGCGGCGCTGGAGCCGAGCGGCATAAGAAAATTTTTCGACATAGTGCAGAGCATGGAAGGGGCTATCTCCCTCGGCGTGGGCGAGCCCGATTTCGTCACGCCGTGGAGCGTGCGGGAGGCGGCTGTCAGGTACATACGGCTCGGTTACACCCAATACACGGGCAACCGCGGGCTCGAGGAGCTGCGCGCGCTCGTCTCGCGGTATTTGAAGGAGCGGTTCGCGGTGGAATATCCTCCCGAGCGCACGATAATCACGGTGGGCGCGAGCGAGGCGATAGACCTCGCCCTGCGCGCGGTGTGCGAAGAGGGGGACGAGATCCTCGTCCCCGAGCCCTCGTACGTCTCGTACGCCCCCGCCGTCACCCTTGCGGGCGGCACTCCCGTGCCCATCGCGTGCACGGCGGAAAACGGCTTTATTATCACCCCCGGACAGATAGCGGCTGCGGCGACGCCCCGCACAAAGGCCGTCATACTGCCTTATCCCAACAACCCAACGGGCGCGGTCATGACAAAAGAGCAGCTCGCCCGCCTCGTCCCCGAGATAGAAAAGAGGGATCTTCTCGTCATCTCGGACGAGATATACGCCGAACTCACCTACACGGGCAGGCATTTTTCCGTCGCCTCCCTCCCGAAAATGGCGGAGCGGACGGTGCTTATCGGCGGCTTTTCCAAGGCGTTCGCCATGACGGGCTGGCGCGTCGGGTTCGTGTGCGCCCCCGCAGAGGTGGACGAAGCCATGTTCAAGATACACCAATACACCATTCTGTGCGCCCCCAACATGAGCCAGCGCGCGGCGGTGTGCGCCCTTAAAGAGGGCTTTTCGGACGGCTTTTCCGCCGTGGAGGAGATGAGGGAGCAGTACCGCCTGCGCGGACAGTTCCTCGCCGCCTCCTTGAACGGCATGGGGCTGCCCTGCTTTACGCCGCGCGGCGCCTTTTACGTGTTCGCTTCGGTAAAGGGCACGGGAATGGACGGCGAGGAGTTCGCCACAGCCCTTTTAAAGGAGCAGAAAGTCGCCGTGGTGCCCGGAGGGGCGTTCGGAAAGGCGGGCGCGGACTTCATAAGGTGCAGTTACGCGGCGTCCATGGATAAACTCCGCGAGGCGGCGTCCCGCATGGAGGAATTTTTGCAAAATCGCACCCCTCGCTTGTTGACAAATTGAAGCGGGCATAATATAATAAGGTTGCGGTAAAAGCGTGATTCCGTCCTGCGGAATCACTTTTGTTTATTCATTCCAGCCAGAGGTATAAAGATGTCGGAACAGATAGTAATGACCAAGAAAAATTACGAGGATCTGAAAAAGGAGTTGGATCATCTCGTAAAGGTAAAGCGCCCCGAAATAATCGAGAGGATAGCCGAAGCGCGCAGCCACGGCGACCTCTCCGAAAACGCGGAATACGACGCGGCGCGCGAGGAACAGCGCTCCAACGAGGGCAAGATAGCCGAACTCGAATACAAGATCAAAAACGCGGACATACGCGAGGAGAACACCGATACGAGCTATGTGCATCTCGGCAGCACGGTCACCGTTTACGACGGCGACCTCGGCGAAGAGGCGGTGTACACCGTGACCTCCGTCACCGAAGTGGACGTTATGCACAACAAGATCTCCGTGGAGTCGCCCGTGGGCGCCGCGCTTCTCAAAAAGGCGGTCGGGGACGAGGCGGAAGTAAAGTGCCCCGACGGCACGACCTACACCCTTAAAATTCTCGCTATAAACTGACGCACGGGAGACGATATGGAAGAAAAGATAAACGGCGCGCCGCTCACCGAAGAGGAGGAGGCTGAACGCCTCGCCGAACAGGCGCAGATACGCCGCGAAAAGCTCGCGAAACTTGCCGGGGAAGGCAAGGACCCCTACGTAAAGGTGAAGTTCGGCGTAACGCACCGCGCGCAGGAGATATTGGACGGGTTCGAAGGGCTCGAGGGCAAGGAAGTAAGCCTTGCGGGCAGGCTCATGTCACGCAGGATAATGGGCAAGGCGTCCTTTTCGCACATACAGGACAGGTCGGGGCAGATACAGATCTACGTCCGCCGCGACGACGTGGGCGAGGAGGAATACGCTTCCTTTAAAAAGGACTACGACATAGGCGACATAGTGGGAGTCAAGGGCTATGTGTTCAGGACGCAGACGGGGGAGATCTCCGTGCACTGCAACGCCATAGAGATGCTCTCCAAATGCCTCCTGCCCCTGCCCGAAAAACAGCACGGGCTCACCAACACGGACATACGCTACCGCCAGCGCGACCTCGACCTCATCGTCAACCCCGAGGTAAAGGAGACCTTTATAAAGCGCTCGCGCATACTCCGCGAGATACGCGCCTTTTTGGACGGGCGCGGCTTCCTCGAAGTGGATACCCCCGTTCTGAGCCCGATAGAGATAGGCGCCTCCGCCCGTCCTTTCAAGACGAGGCACAACGCCCTCGACGTGGACATGTATCTGCGCATCGAGACGGAGCTCTATTTAAAGCGGCTGATTGTCGGCGGGCTGGAAAAGGTGTACGAGGTGGGCAGGATATTCCGCAACGAGGGAATGGACGCCTATCACAACCCCGAGTTCACCTCCGTGGAGGTATACGAGGCGTACTGCGATTACCATGCGGTGATGGAGCTCGTCGAGGAGATGTACAGGACCGTCGCCCGCAACGTATGCGGCACGGATAAGATAGTCTATCAGGGAAAGGAGATAGATTTGGGTTCGCCGTGGGCGAAGATGACCATGAAGGAGGCGGTCAGAGAGTTTTCGGGCGCCGACTACGACAGCTGGGCGGACGACGCCGCCGCGCGCGCCGCGGCGCGCGCTCTCGGCGTGGAGCCCGAGGAGGGAGACGCCGCCACCCGCGGTCAGGTGCTCGCCGCGCTCTTCGACGCGTTTGCGGAAGAACGCCTCGTGCAGCCCACCTTTATCTACGACTATCCCGTCGAAAATTCCCCCCTCGCAAAGCGCAAGGAGGACGACCCGCTGTTCACGCAGAGGTTCGAATACTTCATATGCGGTCACGAATTCGGCAACGCCTTTTCCGAACTCAACGACCCCATAGACCAAAAACAGCGTTTCGTAAAGCAGGTGGAAGAGAAAAAGCGGCAGGACCCTTCCTGCAAGGCGCAGGTGGACGAGGAGTTCATAACCGCCCTCGAATACGGCATGCCCCCCACGGGCGGGCTGGGATTCGGCGTAGACCGCCTCGTGATGCTGCTCACGGACAGCCCCACCATCCGCGACGTGCTCCTCTTCCCCACGATGAAGCCAAAAAAATGACCGCCGCGCGCGGAAAGGCAGCTTATGTACGAATATCTGATCTACAACCAACTCAAAAAATACGTAAAGGCGGATAAGACCTTCCACATGCCCGGGCACAAGGGGAGAGGGGATTTCAAAAAGAGGTTCCCCGTGGCGGATATCGACGTCACGGAGCTGTCCTATTCGGACAATCTCGCCTGTCCCGGAAGCGTCATTGCGGACGCCCAGAAGGACATCGCCGCCATTCTCGGGGCAAAGCGCTCGTATATCCTCACGGACGGCTCCTCTTCGGGGGTGCTCTCCATGATGTTCGCCGCGTCGAAGCGGGGCACCAAGGTAATAGTGCCGCGCAACTGCCACCAGAGCGTGTGGAACGCCTGCAAACTGCTGGGGATAGAGCCCGTGATAGTGCAGGGCAAAACGGAAAAGGGAATGATCCTTCCCCCCGAGCCCGACGTCGTCGCCCGCCTTATCGTCAACGACGTGACGATTGCGGGGCTGATAGTGACGAGCCCCGACTATTACGGCAACATCGCCCCCCTCAAAGAATATTCCTCGATACTCAAAAAGAACAAGAGGCTGCTCCTCGTGGACGGCGCGCACGGCGCGCACCTTGCGTTCGAGCCCGCTAAGGCGGGCTATGCGGGCGCGTATGCCGACTTGTGGGTGGACGGCGCGCACAAATCGCTGTTCACCTTAACGCAGGGCGCCGTTTTGAACATTGCCGACGATTCGCTCGCCCCCGACGTGGAAGAGGGGCTCTCGATGTTCAGGACCACTTCCCCCTCCTACCCCATAATGGCTTCGGTGGAATACGGGGTGAAGAGCCTTGCCAACGACCCTTCCCAGATCGACAGCGCCAAAAAGGCGGCGGCGATCCTTAAAAGCGACAAGCACATAAAGCTATACCCCTCCGCCGATTGGACGAAAGTGGCTGTGGACTGCGCGCAGTACGGCGTTTCCGCCGACCTCGCCGCCGCGGAACTTGAAAAACTCGGCATATATTGCGAGTTTTCGGACGGAAGGTACATTCTGTTTTACCTCTCCCCCGCCGTTCTTGCGGGCGACGCAAAGAGGCTGAAAAAGGCGCTCAAGATCGTGCTCTCCTCCAAAAAGCTCGCGGGCACCTACGCCGCCCGCGCGACCATCGCGCCCGCGCCGAGGACGTTCAGCTTCCAATACGCCCTGAAAAGACCTGCCGAATGGGTAGATCTGGACGACGCCGTGGGCAGAATGTGCGCGCAGAACGCGGGCTACACGCCCCCCTGCGTGCCCGCCTGCGTGACGGGCGAAATGATAACGGACGCCACCGTGCGGGTTTTGAAGGGCGGCAAGACCTTCGGGCTCAACGGCGGCAAGATAAAGGTGGTAAAGAAGTGAGAGGCAAGTTCGTCACTTTCGAGGGCTGCGAGGGCAGCGGCAAATCCACCCAGCTGAGGCTGCTCGGCGAATATCTCGCCTCTTCGGGCGCGGATTTTCTGATGACGAGGGAGCCGGGCGGCAGCGCCATCGCCGAGGACATAAGGCGGATAATCTTAAACGGCGACTACGCCGACATGTGCCCCGAGTGCGAGGCGCTCCTCTACGCCGCCGCGCGCATACAGCACTTGAAAGAGGTGGTCGAGCCCGCGCTCGCGGCGGGCAAGCTCGTCGTCTGCGACAGATATGTGGACTCCTCGTTCGCCTATCAGGGCTATGCCCGCGGGCTGGGCATGGAGTTCGTGGAGAAGATAAATTCCTTCGCCCTCTTGAAATATCCGCCCGACCTCACGGTGTTTTTGGATATCTCTCCCGAGCGCGCTTTTGAGAGGAAACACGGCGCCGACCCCAACGACCGCATGGAGCGCGAGGGGGCGGAGTTCCACTCCAAGGTGTACGCGGGTTACAGGGAGCTCATAAAAATTTACCCCCGCATATGCCCCGTCTATTGCGGCGGGAGCAAGTTCGAGACGGCGGAAAACATAAAAAATCTTCTCAAAGAGAAAAATATTATAAAGTAAAGTGCAAACTCTCATAAAGAACACAACGGCATTCGGGATATTTTCCGCGGACAAGCGGGCGGGCAGGCTTTCCCACGCCTATATGCTCCATTTTGCGGACAAGCGCAACCTGCGCCCCGCGCTCATGCTGTTTGCCGAAGAATTTTTCGGCGGCGGCGAAAACGCGCGCAAGATGGCTGGGCTCGGGGACCTCACCGTCTATCCCGCGGCGGGCGGCAAGATAACCGTAGACGGCGTCACGGAGATAATAGCCGACAGCGCGTTAAAGCCCGCGGGCGGCGGAAAAAAGCTGTATGTGATATGCGATTTCGGGTCGGCGGGCGCGCTCGTGCAGAACAAGCTGTTGAAGACGCTCGAAGAGCCGCCCGAAAACGTGCATTTCCTTCTGGGAACGCTTTCGCTCGCGCCCGTGCTGCCCACGGTGCTCTCGAGGGTGAAAACGCTCACCGTTCCGCCCTTTACGGAGGGTGAGATATTCGCGGCTCTCGAGAGGGAGAAACACGACCCGATCAACGCCGCGGCGGCGAGGGACGCCTGCGGGGTGCTGGGCGCGGCGCAGGACATGGCGGAGGGCGGCTGGTTTGCGGATATCCGCCGCGCCGCCGAGGAGATATGCGCCGTGCGGGACTACTCCGCGATAGGCGCGCTCAGCAAAAAATACGGAGACACGCCCTATAAAGAGGAACTTCTCGGCGAGATACGCGCCGTGCTCTTTACGGCGCTCTCGGCGGGGGGCGGCTGCGGGCTTTCGCCGCACACCCTCGTCTACGCGCTCGAACTCGTGGACGGCGCCTTTGCCGATCTGAAATTCAACGCGTTTTTTCAGGGACTTTTATACGACTTTATGCTGAAAGTTGCAACGGAGAACAAAAAATGGCAAAAATTACGGGAGTAACGTTTAAGGACGGGGGCAAAGTATACTACTTCGCGCCCGGCAAGGAAAAATATAAAGAGGGGATGGGGGTCATAGTGGAGACCGCCCGCGGCGTGGAGTACGCCACGGTCGTGATACCCTTTGCCGAGGTGGAGGAGGACAAGATAGTCTCCCCCTTAAAGCCCATCGTGAGGATAGCCACCGCCAAGGACAGGGAGATCCACCGCAAGAACCTCGAAAAGAAGGACGGCGCCCTCAAGACCGTCGCCGAAAAGATAAAGAAGTTCAAGCTCGACATGAAGCTCATCGACTGCGAGTTCACTTTCGACGGCGCAAAGGCGATATTCTACTATTCCGCCCCCCAGAGGGTGGATTTCAGGGAGCTTGTGAAGGAGCTCTCGCAGGTGTTCAGGATGCGCATAGAGCTCAGGCAGGTGGGCATCCGCGACGAGATAAAGATGATAGGCGGGCTGGCGCCCTGCGGCAGGGAATGCTGCTGTTCGTGTTGCATGCCCGACTTCAAAAAGGTCTCCATAAAGATGGCGAAAAACCAGGGGCTCTCCTTAAACCCGGGAAAGATCTCGGGGCTGTGCGGCAGGCTGATGTGCTGCCTTTCGTATGAAAACGAGTACTATGCCGACGCCTACAAGAAGATGCCCAAGATCGGCTCCGAGGTGGAAACGCCCGAGGGCAAGGGCTCGGTCGTCAACGTGAATATGCTCAAAATGGAGGTGCGCGTGCGCATAGACGACAAGGAAAAGGACATATTCACCTATCACGACTATCCCCTGTCCGAGATCCGCTTCAAGAACAACAGAAAGCAGGAAAAAGAGGAAGAGGAGATATCGGACGACCTCAGGGAGATACTCGACTGACGGCGGCGGGCGCGCAAATACCCCAAATTAAAAAAAATTTTTATTTTTCCGCTTTACAGAACAGATAATGTGTGCTATAATACCCGTACTGAACGTATAAAAATATGGAGGAAGATCATGGCACACGTTATTTCCGATGAATGCGTAAGCTGCGGCGCATGCGCGGCTACCTGTCCCGTCGAAGCTATATCCGAGGGAGCGGACAAATACGAAGTCAATCCCGACGTTTGCATCGACTGCGGAGCTTGCGAGGACGGCTGCCCCACCGGCGCTATTCATCCCGCTGACTAATTTAAAAGGAAGAGAGGCGGAGGGCGAAAGGCTCTCCGCCTCTTCTTTGCAAAAAATATGTTGAAAGACGGCGAAGCGCTCGAAAGTTTTTTCGGGGACAAAAAGATAATACAGGACCCCTCTTTATACCGTTTCACTTCGGACAGTATCCTTTTATCGCGCTTTGCCCGCGCAAAGGCGGGCGACAGGGTGGCGGATTTCTGTTCGGGGAGCGGCGTAGTGGGGTTCCATTTTCTGTGCCTAAATCCCCGCATAGCCTCGCTGACCCTCTTCGAAATGCAGGAGGAGCTCGCCGACATGTCCCGCCGCACGGCGGAGCTGAACGGATTCGAGTGCGAGGTGGTGTGCGGCAGGATACAGGATATCCCCCCGTCTTTTTCCGATAAATTTTCCCTCATACTGTGCAATCCGCCCTACGAGCGTTCGGGCTTTGAAAACGCGGACCCCAAAAAGGCGCTCTGCCGCAAGGAGCTCGCCCTCACCCTGCCCGAGATAGCCGACGCGGCTTTCAAAAACCTGAAATTCGGCGGACGTATCGCGATTTTGAACCGCGCAGACCGCACCGCGGAGCTTATAGGCACCCTGAAATCGAGAAGGCTCGAGCCCAAGAGGATGCAGTTCGTCTCGGGCACGGCGGGCGCCCCGCCCTATATAGTGATGGTCGAGGCGGTAAAGGGCGGCAAGGAGGGGATAGAAGTTCTGCCGCAGATAGCCAACGCGCCCGCAAAAGAGGCGGGCGGGGAGTGAGAACATGATATATTTTGTAGCTACGCCGATAGGCAATTTAAAGGACATAACTCTCCGCGCCCTCGAAGTGCTGAGGGGCGCTTCCGTCGTGTTCTGCGAGGACACGAGGCACTCCTTGAAGCTCCTCAACGCTTACGGCATAAAAAAGCCCCTCATGTCCTGCCACAAGTTCAACGAAAAGGAGGCGGCTGAAAAGATAATCGCCGCCGCGCAAAAGGGGGACGTGGCGATAATCTCGGACGCGGGCATGCCCGCCGTATCCGACCCCGGCAACGGCGTCTGCCGCGCGCTGAAAGAGGCGGGCGAGCAGTACACGGTGATACCGGGCGCAAACGCCGCCCTCTCGGCTTTGGTGCTCTCGGCGTTCGACTCCTCGCGCTTTGCGTTCGCGGGCTTTCTGCCCGACAAGGGCGCCGCAAGGAAGCGCGCGCTGGAAGAGCTGAAAACTTACGCCTGCACCCTGATATTCCACGTCGCCCCGCAGGACATGGACAAGACGGTAAAGGAGCTCTTCGCCGCGTTCGGCGAGCGCCGCGCCTGCGCCGTCCGCGAGATCACGAAAATCCACGAGGAAGCCGCGCCCTTTCTCCTTTCCGAGGGGCTCAAGGGCGAAAAGCGGGGCGAATACGTGCTAATCGTCGAGGGGTGCGGGGAAGTGAAAAACCCCTTGGCGGAACTCTCCGCGCGGGAGCACGTCTCGCGCCTCATGGCGGAGGGGCTGGACAAGAAGACTGCCGTCAAGCGCGCCGCAAAGGAGCGGGGAGAGGACAGGCAGTCCGTATACATGGAGACGCTGGATCTTTGAGCTTTGGAAAGGAATAAGGGCTTTACAAACGCGGGGCTTTTGGGATATTTTTTAAAGGGAAGTCTCGCCATATTCGTTCTGAGCGTCGCCTTCAACATAGCGGTGACGTTTTTGACTGCGCTCATTCCGCAGATAATCAGCTTCACGGTGGACAGCGTGATAGGCGACTCCCCCGCGGAGGGCGTATTTTTGCGCTTTACGGAGCTTTCGGGCGGCAGGGAATATCTGCGCGGGCATCTCTATATCGTCGCCGCGGCGGCGGCAGCGATAGCCCTTGTTGCGGCTGTGTGCAGGTATGCTTCCGCCCAGCTCAACAACTACGCGGGCGAAAAGATGATGCAGCGCATGCGCAATTGCCTCTTTTCGCGCATACAGCGCGTGCCCCTCTCCTTTTACGGCGGGCACCGCACGGGGGATATAATCCAGCGGTGCACCAACGACGCCCAGACCATTCTCACCTTCGTCTCGGGGCAGCTCGTGCCCCTCGTCCGCCTCGTGGGCACGATCGCGCTCTCCCTCGCCTTCATGTTCATGATGGATCCCGTCCTCGCGGCGATAGCGGCGGCTTTTTTGCCCGTAGTCGTGGGGTACTCGGTATTCTTCGACAGAAAGGCGGGCAAGAGTTTCAAAAAGTGCGACGAGGAGGAGGGCGTGCTCTCGGCGTACGCGCAGGAAAATCTGACGGGCGTGCGCATAGTGCGCGCTTTCGGCAGGGAGAAGTACGAGCGCGACAAGTTCGAAAGGCAGAACTCCTATTATACGGGGCTGTGGGTCAGGCTCGAGCGGTTCCTCGCGCTGTATTGGAATTCGAGCGCCTTTCTCACCGCCTTGCAGCTCATGACGATAGTCGTCGCGGGTACGGTGTTCTGCGTGCGCGGCACGCTGTCCGCGGGCGACTTTATCGCGTTTATCTCCTACAATACAATGCTTATCGCGCCCGTGCGCGGGCTGGGCAGGATAATCTCCAACTTAGCCAAGGCGCGGGTCTCCCTCGGGCGGCTCAACGCCATAATGAGCGCAGGGGAGGAGGACTACGGCGAAATGAAGCCCCTCTCGGGCGACATATCTTTGAGGGGCGTAAAGTTCGGCTACGGCGAAAAATACGTCCTCGACGGCATAGACCTCGACATACCTCAGGGCTCCACGCTCGGCATAATCGGCGCGACGGGGAGCGGCAAGAGCACTCTCGCCGCGCTGCTCGCGGGG
Organism: uncultured Clostridia bacterium; assembly: GCA_947627955.1. Lineage (GTDB taxonomy): Bacteria > Bacillota > Clostridia > Christensenellales > Borkfalkiaceae > Coproplasma. The sequence goes on from CANQXZ010000011.1 coordinate 32,878, forward strand.
CTGTATCTGCCCTCCGAGGGGGAAATATGCGTGGGCGGAAAGCGTTACGGGGAATACTCCCTCGCCTCTCTGCGCGGGCACGTCGGGCTCGTCTTGCAGGAGGGATATATCTACTCCCGCACGGTGGGCGAAAACATAGCGGCGGCAAGCCCCGGCGCGGACGCGGAGGACGTGCGCCGCGTTTCCCGCATAGCCTGCCTCGACGGCAGCGTTTCGGGCTTTGAAAAGGGCTACGACACCGTGGTGGGCGAGCGGGGAGTCACCCTCTCGGGCGGACAGCGCCAGCGGCTCTGCATAGCCCGCGCCCTCTTGAGGAACACCCCCGTCACCATCTTCGACGATTCCCTTTCGGCGGTGGACTCCGCCACGGACGCGGACATAAGGGAAGCCCTCGCAAGGGAGAGGGGCGGCAGTACTTTCATATTCATATCCCACAGGATAACCACGGTCATGGACGCGGATAAGATAATCGTCCTCGACGGCGGAAAGATAGCCGAGAGCGGCACGCACGCCGAACTTTTGGAGAGGGGCGGCTTATACAGCCGCATATATGCCGTGCAGGCGGGGCTCCCCGAAGAGGCGGAAGGGGGCGCGGAATGAACGGACGGGACAAAAAACTGAAATTTTTCGGGTTCAACCGCCTCGCGCCCTATTTAAGGAGATATGGCGGGACGTATTCCCTCATGATCTTTTCGCAGCTCGCCGTGGGCGTGCTCGGCATAATCATCCCGCTCTTCCAGAAGTATGCGATAGATAACTTCATTGCGCCCTCTTCTCTGGAGGGGTTTGCGCCCTTTATAGCGGTATACGCCCTGTTTCTGGCGGCGTTCATGGTGCTGGGCTATCTCGCCGATTTCAGCGCATGCAAGATAGAGATGTTTGTCCTCCGCGACCTGCGCATGGCGGGCTTCAACAAGTTGCAGACCCTCTCGGTCTCCTATTTCAACCGCAACAGCGTGGGATATATCCATTCCCGCCTCATGAGCGACGCCTCCAATATCTCCATGGCGGCGGCGTGGGATATCGAGAGCGGGGTGTGGAGCATAGCGTATATAGCGGGCGCGCTCATAGTTATGTTCACGCTTAACCCCCTGCTCGCACTGTGCGTGGCTGCCGTAACGCCCGTCGCCGCGGCGGTTTCGGCGTATTTCAAGAAGAAACTCGCCGTCTGGCAGAAGAGGGTGCGCGAGTGCAATTCCCAGCTCACTTCGGATATCAACGAGGGAGTGTCGGGCGTAGCCACGGGCAAGACGCTCGCCCTCGAAGACAGGTTGGGCGGGGAATTTTCCGCCCACGCGGCGGAGATGAAAAGGGCTTCCGTGCGGCACGGGCACTACCGTTCCCTCTTCGCCGCCGTGATAGCCTTTCTCGCCTCGGTATCCCTTTCGGTCGTCCTTTGGTACGGCGGGGCGATAACCGTGGACGGCGTGATATTCATAGGCACGCTCTCGGTGTTCATGACCTACGCGCAGGCGCTGTGCGAACAGGTCCAATCCCTCGTGGAGGTGTTTTCCGACCTCGTTTCCGTCAAGGTGAACACGGAGAGGTTCGTGGGGCTGATGGACGAGGAGAGCGAAGTGGAGGACAGCCCCGCCGTCGTGGAAAAGTACGGCGACAGGTTCTCCGAAAAGCGGGAAAATTGGGAAAAACTCGTCGGACGTATAGAGTTTAAGGACGTCACTTTCCGCTATCCCGACGGCGGAGAAAACGTGCTCGAACACTTCGACCTCGTGGTGCCCGCGGGCGAAAACGTGGCGATCGTCGGGGAGACGGGCGCGGGCAAATCCACGATAGTCAACCTTGTCTGCCGCTTTTTCGAGCCGACGGAGGGGGAGATACTCATAGACGGGCGTCCCGCAAGGGAGCGTTCGGTGCAGTGGCTCCACTCCAACATAGGCTATGTGTTGCAGACACCCCATCTCTTCTCGGGCACCCTGCGCGAAAATCTGCTGTACGGCAATCCCGCGGCTACCGAAGAGGAGATATTCGCCGCGCTGGACTGCGTGCACGCGCGCGGGCTTGCAGAGAGGCTCGGCGGGCTCGACGCGCGCGTGGGCGAGGGCGGCAACACCCTTTCCACGGGCGAAAAGCAGCTCGTGTCGTTCGCCCGCGCCATACTTGCCGACCCCGCGGTGTTCATTCTCGACGAGGCGACGTCCTCGATAGACGCCCTCACCGAGTGCGCCGTGCAGGACGCCGTTTTAAAGCTCATGAAGGGCAGGACGAGCTTTGTCATAGCGCACAGGCTGTCCACGATACGCAGCGCGGACATAATTTTAGTGGTGTCGGACGGGAAGATAGTCGAGCGCGGCACGCATAGTGAACTCATGCGGCAGCGGGGCGAATACTACAAGCTGTACATAAGGCAGTTCAAAGTGGAACAGACCGAAAAATCTTTGTAAAAGGTGGATATATATGGAGTTTTCTGAGCTTATCAGGGCGCTTTCGGAAGCGCGCGGGGCAAGCGGTTTCGAGGACGAAGCCGTAGCCGCGGCAAAGGAGTACTGCGCGGGGTTCTGCCGCGCGGAAGAGGACAGCATGCGCAACCTCTACCTCTATCCCGCATACAATAAGGGCGGACGCCCGCTCGTCATGCTCGACGCGCATTCGGACGAGGTGGGATTCATGGTGCAGGCGATAAAGCCGGACGGCACGCTGCGCTTTGTGCCGATAGGCGGCTGGAACGAAAAGGCGCTGCCGTCGTCCGCCGTTCAGGTGTATACGGAAAAGGGCTATATAGGGGGCGTTATCTCGGCTATCCCTCCCCATTTCCTCACGGCTGAACAGCGTTCGGCGCCCGTGACGTACGAGAGCCTTGCGATAGACGTGGGCGCCTCCTCCGCGGAAGAGGCAATATCCTACGGCGTGCGAGTCGGCGCGCCCGTGGTGCCCTCCACGCCGTTCAGGCGGGACGCGGAGCACGGCATAATTCACGGCAAGGCGTTTGACGACCGTTTGGGAGTCGCGGCGGTGTGCGAAACGCTCAAAAGATTGCAGGGCGCGCGCCTCGACGTGGATCTGGTGGGGGTCATCTCCTCGCAGGAAGAGGTGGGCGAGCGGGGCATAACCGCAGTAATGGGCAACATAAAGCCCGCCGCAGCCATCTGCTTCGAGGGCTGCCCCGCAGACGATACGTTCACGCCGCAGTACATGGTGCAGGATAGGCTCCACGGCGGCGTTATGCTCAGGCATATGGACAGGACGGTCATCTGCACTCCCCGCTTTGTGAAGTTCGCGGAAGACGAAGCCGGAAGGGCGGGCGTGAAGGTACAGATGGCGGTGCGCTCTGGCGGCGGCAACAACGGCGCCTATATAATCTCCGCAAACGGCGGCACCCCCACGATAGTCGCGGGAGTGCCTGTGAGATATATCCACACCTTCAACTGCGTAGCCGCCATGGACGACGTGGAGGCGAACGTGGACTTTGGCGTGGCGCTCTGCAAGGCGTTGAACGGCAATGTCATCGGCGGATTTTAACGCGTAGCTTAAAAAAAGGCGGCGCGCCCTTTTAACGGGCGCGCCGCCTTTTTTGTTCGGTTATATGTAAAAGTTATTCCCGTTTTTTGCCGCGCGCGGCTTTTATGTCGGCGCGGAAGCGCTTCAAGTCGCACAGCGTGCAGACCGCGAACGAGACGGCGAGCAGGGGGATAAAGAGGGGCAGCGTGTGCCACAGCACGGGCACGTACGGCTTTCCGTTGCCGCCGAGAAAATCGGGGCTGATGGCTTCGAGCAGGCGGGTGACGCCGCCCAGACCCGACGGGGAAGCGGGTCCCATTATCCACAGGGGATTTAAGGCGCAGAGTGCGGCGTACAGATCGTCCGCGCCGCTTTTCAGCCCCGCGGAGATGCAGATCACGTCGTTGAGCAATATCGCGCACAGCGAGGCAATGAACAGGAAGGGGATCTTCCAGAAATTTTTATAGGATATCCTGTGCACGCCCAAAAGCAGGGGAAGTATGGAAGTGGCGAGCATCAGAGCGTGGCAGACATAGAAGCGCAGAGCCTCCCATTGGAAGATGTTCTTTCCGTTGAACCAATAGGGCACCGCGAGCGCCGCCAGAGAGCCCACCGTGCCCGCGAGGCAGACGAAATCCCTCAGCGCGCCGCCCTTTAATAGGAAGGCTATGGGGGTTACGAGGATAATGAGCGCGCAGAAGTTGTACGCGGTGTTGGACAGCCCGAAGCCCGTGCCGTGCAGATGGGGATAGACGAGCGATTTTAACAAGTGCTGGGCTACGTTCAGCAGCATGACGGCAAACAGCGTCCACTTCTTAACTCTTTGGGGGGCTTTCCACAGCGCAAAAAAGAGAGCCGCGGAGACCATAAGGCTCCCTCCCAGACAGAGAAAATATGCGCCGTTGAAAAATTTCAGGGTCATTTTTTTAAGCTCCGTTTCGTTCTTTTGCAATATGCCGTAAGCGCGGGTTTGCTTCAATATATGACTTCGGTTATCACGCCGCCGCCGAGGCAGGAAGTTTCGTCGTAGAACACGGCGTATTGTCCCTCGGTCACCGCCCTTTGCGGCGCGGCAAACTCCACGAGCGCGCCGCCGCCGTCAAGGGTCACCGCCGCTTCCTGTTCGGGCTGGCGGTAGCGGAATTTAGCCCCGCATTTTTGCGTTCGTTCGGGGATATATCCTATCCAATTCAGTCCCGTCACCCTGCATGCGCGGGAGTAAAGGGGACTTTCATCCCCGTGCGAGACGTACAGTATGTTTTCTTTCAGGTCCTTTTTCACCACGAACCATCTGCCCTCTTCGCCGTGCCTGCCGCCGAGGTCGAGCCCCTTGCGCTGACCTATGGTGTAGTACATGAGTCCGATGTGCTCGCCCACCGTTTCGCCGTTTAAGGATACTATCTTCCCGGGGCGGGCGGGCAGATACGTGCGCAGAAAATTGCGGAAATTCCGCTCGCCTATAAAGCATATGCCCGTGGAATCCTTCTTACGGGCGGTGGAAAAGCCCTGCCGATCCGCTATCGCGCGCACCTCGCCCTTGGTGAGAGAGCCGAGGGGGAACAGCACGTTTTCAAGCTGTTCTTCCCGCACCTGGTTCAAAAAATAGGTCTGGTCCTTGTCCTTGTCGCGCGCCTTTAAAAGGCGGGGCTTGCCCTCTTTGGAGCCGATGCCGCAGTAGTGCCCCGTAGCTATGAAGTCGGCGCCCATGCCCGCCGCGTATTCGCGGAAAGGTCCGAATTTTATCTCGCGGTTGCACAGCACGTCGGGGTTCGGTGTCCTGCCCGCCGCGTATTCGGAGAGGAAGTATGAAAACACCCGCTCCCTGTATTCCCGCGCGAAGTTCACGCTGTAATAGGGAATGCCGAGGGCGGAGCACACGCGCGCCACGTCCGCATAATCCGCTTCCGCGGAGCATGCGCCCGAGGGGTCGTTCTCCTCCCAATTCATCATGAAAAGACCTATAACGTCATATCCCTGCTCTTTCAGAAGATATGCGGCGACGGAGGAATCCACCCCGCCGCTCATTCCCACTACAACGGTTTTTCCGCCCATAAAATCTCCTTCTGCAAACATTATAACATATCCCCAATACGTTTGCAATTATTTTAAAATGTGCTATAATTGTTATATGGAACTGCCTTCGGACGATTTTATACTACTCTCCGCAGTGAACACCGCTCTCCGCGACAGATATTCCTCTTTTTCGGAGTTCTGCGAGGAAGAGGAGGTTGACGGCGCGGAGATAGAGCGCAGGCTCGCCGCCGCGGGATATACATATTGCCCGCGCGAAAACGCCTTTAAGCCGCACGCCGCCTGAAACGCATGTGCCCGTGGTGGAATTGGATACCATTAGAGCCTCCGACGCTCCCGGTCCGGGTTCGAGCCCCGGCGGGCACACCAAAAAGACAGACGTTTGTCTGTCTTTTTTACGTCGGGGCGAGAACAGGTGCGTGCGAGCGAAGCGACGCTCTGCCGAGGGTTCCCTTTGGG
>CANQXZ010000012.1 GCA_947627955.1 uncultured Clostridia bacterium
ACCTCCACGCGGGGGCGGGCGGCACGGAGGCGTGCGATTGGACGCAGATGCTCTACCGCATGTACTGCCGCTATTGCGAACAGCAGGGCTTCAAGGTTACAGAGCTCGACTGCGAGGACGGCGACGAGGCGGGTCTCAAGAGCGTCAGCTTCAAGGTGGACGGCGAAAACGCATACGGCTTCCTCAAAGCCGAAAAGGGCGTGCACAGATTGGTGCGCATTTCGCCCTTCGACTCCAACAAGCGCCGCCACACCTCGTTCGCGTCCCTCGAAGTAATGCCCGAGATAGACGACGAAAACGAAGTGGAGATACGCGACGAGGACATAAGGATAGACGTATACCGCTCCTCGGGCGCGGGCGGGCAGAAGGTAAACAAGACCGAGACCGCCATCCGCATAACCCACTTCCCCACGGGGATAGTCGTTACCTGCCAGAACGAGAGGAGCCAGCTCCAGAACAAAGCCATGGCGTTCGAGTATCTCCGCGCCAAGCTCGTCGAAAGGCAGATAGCCGAGCGCGAGGCGGCGGACGCCGAGCTCAAAGGCGAGATAAAGAAGATAGAGTGGGGCAGCCAGATACGCTCGTACGTGTTCTGCCCTTACACCCTCGTCAAAGACCACAGAACGGGCTATGAAAACAGCAACGTGCAGGCGGTCATGGACGGGGATATACAGGGATTCATAATAGACTACCTCAAAAAGACTGTTTAAGGCTGAAAACGTCATGTACGATCCCCTGTCATTCAAGATAAAACCCTCTCCCGTGATACTCGGCATAGAGTCGAGCTGCGACGAAACCGCCGCGGCTGTGGTGCGCGGGAGAGAACTTCTCTCTTCCGAGATAATTTCGTCTGCGGAAGAGCAGGCAAAGTACGGCGGCGTGGTGCCCGAGATAGCTTCCCGCGCGCACATCGACGCCGTGGACGAAGTGGTGAAGCGCGCCCTTGCGGGGGCGGGCGTTTCCGCGGACGGGATAGACGGCGTAGCCGTGACTTACGGCGCGGGGCTGCTCGGCGCGCTTTTGGTGGGGCTGTCCTTTGCAAAGGGGCTCGCCTACTCTCTCGGCGTTCCCCTGATAGGCGTAAACCACATAAGGGGGCACCTTGCCGCGGCATATCTTTCCGACCCCGATTTAAAGCCGCCCTATATCACACTGCTCGCGAGCGGCGGGCATACGGCTATACTCTACACAAAGAGCGCGCTCTCTTTCAAGACCCTCGCGGCTACGTGCGACGACGCCGCGGGCGAGGCGTTCGACAAGGTTGCGCGCGTGTTGGGGCTCCCTTACCCGGGAGGGGTGAACGTGGAAAAGCTCGCCTTGGGCGGAAAGTGTTCCGTAAAGCTCCCCTCCGCGCTCGTCAGAAACGCAGAGAGGGCGCAATTTTCGTACAGCGGGCTCAAAACCGCGGTGATAAACGCCGTCCACAACGCCGCCCAAAGGGGCGAAGAGCTCGCGCGGGAGGACATAGCCTGTTCCTTCCAGCATTCCGCGGTGGATGCCCTCGTCAAAAAGACGGTGGAGTTCGCCGTGGCGTACGGCGCGGATACCGTTACGGCGGGAGGGGGCGTCGCGGCGAACGGATATCTGAGGGATTCCCTCTCGGCGCTCTGCCGAAAGGCGGGGATAAGGTGCATACTGCCCGAAAAGAAGTTCTGCACGGACAACGCCGCTATGATAGCGCAGGAAGGGCTCACGCAGTACCTTGCGGGAAATTTTTCGCCCCTGTCGCTCAACGCGCGCGCGCAGATACCCCTCGGCTGACCGCCCCGCGCCGCGGGCTGAAAATTTCGGCGCGAAAGGCGCAAAAAGTGTTGACAGGCGGGCGGCGGTCTGTTATAATTTAAAGGCTTTCCCGCTCAGAGGGAAAAATAAGTGCGTAAGGCGAAGGAGGGTTGTGGATATGTCGACCATAAGAGTGGGTGAAAACGAGACGGTGGAGAGCGCTCTCCGCAGGTTCAAGAGAAAGTGCTCCCGCGACGGTATAATCGGCGACCTCCGCAAGAAGGAGTTTTATGAATCGCCTTCCGTCAAGAGGCGCAAGAAAGCCGAAGCGGCGAGAAAGAGAAGCAAGAATTGACCTATGAGGTTCGTTGCACAAAAGATTTTGTGCGGCGGACTTTTTTCTTTATGGAAAATGTCGTATTATGGGGAATCGCGGGTGTAATCATGGAAGATTTGAAATTGATGGCGCGCGCCGCCAAGCGCCGCCTCAAAACGGATTTTTGGGGAAACTGCAAGAGGAATTTCGATAAAAACGCGAGCGAAGCCAAGGAGATGGGGATAAGCGAGATAAAGGTGAAGTCGTCCATGAAGGGCAGGGTAAAGAGCGCCATACGCGGCGAAAAGCAGGACGAGTTCTATCTCAGGGTAAAAAAGCTCCTCGACGAAGAGGGGGAAGTTTACGATGCGATCGGCAGGCTCACCGACAGGGAATATTACGAGACGCTCTCATACGAGGAAAAGCAGCGCTATACCCTCGATCTGTCCAACCGCTACCTCGCCGCGCTCCAAAAATACAAAAAGGAGAAGGAACTCGGGTTCTGAGGCAAGCTCGCCCTGACAGGGCGCGGCGGCGCAAATGCGCGCGCCGCTTTTTTTATGCCGCGTATTTAATTGAATTTTATATGCCGCTGTGATATAATAAAGGCATGGATGCCATGCTTTCACAACTCAACGAAGAACAGATAAAACCCGTCCTCGACACCGAGGGCGCCGTTTTAGTGCTCGCGGGGGCGGGCAGCGGCAAGACCCGCGTGCTCACGAGCCGCATAGCGCACATTTTAAAAGAGGGCAAAGCCACCCTCTCCCAGATACTCGCAATAACGTTCACCAACAAAGCCGCAAACGAGATGAAAGAGCGCATTTTCGGCGCGATAGGCGAGGGCGACGGAAAGTGGATATGCACTATCCACTCCATGTGCGTGAAGATACTGCGTGAATTTGCCGACCGCGCGGGGCTCAAGAGCAATTTTTCCATATACTCCGACGCCGAGCGCAACAACGTGATAAAGCGGGTGTTCAAGGACCTCGGTTTCAACAACGAAGAGCTGCTGAAAGCCGCAAAATACCACATAGGCAACGCCAAGATGCTCGGGCTCGACCCCGACCAATACGGCAGAAAGTTCAGATACGAGCGCGGCATGGACGATATCGTCGTGGCGTACGAAAAGTACAACTTATATTTAAAGGAGAACAACGCGCTCGACTTCGACGACCTGCTTTTGGAGACTCTCCGCCTTCTGAGGCGGGACGGCGAAACGCTGTCCTATCTTTCGGACAAGTTCCGCTATATCCACATAGACGAGTTTCAGGACATAAACTCCGTGCAGTACAACATAATCAAGCTCCTCGCCTCGGCGCACGGCAACATCTTCGCCGTGGGCGACGACGACCAGTCCATCTACGGCTGGCGTGGGGCGGAAATAGGCAACATACTTAGCTTCGACTCCGATTTCCCGGGCGCAAAGGTGTATAAGCTGGAGAGGAACTACCGCTCCACGGGCAATATCTTAAAGCTCGCCAACGCGATAATAAAGAACAACAGGTCCCGCCGCGGCAAGGTGCTGTGGACGGACGTGGGGGAGGGAGTTCCCCCCGAATACTATAATGCGGAAGAGGAGACGGGCGAGGCGCTGTACGCCGCGCGCAGGATAGCCGACGGCGTGCGTGCGGGCGGCAGATATTCGGACTACGCCGTGCTCATGCGCATAAACGCCCTCACCCGCCCTTACGAGCAGGAATTCACCAAATACGGCATACCGTACAAGGTATTCGGCGGCTTCAAGTTCTTCGAGAGGAAGGAGATAAAGGACATACTCGCCTATCTGCGCCTCATCTCTAATCCGTTCGACAGCGAGGCGGCGGAAAGGATAATAAACGTCCCCCGCCGCGGTATCGGCGGCAAGACGCTCGAAGCGATGTATTACTACGCCGCAAGTTACGGCTTTTCCCTCTTCGACGCGGCGGTAGACGCCGAAAAATTGCCCATAACAAAGGGCGCAAAGCAGGCGCTTACGGACTTCGCCGCCTTGATAAAGGGGCTGATAATCGGTTCCGTGCAGTCCCCCGTCGCCCAGCTCGTGCGCGACGTGATAACCCTCGCCGATCTGCGCTCCGCTTACGACGACGGCACAGCCGAGGGCGACGGCAAGCTCGCCAACCTCGACGAATACGTCGCCTCGGTGGACGACTTCTGCCGCCTCAACCCCGACGCCACTCTCGACGAATACCTCAATCAGGTAACTCTCTCGTCCGATACGGACGAGATGGACGACGGCGACTACGTCACGCTCGCCACGATCCACGCCGTCAAGGGGCTGGAATTCCCCGTCGTCTTTTTATGCGGGCTTGAGGACGGCATAATGCCCTCTTCCCGCGCGGAAGAGGAGGGGGATGGCTTAGAGGAGGAGAGGCGGCTCATGTACGTCGCCATCACCCGCGCCGAAAAGATGCTCTACCTCACCCGCTCCAAGTCCCGCTATCTCTACGGGCGGCGTTCCCTCACCCAGCCCTCGCGGTTCATAGGCGAACTCGCCCCCGTGCTCGGGATAAATAGCGCGGGCTCCCGCCCGCAGGCGGAGAGGTTCGCAGGCTACCGCGATACGGCTATGCACAGGCGCGCGCTCTACTCCGAGGAGGATAGCTACGGCGCCGCGCCGGAAAGCTCTTCGGCTTTCAGGGCGTTTTACGCCGCTCCAAAAAAGACCGACGGGGGCGGCGCGGGCAAGTACAGCGTGGGAATGCGGGTGAAGCACCCGAAATTCGGCGTCGGCATGGTAATAGCCCTCAAAAATAACGGCAATACAGTAAACGTGGCTTTCGACGGTCAGGGGATAAAGGAACTCTCCGCCTCGATAGCCCCCCTCGAAATAATAAAATGACGCGAGGTGTTTGACATGGACAGAATGCGCGAACTCATCGAAACGCTCAACAGATGGGCGTACGAATACTACGTTCTCGACGCCCCCACGGTTTCGGACAGGGAGTACGACAGGCTCTACGACGAGCTCGTCGCCCTCGAAAACTCGACGGGCAGGGTGGAGGCGGACAGCCCCACGCGGAGAGTGGGCGGCGAGCCCATTAAGGCGTTCGCCCGCCACAGGCATATTGCCCGCCTTTACAGCCTCGACAAGTGCGTCACGGAGGAGCAGCTCAACGCCTTTTTCAACAGAATGGGCAAGGAGGTCCCTTCCCCGCGTTACACCGTGGAATACAAGTACGACGGGCTCACCGTGTGCCTGACTTACAGGGACGGCAAGTTCGAGCGCGCCACTACGCGCGGCAACGGCGCGGAGGGCGAAGACGTCACCGCGCAGTGCCTCACGATAAGGTCTTTCCCCCTCTCCGTGAACTACAAGGGTGTGCTCGAAGTACAGGGGGAGGCGGTCATCCGCCTTTCCGTCCTCGCGGAATACAACAGGACGGCGCAGGAGCAGCTCAAAAACGCCCGCAACGCCGCGGCGGGGGCGATACGCAATCTCGACCCCAAGGTGACCGCGAGCCGCTCGCCCGAGATACTTTTCTACAACGTGAATTACATGTCCGAGGGCGAACTCAAATCGCAGGAAGAGCACTTTGAGTTCCTCAAAGAGAACGGCTTCAAGGTGTATCCCTTTCTTCGGGTGTGCGATTCCCCCTCCGAGGTAATCTCCGCGATAGAGGAGATAGAGGTCGGGCGCAAGAGCATCGACTATCTCACCGACGGCGCGGTAATAAAGCTCGACGACGCCACCGTGCGCGAGGGGATAGGCTACACGGACAAATTCCCCCGCTGGGCTGTCGCCTTTAAATTCGAGGCGGAGGAGTGCGTGACCACCGTAAAGGAGATACGCTGGCAGGTGGGCAGAACGGGCAAGCTCACCCCGCTTGCGGTGGTGGAGCCCGTGGAGCTCGCGGGCGCAACGGTGCAGCGCGCCACGCTGAATAACTTCGGCGACCTCACCCGCAAGGACGTTAAAGTGGGCAGCAAGGTGCTTATCCGCCGCTCAAACGAGGTAATACCCGAGATTCTGGGCTCAGTGGAACACGCCGAGGGCGCAAAAGAGGTCTCAAAGCCCGAAACGTGCCCCTTCTGCGGCACGCCCGTGAGGGAGTCGGGGGCAAACCTCTTCTGCCCCAACAAGGAATGCCGCCCCCGCGTGGTGGGCAAGATAGCCCATTTCTGTTCCAAGGACGCCATGGACATAGAGGGGCTCTCCGAGATGACGGCGGGGCAGATGTACGACTTTCTCGGTCTGCGCGGGTGCTCGGAACTGTACGGCTACACCGCGGACGACCTTTCTAAGCTTGAGGGCTTCAAGGATAAAAAGATATCCAACATGCTCTCCGCCCTCGAAAAGAGCAAGAGCGTGCCCCTCGACAGGTTTCTGTTCGCCCTCGGCATAGACGGCGTGGGCAAAGTCGCCGCGCGCGACCTCGCGAAAAAATACGGGAGCGTGCAGGGGCTGTTCGCCGCCGACAGGGAGGGGCTTATCGGCATGGACAACGTCGGTGAGATAACCGCGGACGCGGTGCTCTCGTGGCTGGGCAACGCGGAAAACGCCGCCGAGGTGGAAAATCTGCTCGCGGCGGGCGTGGAGCCCGTCCCCTTAGCCGCGGCGGAGCGCACGGGCGCGTTCGCGGGAGAGTACGTGGTGCTCACGGGCTCCCTTTCGGAGTTCAAAAGGAGCGAGGCGCAGAAGCTGATCGAGGAGCGCGGAGGGGAGTGCCAGAGTTCGGTGACCTCGAAGACCACCCTCGTCGTCGCGGGGGAAGCGGCGGGCTCCAAGCTCGAAAAGGCGCAAAAACTCGGCGTCAGGATAATCGACGAGGCGCAGTTCAAAAAAATGCTGTAAAACAGGCAAAAAAATATCCGCCGACGCTTTCAAGCGTCGGCGGTCTTTATGTGTTCGTATTAAACGCCTATGAGTTTTTTGGCTGCCGCCTGCATCTTTTTGAGCGCTTCCTCCGCGTCGGACTTCTTCTGCATCTTTACGGAGAAGTATATCTTCAGCTTGGGCTCGGTGCCCGAGGGGCGCACGCAGATGAAGCTGCCGTTTTCGAGCTCGTAGTATACGCAGTTCGTGAGCGGCGAGCCTATCTCGCTCTTTTCGCCCGTGACTACGTCCGTCTTTATGTTCTTGGAGTAGTCGCGCACCGCGGTCACCTTGTAGATGTCGAAGTGCGTAGCGGGGTGCACTTTCAGCCCGTCTACGACCTTATTCATGTCGTCCATCGCGTGCAGACCCTTGAAGGGTATGGAGATATTGCAGTCGAGCACGTAGCCGTACGTCTCGTATATCTCCTGCAACCTCTGGTATACCGTCTTGCCGACGGAGGTGTAATAGCACACCATCTCGGCGCAGAGCATGGATGCGACTACGGCGTCCTTGTCGCGCGCATGGGTGCCGCGGAGATATCCGCAGCTCTCCTCGAAGCCGAACACATAGGTGTAGGGATGAGGGCAGTCGGGCTGTTCCCAGAGCTTTATCTTTTCGCCTATGAACTTGAAGCCGACGGGCACCTCGAAGAGCGTTACGCCGAACTTCTGGCAGATGGCTTTCGCCATGCCCGTCGTGACGAAGCTCTTCACGACGGCGGGATTTTCGGGCATCGTGCCCTCTTCTTTCAGGCGGGTGAGAATGTAGTCAAGAAGGAGTATGCCCACCTGGTTGCCCGAGAGCGCCTCGAACTCGCCCTCGTTGTTCTTCACGGCTACGCCGAGGCGGTCGCTGTCGGGGTCGGTGCCGAACACTACCGTGGCGCCTATCGCTTCGGCATACTTTATGCCCATGGAGAGCGTCTCCTTGAATTCGGGATTGGGCACTTCCACGGTGGAAAAATCCGTGTCCTTTTTGGTCTGCTCTTCCACGACCGTGGCGTTTATGCCTATCTTTTTGAGAATGGTCGTCACGGGGATATATCCCGAGCCGTGCACTGGCGTATACACGAGTTTGAGGTCCTTGCCGTACTTTTTGATCGCCTGTCTGGAGATCGTCAGCTTTTCAAGCTCGTCGTAGTACTTCTTGTCCACCTTGTCGGAGATGATCTTTATGTACTTCTTTTTCTGTTCCTCGGTGGGGGAGGGCGTTCCGAGATAGTCGTCTATCTTCTTTATGAACCCTACTACCACGTCGGTGTCCTCGGGGCTCATCTGCGCGCCGTCCGCGCCGTAAACTTTATATCCGTTGTACTGTTTGGGGTTGTGCGAAGCCGTCACCATTATGCCAGCGTAGGCGTTCAGCTCTCTCACCGCAAAGGAGAGCATGGGAACGGGGTGCTCCATGGGGTAGAGGTGGGCGTAAATGCCGTTTGCGGCGAGCACTTCCGCCGCGGCTTCGGCAAATTCGTCGCTTTTGAGGCGGGTATCGTACGAGATCGCAACGCCGCGCTCCATCGCCTCGGCGCCCCTCGTCTTTATGAATTCGGAAAGCCCCTGCGTGGCACGGCGCACGGTGTAAACGTTCATCATGTTCGTGCCGAAGCCGATTATCCCGCGCATTCCGGCGGTGCCGAATGCGAGTTCCGCGCCGAAGCGGTACTCTATATCCTCGTTGTTGCCCTTAACGCTTTCCAGCTCGGCTCTCGCTTCCGCGCTCAAACGGCCGTCCGCCAGCCATTTTTTATAGGTGTCAATATAACTCATCATGTCCTCCTTGTTTATATAATAGCGGCTTGTCTCCACTTTATACCTAAATAATTATATAAAAAAATTCCCCCCTTGTAAAGGGGGAAACGGAAAAAACTTTGTCCTGCGCTCCAAAAATTTGTGATTTTTTCGGACGGACGTCAGGGGTTCACGTCGTCGCCGTTGCCCGCAAAAAACTGTTCGCGTGTCATAACGCTCTCCTTGTCGGGCTTTATTATCGTGTTCTTGTCCACGAAATAGCGTATTTCCTCCCTGTCGTAGTACGTCACCATCTCGAAACTGATTATCATGACGTAGCTCGCGGGCACGGTCAGAAGTATCCCCACGCCGAAGGTGAAGAGGAACGCCGCCACGTTCAAGGCGAGAATGATAAGTATCAGCACTATGAAGTTGGAGTAGATGTTTATCGTGTTCTTGCCCTTGCGGGAAAAGGAGTACTTTATCGCCCCTTTCTGCCCCTTTCTGCCGCGGATGAGCGCGGGGAGCCAATCGGAGGTAAAGGTCATTTTAAGCGCTATCGCCATGATCAATAGCAGGGTGAATATGAACACGCATATGAGCGCCATTCCCCCTATATGCGACACCAAAAGGTACAGCACCGCAAGCAGCAGCGCGCATACCAGAATGTCGTACAGTATGGAGAGGGGCACATATATGATGTTATACAGGGCTGCCTCTTTGAGATGGCTTATCATGGTCCCGAGGAAGGGGAGCTTTGCGCGGAGAGCCATCTTGTCGTTAATTAGCACGGCTGTGGTGTAGTTGCCCAGCCCCGCGAACCACTTCTCGACGATGTACAAAAAGAGCAATAGAAGTCCGCACAGCGTTATCTGCACGGCGCGCTCTTTTAAGAGTACAGCCACCCTGTCGTAGGCTCTTTTCACCGATTCGATAAGGCTCTTTATGTCGGAGAATTCGCCGTTCAGCATGTTTTTCGTGTAATTGCGCAGGCTCTCCATGAGCGCCGTCAGCTCCTCCGAATTTATGAAGGAGTGGACGAACGGGTAGAGGCAGGTCGTGCCTATTATCGCCGCCACTACGAGTATGGTCAGCCTGTACAGAAGTTGCTTGTATGTGACCGAAAAATTGTCCACGAATACGTGGAATGCGTGTTTGAATTTCATACGTTCCTCTCGTCGGGGTACACGATTTTCGGTACCGCCTTGTCTTTGTTTATCACAAGATAGCAATAGCTCTTTTCGGAATACCGCGAAAGCGAGCCGGGGTTTATTATCAGAACGCCGTCCTTTTCGCTCTCCTCTGCCCTGTGGGTGTGCCCGTAAAGGGCGACCCCGCAGCCGAGGGACGCGGCGCGCGCGCACAATCTGTCCGTGCCCGTTTTCACCGAATAGCGGTGCCCGTGGCAGGCGAAGATCTTCACGCCCTCTATCTCTATCACCGCCTCGTCCTCGCCGAGCTGCACAGGATCGCAATTGCCGTTCAAAACGTGCGTCTTGCGGGGGAAGAGCGATCTTATGAACGCCCCGTCGCCCGATGTGTCGCCGAGGTGGATTATCCTGTCGCATTCGCGCATGAGGGGGAAGAGCCCCTGTATGCCGCCGCGGTTTCCGTGCGTGTCGGACAGCACCAGAACGGTAGTCATAGTCTGCCTTTCAGGTCCTCGAGGGCGCGGAAGCGGTGGGAGACGGAGTTTTTCTCCTCCTCCGTCGCGAGCCCGAACGACTTTTTGAGGTCGTCGGAGTAGAACAGACAGTCGTATCCGAACCCGTTGCCGCCGATCTCCTCATAGAGTATCCTGCCGTAGGTGCGCCCCTCGCCGAAGTAGGTGTGCCCGTCGGGCATATACAGGCAGACGGCGCTCTCGAAATACGCCCTTCTGTCCGTCACGTTTTCCAGCCTTTTTAAGAGGAGCTTTCTGTTCGCCGCCTCGCCCTCGCCCGAAAAGCGGGCGGAGTATATGCCGGGCGCCCCGTGGAGCGCCTCCACGCACAGCCCCGAATCGTCCGCGAGGGTGGGCATATCGTACTTTTCGGCTATCGCCTTGGCTTTTATCATGGCGTTGGCGCGGAAGTTTTTGCCCGTTTCCGCTATCTCGCCGTCGAAACCGAGTTCCTGCATGGAGATTATTTCCGCTTCGGTAAAAATTTCCCGTATTTCCCTCAGTTTTCCCTTGTTGCCCGTGGCAACGGCTATTTTTGTGAGCTTCATAGACCTATTATACAATAAATTATTTCAAAAGTAAAGGGTTGATCACCATTTTAAGCGGTGTAACTCGCCCTTCATTTTAAAGCCGGGGAAGCCGAGCTGCCTCAGCCCCTCGTATACGGCTACCGCCACGGAATTGGAGAGGTTGAGGCTGCGCGTTTCGCCTATCATGGGAATGCGCAGGCAGTTATTTTTATGGGCTTTCAGAAGTTCCTCGTCTAACCCCGCCGTCTCCTTGCCGAACACAAGAAAATCCCCTTTTTTGAACACGGCTTCGGCGTAGTCCTTTTCCGCCTTTGTGGTGAAGAAGTAGAACGTCGCCGAGGGGTAGAGGGAGAACACCTCGTCAATGCCGTCGTGGTAAAATATCTCCACGTCCCTCCAATAGTCGAGCCCCGCGCGCTTCAAGTGTCTGTCGTCCACCGAAAAGCCGAGGGGGCGCACCAGATGCAGGCGGCACCCCGTTGCGGCGCAGGTGCGCGCTATGTTGCCCGTATTCTGCGGGATCTCGGGCTCCACGAGTACAATGTCGAACATATCTATATTGTAATTTATCCCGCGCGGAAATGCAACTCATAGCGGCTTGAAAATTTCATTTGACATTTTCCACGTTTTGCTGTTACAATATAAAAGGTGAAATTTGGGTTTCATCAATTTTACTCGGATGTGGAATATGGGTATGAAGCTGTTGGCTTCGCTGACTTTCGGCGACGCGCTCCAAATCATAAATAACTTCCTGTTGCTGCTCGGGGGCATAGCCGCCCTCATGATAGGCATCAACATGATGGGCAACAACCTCGAAAAGGCTGCGGGCAGGCATATGCGCAGGCTGATGGGGAGGGCGACCAAAAACCGCTTTATCGGCGTCGGCACGGGCGCGGCGGTAACTGCTCTCGTCACGAGCTCGGGCGCGACCACCGTCATGATAGTCGGTTTCGTCAACGTCGGGCTCATGACCTTGACTCAGGCGGTCTCCGTTATAATGGGCGCCAACATAGGCACGACCATCACCGCGTTCATAACCGCTATCTCCACTACGGGCAGCGGTATACAGACGGCTTCCGTGTTCGCCTGCATGGCGTTCGTCGGAGTGCTCATGAACATGTTCTCCCATAAGGATATGGTAAAGCACGTCGGGCTCATTCTGGCGGGGCTCGGGCTGATATTCATAGGAATGACTACCATGACCCACTCGATGTCCACCCTGCTCGACGAGGAGGCTAACCCCGCGATAGCGGGCGCCGTGAGCGAGCTCTTCGCCGCGATAGGCGGGGGCGGCGGGACCCTCACGTGGCAGATCCCCGTTCTGTTCCTTTTGGGCGCTCTGCTGACGGGGCTCGTGCAGTCCTCCGCGGCTGTCACGGCGATAGTAATGTCCCTCGCCTCGTCGGGAGTGGTGGATATGCAGTTCGCGATATTCGTCATTCTCGGCACCAACCTCGGCACCTGCGCAGTGGCGCTCCTTTCCTCGCTGGGCACCAGCGTGAACGCGCGGCGCGCGGCGTTCGTGCACTTCTCCTTCAACTTAATAGGCGGCATTCTCTTCATAATACCCCTGTCTTTCCCCGTAATAAGCGGCGCGCTCGTCAGGTTCCTCACCTCGTTCATTCCCAATATCGCCATTCAGATAGCGGTATTCCACATGTTCTTCAATCTGGTGACAACGGCGATACTTCTTCCCTTCCAGAATCTCCTCGTCAGGCTCGCGGAGCTTGTCGTGCGGGACAAAAAGGGCTCCGAAGCGGGCGGGGAAGAGGACGAAACGCTCGATATGCGCCTTCTGAAAACGCCCGCCATAGCCATAGGTCAGGCGCGCAAGCAGATAGTCAAAATGGGCAAACTCGCCTTCCAGAACTACAAGCTCTCCCTCGAAATGCTCCTTTCGGGCGACCTCTCGCAGACGGACGCCTTCTCCGAGCGTGAAAAGCACATAAACGAATACAACCACTACATAAATTCCTATCTCGTCAAGCTCTCTCTGGAGCCCCTTTCGCAGACCGACGAGAAAAAGCTCTCCTCGTTCTATCACGTCACGAGCGACCTCGAAAGGATAGGCGACTACGCCGAAAATATCGTGGAGTACGCCCAGCTCAAAGTTAAGGATAAACTCGCCTTTTCCGAGCACGCGGTGGACGAGATAAGGGAGATGGATCTGCACCTCACCGAGCTCTACAAAAACGTGGAGACGGCGTTCGAGAAGATAAACCTAAGCTATATGCCGAAGATCGAAGAGGAAGAGCAAGCCACGGACGACATGTGCGCGAAGATGCAGCAGTCCCATCTCCGCCGCCTCACCGAGAACAGGTGCACGGCGGAAGCGGGCGCGGTATTCTTGCAGCTCGCGATAAACATGGAGCGCATAGGCGACCACATGACCAACATAGCCAATTCCGTAAAGGACTACGCGCCCCACCAGAAGGCGGCGCAGACTGTGTAAAAATAGCGTTGCAAAAGGGAGCGGCGGCGAGTTGAAACTCGCCGCCGCTCCCTTTATTTTATCTACATTATTATATTATTCTGTTTTATCCGTTTCCCCTTTCGCCCGCCTTTTCGCCGCGAAATTTTTTATGAACCCGAACCTGTATCCCTTGTCGAACTTCACTGAGTTTTCAAAGGCGTCCTTTTTTATGAGCCGCACCACAGCCATTATCGCTATGAACGCGAGCGAACCGAAGAGGCACATCACCATGTCCATCATGCTGTCCATTATGCCGTAGCGGAAGCCGCCGGGGGTTCTGTAATATTCGCCTATTGCCTCGTTAGACACGGAGCTGTCGAGGGGGAGCCAGCAGTTATATCCGTTGTCGCCGCCGCCCATTCCGGGAGGGATGACCTTCTGCATGTTGGAGCCCGTGAAGCAGTCCGTCGCGAATTCGAGCAGTTCCCACAGCGCGGCTATCGCCATGGAGCCGAAAAACGCGAGGAAGAGGGCGTACCAGAACTTGTTTTTGGAAGGGCTGTCCTTCAACATCAGTTGGGCGAAGCCGAAGAAGATGTAAACCTGCATTGCGCCCGAAATGAGGTGCAGGGCTTTGTCCCACCACGAAATGCTGTAATAGACTTTCAGCCCCTCGCCGAGGGTCACCGAGAACACGCAGAACATGCACAAAAAAACTACAAGTTTTAAATCGAGCCTTATCCCGAAGCACTTTTCAAGCACTATGGGAGCCAGTATCACGAGGAAGCACCTCAGACTCTGCGTCACGGTAAGCCCCGCCTGCGCGTTGGAGTAAAAGTGGTGATAGCTGTCCGTCAGTCCCGAGATGACCGTGGAGAGGAACACGAGCGCGAAAAACGCATAGACGATCACGCTGACTCTTTCGTACGTAAAGAACTTTTTCAGCTTGCCCGCGGGTCTTTTCTCCTCCCCGCCCTCTTCCGCGGCGGGGGCGGGAACTGCGCCGTCCTCCGTATTTAGCGATATTTCTTCCGTATCTTCCATATTTCGACCTCAACAAAGGGCAATTTTAGCCCCCGATTATAAACTTAATATAAACTCGCCGCAAAATAAGGGGCGGTAAAGTCATTTTTCACCCTTTTCACGGCTCTTTTCGCTATCCTCGGCAGCCGCGGCTTCGGAGATGGCGGCAGGCGCGGCAGCGGGCGCGGGCGCGCGGCGGGATATCCTCTTTTTTATCGCGAGGAAGGCGTAGTACGCGCCGTTGAATATGTAAAACAGCCCCACGTACACGAGGTACAGCAATATGAGGTACAGCCCGTTCATAGTGCACTTCCATATCTTTACGGGGAGCACGTTGGGCACGTCGATAAGGTCGCCTATGGGGTTCTTCTGCGTGAACGCGTAGTTGGGATACAGCCATTCGGTCTCGGCGGGGAGCATGCTGCCGGGCACGTATTCCCGCAAGGTGTAGCCCCCGTACGAGAAGCTCTGCGAGGCGGATGTGACTATCCCGCTCGCCACGGCGGCAGCCACTATCACGAGGCAGTAGTATATGAGGGGAACTATGGCGTCCTTAGGGCGGAATTTATAGTGCCCGAGACATGTGGGCATCACCGAGAGCATGAACAGTATGCAGTGGGTAAGGGAGAAATACAGTATCGAATAGCCGCAGAATATCCCGTAATTGGAGATGGCGTCCCCGAAGTACACGAACACGGTTATCGCCCCCGCCGCATGCACGAAAAAGGAGAGCGCATACAGCGTTTTGCGCTTTAAAAACACCGAGAGGCAGGCGACGTACACCCCTATGTTGCATATGAAGAGGGGGATGCAGGCGAACACCGTTGTGTAAACGTTGTAGCCGTCGCCCATCACCACGGAATCCTTGCTGTGGTATTGCAGGAGCAGCGTCACGGCGAGCGCGCCGAGATATTGGTCCTGCGTGCGGCGGTCCTTGTTTTTCAGAAAGCGGTAACAGCCCACCGTCGCCCCTATAAGAAGGCATATCATAAGAAGGTGCCACACCGAAAAGCTCTTGAACAGCAGGAAGTGCCCCGCGAGGTATTCGTCGGAGCGGTTGTCGAAGAGGTTCTCGTTGTAAAAGTTTTCGAAGATATTCAGCGGCATGGAGGCGGCTATCGCGGCGGGCAGGAACCTGAAAGAGGCGAGCCGCACGCCGAAGCCGTCGCGGACGAAGATCGTCGCCGCCGCGCCGAGCATGAATATGCTCTCGGCAAAGAAGAGCGCGACGTGCGCGCCGGCGGGAATGAACTCGTTGACGTGCGCGTACACCCTGTCCGCGGGGGAGGCGTCGGCTGTCAGCATGGTTATCCCGAAGAACTCGCGGCAGGTGCACGCCGAGAGGACTATAAAGGGCGGGAGCAGGTATTTGGCTATGTCCGCGCAGCTCCGCTTTTTGAAGAACGCCGCCATGGCAAGGAGAACGATCCCCGCCTTTTTTATCCATTGGCTGATTATGAACGCGGGGTCGTATGTATCGAATTTGTCAAATATGTAGTAGTCGGAGACCGTGAAGGTGAGCACGAACGATATGCCGAGCATTATCGCCGTAAACGCCGAAAGAAGGCGGTCGAGCCCTTTGTTTGTCTGCATATCTCCATTATAGGATATGCGGCGGCAACTGTCAACTTTTTGGGGCTTGGCGCGGCGCGCGGGCGGGAGTATAAATTTTTCCAAACGGGCAATACTTAATTGCAAGGAGAACGAAAAAAATGGTTATTGCAAACGTCATTTCTTATGTGCTCGTCATCGTAGGCGCCCTCAATTGGGGGCTGTACGGCATTTTCAATTTCAACCTCGTCTCGTGGATATTTCAGGGACCGAGAAGCGTGGGCTCGATAATAATCTATTCGCTCATAACCCTCGCTGCCATATGGCTCATCATCTCGCCCATCGTCTCGGGTCACGGGTTGAGGCTCGCCATGCGCGACGAGGAAGAACGCAGGGCGCGCGGCGGCGAACAGCACAACGTTTAAAAGACTGCAAAGGAAAAGAGAGGGGCAAGCCCTCTTTTTTCTTTTTTTGTCCCAAAAAACGGCGCGCAAATATGCAAAAAACAAAGCCTATGTAATTGCAAATGCCGAAAACATATGTTATAATAAAAAAAGAGACTTTATATTTATGAATAATTATACTGACGAAGACGTCCGCCGCGCGGCGGAGCGTCTCACCGGTAAAAATTTCTGGCGTGCGGAGGCGCTGTGCTTCGCCGACGGACCCGCGGGGCTGCGCCTGCAAAAGGGCAACGGCGACAGCATGGGGCTCCACAAGGCGGAACCCGCCACGTCCTTTCCCGCTCATTCCGCCCTCGCGTGCACGTGGAACCGCGCAACGGTCTATAACGTCGCCCGCCGCATAGGCGCGGAAGCCGCGGCTGGGGGAGTGGATATTCTGCTCGCGCCGGCAATAAACATAAAGAGAAATCCCTACAACGGAAGAAATTTCGAATACTTCTCCGAGGACGTGCGGCTGACCGCCGAACTCGGCAAGCGCTTTACGGACGGGGTGCAGTCCGCGGGCGTGGGCGCCTGCGTAAAGCACTTCGCAGCCAACAACAAGGAGACGGGCAGGAGCGTATCGGACAGCGTAGTGCCCTACCGCACGCTGCGCGAGACCTATCTTACGGCGTTCGAGTACGTCGTAAAGGAGAGCGCGCCCGCCGCCGTGATGACGGCGTACAACAGGCTCAACGGAGTATTCTGCAACGAGAACAAAGTCCTATTGGGCGACATTCTGCGCGGCGAATGGGGCTTTAAGGGGATAGTCGTCTCCGATTGGGGCGGCGTGTCCGACAGGATCGCCTCCTTAAAGGCGGGAGCCGACCTCGAAATGCCCGCCTGCCCCTTTTCCACGGACGAGATCTTCGCGGCGTACAAGAGCGGGGAGCTCTCCGCGGAGGATATCTTTTCAGCCGCGGCGAGGGTGGAGGCGGCAAGCGCCGTAAAGCGCGAGAGGAAGCCCTATCCCGCCGATGAACACGCTCAATATGCGGCGGAAGCCGCCGCGGAGTGCGGCGTGCTCTTAAAGAACAACGGCGTGCTCCCCTTAAAAAAGGGCGAGCGCGTGGGCATATTCGGCAAGGCGGCGTATAACGCCCCCATTCAGGGCGGCGGCTCCTCGCACGTGATATACAACGTCCGTCCCCGCAAATTCGCCGAGGCGCTCGCCGAAGAGGTGTGCGTAGTCGGTTGCAGCGGGAGCTATCACTTCGGCGGCAGGGCTAAGCGGCTCGCAAAAAAGTGCGACGTGGCTGTGGTGTGCCTCGCCTCCTATAAGGGTGACAGCGAGGGGGACGACAAGTCGTGCCTCGGGCTTGAAAGGGAACAGACGGAGCTCGTTTACGCCCTCAAAGAGGCGGGCAAAAAGGTGGTGTGCCTCGTCGTTTCGGGCGGACCGTATCTCTGCGGTTTCGACGCCTCGGCGGACGCCCATCTCTACTTCGGGCTCTCGGGGCAGGGGTTCGCCTCTGCCGCGGCGGGCATAATTTCGGGGAGGATAAACCCCTCGGGCAGGCTCGCGGAGACCTTTTTTGAAGACCCCGCGTCCCTCCCCTCCACAAGAGAATTCTTCAAAGACCCCTATTACACGGTATATTCCGAGTGCGGGGCGGTGGGCTACCGCCACTGCCTTGCCAGCGGCGAAAAGCCCTGTTATCCGTTCGGGTACGGGCTGGGATACACTGAGTTTTCCCTCTCGTGCGCGGGCGCGGACGAAAGGGGAGTTTCCGTGCGCATAGAGAACGTCGGCAGCCGCGACGGGAGCGAAGTCGTGCAGATATACGCCTCGTTCCCCGCCGCCGCGAACGAGGTCTCGGAAAAGCTCGTCGCCTTCGAAAAGGTATTTTTAAAGGCGGGAGAGGCGCGTACGATATATATTCCCTTCGACGGCTACGCCTTCCGCGTGTACGACGTCCCCTCTGAAAGGTGGGGGACGGTCGGCGGAAAATACACCCTCTATATCGCAAGGCACAGCCTCGACAGGTCGTTGTCCGCCGTGATAGACGTTGCGGGAGATATGCCCTCGGCGGCTCCCGAGAGCGCGGAGGGGCTCGCCCCCGCGGGGTACGAGTTGCGCCGCGACGGGCGCGGCAGGGTCATAGCCGACCTCAAAACGCCTTTCGGCGAACTGAAAAATTCCCGCGCGCTGCTCGTGCGCGCCACGGTGAAAGCCGCTCTCTATTTCACGCGCGGCAATCCCACGCTCGGCGGCACGCTGAGGTACGCCACCGTGAGAATGGGCGCCAATTTCGGGGCTTTCACCACCCGCAGAAAAGTCGGCATAGTCCAGATCTTCAACGGGCATTACGTGAGCGGGCTCTGGAAGTTCATGACCCGCGGCAAAGAGGGCAAAAAGGACAAAAAAGCAACAAAAAAGACTTGATCCAAGCCCGCCTCGGCGGGAGTGCATATTCACATTTACGGGCGCACGGCGGTGCGCTTTCGAGGAGACCCGATGAGAACTGCAATTTACGGCGCGGGAGCAATGGGCACCGTGCTCGGCGCATACATATCAAAGGCGGGCAGGCAGATAGACCTTATCACCCGCAACATATCGCACGTGGAGGCGATGAAAAAGGGCGGGGCGCACATAACGGGTTCGGTGGACTTCACAGTTCCCGTTTCGGCTCTGACCCCCGGGGAGATGGCGGGGCTGTACGACGTCATATTCCTCATGACAAAACAGCGCGAAAACCGCGCGATCTGCGAATTTCTGAGCGATTTTCTCGCTGAAAACGGGGCGATAGTCACCTTGCAGAACGGCATACCCGAGCCGGGCATAGCCTCGGTAGTCGGCTCGTCGCGGACTCTGGGCTGCGCCGTCTCGTGGGGAGCCACTTTCAGGGGCGAGGGCTGCGCGGAGCTGACTTCCTCCCCCGAAAAGCTCACCTTTTCCCTCGGCTCGTACGAGGGCAGTTGCCCCCGCACCGAGGCGGTGAAGGAACTGCTCGAATGTATGGGCGAGGTGACGGTGGAAAACAACTTCATGGGCGCGCGCTGGTCGAAGCTCTCCATAAATTCCGCCTTTTCCTCGCTGTCCGCGATATCGGGGCTCACCTTCGGGGAGGTCGCCTGCGGCAAACTTTCCCGCCGCAAGGCGCTCGGGCTTTTAAACGAGGCGTTCGCCGTGGCGGAGGCGTGCGGCATCGTCCCCGAAAAGATACAGGGGCACGACATAGTCAAAGTGTATAAGTGCAGGGGCGGGATAAAGGAGTTCGTGGCTCTGCGGCTGTTGCCGCTCGCCATGAAGCACCACAAAAATCTCGTTTCGGGAATGTATTTCGACCTGAAAGAGGGCAAAAAGTGCGATATCGACTTCATAAACGGCATAATCGTGCACGCTGCGCGCAACTTCGGGGTGGAGACCCCCATGAACCTCAACGTGCTGTCCGTAGTGCGCAGGATAGAAAAGGGGGAGCTCTCCGTTTCCCCGCAAAATCTGGAACTGATCTGAAAAAACTTTCGGCGGTGAATAAATATGCGTGAACTTTACTATCCTTCGGCGGACGGCAGAACCACCGTCCACGCCGTCATATGGAAGCCCGAGGGCAAGATACTCGGGCTCGTGCAGATAATACACGGAATGGCTGAATACGCCGCGCGGTACTCGCAGTTTGCCGAATATCTCGCCGCGGCGGGATATATGGTGTGCGCCGAGGACCACCTCGGGCACGGCGGCTCCGTTCTGGAAAAGGAGGATCTCGGCTGGTTTTCCGAGGAGAGGGATTACGGGATAGTGCTCAAAGACATAAGGGCGCTGTATCTCGCCGTAAAGGACGAGGCGGGCAACGTGCCCTATTTCGTCCTCGGGCACAGCATGGGCTCATTTTTCTGCCGCAACTATATAGCCGAATTCGGCGTGGGCGTGCGCGGCGCGGTGATCATGGGCACGGGCTATAAGAGCGGCGCGGTGACGGCGCTCGCCCTTGCGATGACCCGCCTCAACGCCGCATTCAAGGGCTGGAAGCACAGGAGCGCGTTCATAAAGTCGCTGGCTTTCGGCAGCTACAACAAGCGCTTCGGCAAGGACTGCGACAAAAACGCGTGGCTCTCCGTAAACGGCGAAAACGTCGCCGCATACAACGCCGACGAGCTGTGCGGCTTCGACTTCACCGACAACGGCTACTATGTGCTCTTTTCGGTGATAAGGGCGGCTTGCTCCGCAAAGACCGTGAAAAGAGTGCCCAAAAATCTGCCCGTCTACTTTGTTTCGGGCGAGGACGACCCCGTGGGCGACTACGGCAAGGGCGTATTGAAGTCGTATAACAAATTCCGCAAGGCGGGGATAAAGGACATAGACATAACCCTGTACGGCGGCGCGAGGCACGAGATACTCAACGACGACTGCTCGGAGGCGGTGCGCGCCGACATTCTCGCATTTTTCGAAAAGAACAGACTGCGCTGAGGCGGCGGGGGACGTTTATCAGATGGTTTTGGAAGATAGGACGGTCATCCCGTCTTTGACGGGCGGCAGACCGAGAACGACATACGTGTATCTTCCCGTCGGCTATGACGACGACGAAGAGGCGCGTTATCCCGTCCTATACATGTTCGACGGGCAGAATCTCTTTTCCGATGAAGAGGCGACTTACGGCACCTGCTGGGGGCTTGCGGATTACCTCGACTTTACCGAAACGCCCCTTATCGTGGCGGCGGTGGAGTGCGATACCGTGGGCAACGGCAGGCTTTCGGAGTATTCTCCCGTGGACTTCACGATGCGCGGCGGCGAGAGGATAAAGGGCAGGGGCGCGAAGTATATGAAGTGGCTCACCGAGGAGTTCAAGCCCTCGATAGACGCCGCATTCCGCACCCTTCCCGACAGGGCGCACACGGCGATAGGCGGCAGTTCGATGGGCGGGCTCATGACGCTGTACGCCCTCTCCCGCTACAATAGGATATTTTCCCGCGGGGCGGCGCTCTCGCCCAGCCTTTGGGTGAACGGCTACGGGCTGCTTCCCTTTCTCGGAAAGGCGAAGTTCCGCAGGGACACGGTGGTGTACACAGATTACGGCAGCAGGGAATTTTCCAACCACTCCGCCCAGAAGGAGGCGTTCGCTGCCACGTGCGCGGAGCTTATAAAAAAGGGAGTGGACCTCACCTGCCGCATAGTGCCCGGCGGTACCCACTGCGAGGCTTCATGGGCGCGTCAGGTCCCCCTGTTCATGCACGTTTTGGGCTTTATGCCCGCAAATTAAACAAGCCCACAGCTTTTTGGTCGTCAATATGAATATAGAATATCACAAAGTATACAGTCCGCGCCTTTGCCGCGACATGGAGTTCAAGGTGTACGGCAGCGGCGGCAAGCCCGTCTTATGCGTGCCCTGCCAGAGCGGCAGGTTCTACGAATTCGAGGATATGCACATGCTCGACGTATACGCCCCCTACATAGAGCGCAGGGAAGTGCAGGTGTTCACCATCGACTCTCTCGACAGCGAAACCCTGAACTCGCACGGCTCCCCGAGGGAGCGGATATGCCGCCACGAGGATTGGATAATGTACATAGCGGAGGAGGCTCTGCCCCTGTTCCGCGCAATAAACGCCGCGGCGGACGGCAAAAAGGAGGCGGGCGTGAAGTTCGCCGTGACGGGGCTCAGCCTCGGCGCGCTGCATGCCGCGACCCTCTATTTCCGCTTCCCCGACCTCTTCGACGCGGTCATGGGGCTCAGCGGGATATACACCAACGAATATTATTTCGGCGATTATCACGACGAACTGACGTATATCAACTCGCCGCAGCAGTTTCTGGCGAATATGCCCGACGACCACCCCTATCTCGACAAGTACCGCTCGGGCAGAATGATCTTCTGCGTCGGTCAGGGGGCATGGGAGGTGGAAACTCTCGAGAGCACCCGCCGCTTCGGCGAGATACTCGCGCAAAAAAATACGGGCGCATGGGTAGACGTGTGGGGATATGACGTAAGGCACGATTGGGATTGGTGGTTCGTGCAGGCGGCGTATTTTCTCCCTAAGCTGCTCGATCTGTAAAAGGAGGCGTACATATGAAAAATTTTATCTTTATTTCTCCCAATTTTCCCACTAACTATTGGAAGTTCTGCCGCCATCTCAAAAACAACGGCTTCAACGTGCTCGGGATAGGCGACTGCCCTTACGACAATCTCACGGGCGAGCTCAGGCTCTCCCTCACCGAGTACTACAAGGTGTCCACCCTCGAAAATTACGACGAGGTATACCGCGCCGTGGCGTTTTTCGCGTTCAAGTACGGCAGGATAGACTTCCTCGAGAGCAACAACGAGTATTGGCTCGAACGCGACGCCCTTCTGAGGACGGATTTCAACATCTGCACGGGCTTCAAAAAAGAGGACATAAGGAAGATAAAGCTGAAATCCGAGATGAAAAAGTACTACAAAAAGGCGGGCGTGAAGGTCGCGCGCTATTGCCTCGTCACGGACTACGATACCTGTTCGCGCTTTATCGGCGAAGTGGGCTATCCCGTCATAGTCAAGCCCGATAACGGCGTGGGCGCCAACGACACGTACAAGCTCTCCTCCGACGGGGAACTGCGCGCCTTCCTTTCAAAGGACCCCCAAAATTACATCATGGAGGAGTTTATCGACGCCGAGGTCAACTCCTACGACGCTATTATCGACAGTCACGGCAAGCCCATCTTCGAGACGGGCAACGTCACGCCCTATTCCATAATGGACATAGTGAACAACAACGACAACAGCATATATTATATGGTAAACGAGCCCTTCCCAGACGTGCGCGCCCTCGGCAGAAAGACGGTAAAGGCGTTCGGCGTGAAGAGCCGCTTTGTGCACTTCGAGTTCTTCCGCCTGCTCTCCGACCAATACATAGGCAAAAAGGGGGAGGTCGTCGCCCTCGAAGTCAACATGCGTCCCTGCGGCGGATTTTCCCCCGACATGATGAACTACGCCAATTCCACGGACGTATACAAGATATGGGCTGACATGATAGCCTTCGACAAGACGGAAGTCAAGCCGGGCGAGAGGTGGTACTGCGCGTACGCGGGCAGGAGGGACGGAAAGGAGTTCCGCTATTCCGAACAGGACATAATCGACAGGTATTCCTACGCCCTCAAAAACATAAGCAGGATACCCGACGCGCTCTCGGCTGCCATGGGCAACACCATGTTCCTCGCGACTTTCAAGACGGAGGCGGAGATGGACGAATTCTACGAAGAGGTGCTCATGCACGCCTGACGGTCCGCCTTTCGCCGCCCATAAACAAAATATTGTTCTAAACGGAACGCCCCCGCAATATGTTATTATACATAGATTTTGCGGAGGCGTTTATGCTGGATTACAACGTTTACGAGGACATCGCCGGACGGAGCGGCGGAGACATCTACGTGGGAGTAGTGGGACCCGTGCGCACGGGCAAATCCACCCTCATAAATAAATTCATGACCGAACTCGTCATTCCCAACGCGGAGGACGGCAACGCGCGCAGCGTCATGGTGGACGAACTGCCGCAGTCGGGTTCGGGGAAGAGCGTAATGACCACGGAGCCGAAGTTCGTGCCCGCCGTCGCCGCCGAGGTGAAGATAGACAGCGCTTCCGCAAAGGTGCGCTTCTGCGACTGCGTGGGCTTCCCCGCGGAGGGCGCGCAGGGCTTCGAGGAGAACGGAACTCCCCGCCTCGTCAACACCCCGTGGAGCGCCGAACCGCTGCCCTTTGACAGGGCTGCCGAGCTCGGCACCGAAAAGGTCATCTCGGAGCACTCCACGATAGGCATAATGGTCACCACCGACGGCAGCATTTCGGATATACCCCGCGAGGGCTATATCGCCGCCGAGGAAAGGACGGTGGAACACCTCAGACGCTCGCACAGACCCTTTGTTATAGTTTTGAACTGCGCCGACCCCGAAACGGACGCTAACCGCCGCCTCAAAGCCGAGCTCGAAATGAAGTACGGCGCGGCGTGCATAGCCGCCGACTGCAAAAACATAACAGCCGAAGGGCTGCTCGGGATACTGCGCGCGGTGCTCTTCGAGTTCCCCGTGACGAGGCTCGACGTGGACATTCCCGAGTGGATGCGCTTCCTCCCCCGCGAGGGTTCCGCCATCTCGGAACTCATAGCAAAAGTGAAGACGTTCTCGGAAAACGTGACAAAAATGAAGGACTGCTCCAAGTTCGATACGGTGCTCGCCGATTGCAGGTTCTGGAAGGCGGAGGGCTCTTTGAGCCTCGACCTCGCCGTGGGTTCGGCAAAGCTGAAAGCCGAGGTAAAGGAGGGCGTGTTCTTCGATATGCTCTCCGAGATAGCGGGCGAAAAGCTCGAAAACGAGTATACCCTCATGCGGTACGTGCGCGGCACTTCCGAGGCGAAGAAGAGCTATGACAAGATAAAGGACGCCTTCGAGTGCGCCAGAGTCAACGGCTACGGCATCGTGCAGCCGGGGGACGAGGACATGAGCCTCGAAAGCCCCGCCGTGGTGCGGCAGGGCGGCAGCGTGGGCATAAAACTGCGCGCCACCGCCCCGAGCTATCACATAGTCAAGATAGACGTCACGGGCGAGGTCAGCCCCATAATGGGCGCGGCGGCGCAGTCCGAGTCGATAGTCAACGGAATGATGGCGGAGTTCGAAAACGATCCCGAGAACATGTGGGACACCAACGTGTTCGGCAAGTCCCTGCGCGGGATGGTCAGGGACGGACTGTCGGGCAAGGTGCAGGGCATGCCCGAGGAGGCAAAGACAAAGATGCGCCGCGCGATAACCCGCATCATAAACGAGGGGCGGGGCGGAGTGATCTGCATACTGCTTTAACACCTTTCGCGCGCATACAAAGCGTGCAAAAGGAGGGCGCCCGCGCGGCGGAATGCCGCGCGGGCGCCCTTTTCCAAAGGCGCGACAGGTCTTTGAAAGTCCCTTCAATAGTCCTTTTTTTCTTCCTCTTTTCTGACGGCGGGCGGAACGAATATCTCCCCGTCCGCGCCGTATGCGGAAGCGTCGTTTCTGATGCTCATGATGTACGCGTTGTACTGCTCTTCGGTAAGGCGTGCGACCTTCTTCTTTTTCTTTCCCATAAAAAACCTCCGCGTTTTCTGTTTATTATGCGCAGTGCGCCCTCTGTTTATTCGTATTCCGCCCACGTGAAATATATGGCGGGCAAAAGGCGCGCCTTTGAGCGGCGCGGCGGGTATAAAATTCCCCCCGGCGGTCAATAAACCCCGTAATATGCCCCTGCCAACGGCAAAAAATTCTTAAAAACGCGATAAAAACTTACATAATTATATTTACTTTTTTTGCGGTTTGTTGTAAACTATATAAAGAGGTCGTATCGGGAAATTGATTTCCGCGGCGGCAATTTCGCAAAACGAGGTTGAATATGGCGTACGGCAGTTACGAAAGCAGTTATAAGCGCAGTGCCAAAACTGCGAAAAAAGCCGATATAATTATAGAGAACAACAAGGAGATCGTCAGGAAGATAGACGAGCTCTCGGCGCGTTTGCAGGAGAACGCGGGCAAGCTCGAGGACGCGCTCGGGCGGCTGGAAAAGCTGGGCGCCGTCCGCTCCGCCGAACATGCTCCCGAGGAAAAAGTTCCCGCCGCGCCCGACGAGGAGCTCGTATCGCTAAGGCGCGACCTTAAATTCCTCGCCGCCCAGAACGAGAGCATATATCTCGAACTCTCCCGCAGGATAGGCGAGATATCCTCCGTTCCCGCGGCGCAGGGGGAGGGCGTTTCCCGCCCCGCGGAGATAGACTACGACAAGCTCGCGCAGAAAGTCACGGAACTTCTGCCCGCGCAGGAATATGTTTCCCCCGACTACATCGCGTGCAAAGTCGCCGAGCAGATAGTTGTGCCCGACGGCGTGCAGACGGCTTCGCCCGAATCGCAGAGGGCGGCGTATTCCGACGCCCCCGCGCCCGTGCCCGTCGATCTGGAAGTGGACGAGGAGAACCTCGCCGACAGGATAGCCCTCAAAGTGGGCTCCATAAAGGCGGAGGACTTCGACATTCTCGTCGACGACGACGGCTGCGCCTCGATATCGAGGGAGATAACCCGCGTCATGGACTACGACATTATCGCCGCCGCCGTGGCTGAAAAGCTGCGTTCCGCGCTCGACATAGCCTCGGGCAGCGAGACCGACTACGACGAGATGGCGGCGCGCATAAGCGAAAAGATAACAGTCTCGGGCATAAACGAGGACGCGATAGCCGACAGGGCGGCTGCGGCACTCTCCAACGCGCTGCCCGAAATAGATACCGACGAAATAGCAGACAAGGTGGCGAGTCAGGTGCTCGGCGGCATACCCGCCGCCGAAATAGACAGCGACGCCATCTGCAAGAACATATCCGACAAGCTCATCGAATCGCAGGAGAGCCACGACTATGACATAGTCATAGACGAGGAAGGGCTGGACAAGATGACCGAGTACGTCTCGGGAGAAGTGCTCAAAAACACGGACGCCCGCTTCGATAAGCTCGAAAGGCAGATAGCCGAGCTCAAAGCGCTGCTCGCCGCGGGGTACGTGGCGAGGGAAGCGGCTCCCTCGGAGGCGTACATTCAGGACGACAACGCCCTCGTCACGGTGAGCGACATCGTGGAAGAGGAGGGCGGCGAGCCCGACGAACTCGTGGAGGAGCTGGACGAACAGCCCGCCGAGGGCGAGATAATGCCCGACGGGCTCGGCGAGGGCGCGGTGGACTTCGAGCACATGATGAAGTACAACCGCTCCTTCATAGCGAGGATAATCCAGAGCTCGGACGAACAGAAGGAGTATTACGGCAAGGTAAAGACCGCGCTTTTATCCTATTCCAAGGTGAATTCGAGCGTGGCGTGGGGCGCGGAACGCTTCAACAAGGGCAGGGAGACCGTAGCCCGCTTAAAGATACGCGGCAAAACGCTCTGCCTGTATCTCGCCCTCGACCCCTCGGAATACAAGTATTCCGTCTACCACCATGCCGACGTCTCCGACAACAAGAGCATGCACGGAACGCCCCTCATGGTCAAGATAAAGAGCCCTCTCGGCGTCAAAAAGGCGATAAGGCTCATAGACGACATGCTAACGAAGCGCGGCGCCGTGAAGAGGACGAAGTCCGCCGAGCGCGACTATGCCGCCATGTACCCCTATGAGAGTATGGAAGAGCTCATAGAGGACGGGCTCGTCAAGGACGTGAGCGCAGGCAACTAAAAATAAGCGCGGGGGTTATCCGACCCCCGTTTATAATGAGGAGATATTTTGGAAAACAGAGAAAACAGAGCCGCGGCGGCGGCAAAACCGCGCGCGGCAGGGCGCAAAACGCAGTTAAAAGCCCCCCGCAAAAAGCAGGCGGAGCCCGCCGCGCCCGCGGCGGAGGCGCGCACGAAGAAGCCCGCGGCTGCAAAAGCGGGTCATAGGCGCGCAGGGGGCGGCAAGCCGCTGAAAGTCATCTTTTTGGGCGGCGTGGGCGAGATAGGCAAAAACATGACCGCGCTGGAATGCGGCAACGACATAATAATCATCGACGCGGGCGCGATATTCCCCACAGAGGACACCCCCGGGTTCGACCTCGTCGTGCCCGACATAACCTACCTTCTCGAAAACGCGAAGAAGGTGCGCGGGCTTGTGTTGACGCACGGTCACGAGGACCATATAGGCGGCGTGCCCTATCTGCTCAAAGAGCTCAACGTGCCCGTCATAGGCACGCGGCTCACCCTCGCCCTCGTGGACAACAAACTGCGCGAGCACCGCTTGAACGACGTAAAAATGCAGGTGGTGGAGCCGGGGCAGACGATGCGGCTCGGCTGTTTCACTGTGCGGTTCATAAACGTAAACCATTCTATAGCGGGTTCGCTCGCCATCGCCGTGGAGACCCCGCAGGGCGTGGTTTTCCACAGCGGCGACTTCAAGATTGACCTCACCCCCGTCGCGGGACAGCCAATAGACCTCAAAACCATATCGGACATAGGTTCGGCGGGCGTGCTGCTCTATCTCGGCGAGAGCACCAACATAGAGCGGCAGGGCTACACCATGAGCGAGACCGTGGTCGGGAGCACCCTCGACAGGCTGTTCTCCGAAAATTACCGCAGACGCATAATAATAGCCACTTTCGCCTCCAACGTGCACAGGTTACAGCAGATAATCGACCTCGCCGTAAAGCACCGCCGCAAGGTCGCCCTCTCGGGGCGCAGCATGCAGAACGTGGTGGAGGCGGCGGAATCCATAGGCGAACTCAGGATCCCCGACGACGTGCTCGTGGACATAACCCGCATCAAAAACCTGCGCGACAGCGAGACGGTGATAGTCTCCACGGGCAGTCAGGGGGAGCCCATGAGCGCCCTCACGCGTATGGCGAACGGCGAAAATCCCGCCGTCAGCGTGGGCGAAAACGACACGGTCATAATCTCGGCTTCCCCCATACCGGGCAACGAAAAGCTGATATACAGGGTCATAGACAATCTTTACAGAAAGGGCGCGTCCGTCGTGTACGAGAGCTTGCAGAACATCCACGTTTCGGGGCACGCCTGCCGTGAAGAGCACAAGATAATGCACAATCTCTTAAAGCCCAAATACTTCATTCCCGTCCACGGCGAATACAGGCACCTCAAAAAGCACGCCCAGCTCGCCGAGGAAGCGGGCATGCCCGAGAGCAGGATACTCATAGCCGACATAGGCGACTGCGTGGAGCTCACCTCGGAGGGCGGCTTCCGCCGCACGCGCGTGCCCTCGGGTTCCCGCCTCATAGACGGCGAAGGGATAGAGGACGAAAAGGCTTCCACGGTAATAGAGGACAGGCGCCAGCTCTCGGCTGAGGGGCTGTTCATAGTGTCGGTGGCTGTCTCGGGCTCCGTCGTCGTGGGCGAGCCCGCCATAAATTCCCGCGGGTTCGTGTTCGACTTCCACCGCGACTACAACAAGGAGATGCGCGAGGTGATAAAGCGCGCGATAGACGGCTACGACCTCTACCGCGGCAGCGTGGACGAACTCAAACGGGTGATAAAGCGCAATCTCAAAAACTATCTCTACAAAAAGACCAAACAATCGCCCATGATCGTCCCCGTCGTGGTGGAACTGTGAACGGGGAGTTCTCGTACGCCCACAGGGACACATCCTCGGGAGAGCGCAGGTCGGTGACGGCGGAATTCAATATCCCCCGCCTTCCGTCCGCTCTGGAAGAGATCCGCCGTTCGGCGTTCGACCGCGAGATACCCGTATCCGACGGCGAAACGCTCAACTTTCTCATGACCCTTGTCTCGGCGCTGAGACCGCCCCGCATTCTCGAGATCGGCTCCGCCATAGGCGTTTCGGCTGCGGCGATGCTGCTTGCAAGCCCCTCGTCCCGCCTCGTGACGGTGGAAAAAAATGTAAGTTTCGCCGACGAAGCCGAGGAAAATATTACCCGCCTCGGGCTTTCGGACAGGGCGGAGGTAATAAGGGGGGACGCGGCGGACGTGCTCGCTGCTCTCGGCGGGGAATTCGGGTTCGTCTTTCTCGACGGTCCCAAGGCGCAGTACGTGAAATATCTGCCCGCGATAGACCGCCTTTTGTGCGAGGGCGGGGTGCTGCTCGCGGACGACGTGCTCCTCTTCGGGTACGTTTCGGGGGAAGAGGAAGTGCCAAAAAAGCGCAGGATGCTCGTCGAGCACATAAAGGAATACATTGACGCGGTAAAAGGCGGCGGCTTTGCCACCTCCGTGCTGAACATAGGCAACGGCGTCGCGCTGTCCGTAAAAAAAGGCGGCTTAAAATAATGGTTGAACTTCTCGCCCCGGCGGGCAATTTCCAAAAACTCAAATGCGCGCTCTATTTCGGCGCGGACGCCGCATATATCGGCGGCAAGGACTTTTCACTGCGCTCCTTCGCGGATAATTTCACGCGGGAGGAGATGGCGGAAGCCGTTAAATACGCCCACGCCCTCGGCAAAAAGGTGTACGTCACGGTCAATATCTTCGCAAAGAACGCCGATTTCGGGCTGCTTTGCGACTACTTCGCCTTTTTGAAAAGCGCGGGGGCGGACGCCGCGATAGTCTCTGACTGCGGCGTGTTCGGCGCGGCAAAGAAGTATGCGCAGGGCTTGCCCCTGCACGTCTCCACGCAGGCGAACGTCACAAACATGTACGCCGCAAAGTTCTGGCGTGAACAGGGCGCGTCGAGGATAGTCCTCGCCCGCGAACTCTCTATAGAAGAAATCGCCCGGATACACGCCTTTGTGCCCGACGTGGAGCTCGAAGCGTTCGTGCACGGCGCGATGTGCGTCTCCTATTCGGGCAGGTGCCTTTTGTCGGACTATCTCACGGGCAGGAGCAGCAACCGCGGCGAGTGCGCCCAGCCCTGCCGCTGGCAGTATTCCGTGCGAAAAAAGGACGCCCCCGAGAGCGGCTGGCTCGACATAGAGGAGGACGAAAGGGGCGCTTATATCTTCAATTCAAAGGACCTGAACATGAGCGCCCGCCTTGCGGAGCTCCGCGCGGCGGGGGTGTGCTCGTTCAAGATAGAGGGCAGGATGAAGGGGGAGTACTATCTCGCCACGGTGATAAACGCCTATCGCCGCTGCATAGACGGCGGCTACGGCGAAACGGTGGAGAGGGAACTTCTCACCGCCGCCCACAGGGACTACACCGAGGCTTACGCGTGCGGCGCGAATCCCTCCACGATAAACTACGGCGACAGCCAGACCAAGGGGGACTGCGACTACATAGGCAACGTCGTCTCATGCGATAACGGCTTTGCATACGTGGAGATGCGCGGGCGTTTCCGCGCGGGCGATACGCTCGAAATACTCTCCCCGGGGGAGCATTTCGGGAAGTCGTTCAGGGTCGAGAGGGCGTTCTTGCCCGACGGGGAGGAGACCGACGATTGCAAGCTCGTACAGACGGTGTACAGGATCCCCTGCCCCTATAAACTAACGGCGGGGGATATGCTCCGCCGCCGCAAATGACCCGCAAAGGTGGGATATGGACCGAAAAATAGAGAAAATTTACGGAAAGATCGTCAATAAAAGGGCTACCGTGTGCGTGCCGGGCTCCAAGAGCATAACGGCGCGCGCCATTCTCTTAGCCGCGCTCGCGAGGGGCACGTCTACACTGTACAACGCGCAGTTCTCCGACGATTGCGCCGTGTTTTGCGAGTGCATAAAAAAGCTCGGCATAAGGTGCGAGCGGGAGGGGACGACCCTCACCGTGGATGGGTGCGGCGGCGCTCTGCCCGTCAAAAAGGCGGAACTGAACGTCGGTTCCGCGGGCACTGCGGCGCGCTTTCTGACGGCGCTTCTGGCGTTTTCCGAGGGCGAATTCAGGGTGGACAGCTCCGCCCAGATGAAGAGGCGCCCCATAAAGCCCCTCACAGACAGCCTCGAAGGGCTCGGCGCGCGGATCGGGAGCGACGGCGGTGCTTTTCCCCTGTCGATTTCAGGCAAGGGCGTGGATTCCGCCTCGCTCACTGTGGACGTGACCGAGAGCAGCCAATTCCTCTCGGCTGTGCTCATGGCGGCGGCGTGCGCCCGCGGCAGGGTGAAGATAGTCCCGTCGGGCAGCCACGGGCGGGATTACGTGGATATGACCCTCGGCATGATGTGGTCTTTCGGCTTGCCCGTAAAAGAAGAGGGCGGCGCATACATAGTCGAGGGCGGCTATTCCGCGAAGAAATACGATATAGAGCCCGACGTCTCGGCGGCGTGCTATTTCTACGCCGCGAACAGGATACTCGGCACGGATATCTCGGTGCGCGGGGTGATGCCCCACAGCATGCAGGGGGATACCAAATTCATAGATCTTGTAAAAAATTTCGACGGCGGCGAGGCGGATATGTCCTCTTTTTCCGATCAGGCGCTCACTCTCGCGGCGATCGCGCCCTTTTTCGGCAGCCCCACCGTCATAAAGAACGTCGCGCATATCCGCAGGCAGGAGTGCGACAGGATAGCCGCCATCGCATACAACCTCGGCGCGATGGGGGTAAGGTGCGAGGAACTGCCGGACGGCGTGAAGATCTACCCCTCCGAGCCGCGTCCCGCGCGGATAAAGACCTTCGGCGACCACCGCGTAGCCATGGCGTTCGCCCTTACGGGGCTGCGCGCGGACGGGATAGTTATAGAGGACGCCGGGGTGTGCTCCAAGACGTTCGCGGAATATTTCGACGTGTGGGATAAACTCTCCTTAAAACTCACAAAATAACTTACTTCCGCCCCGCCGCGGCAGCGGCGGGGCGCGGCTTTTTACGGGTATGGCTAAATGGAACGCATAATTATCCATTCGGACTTGAATAACTTCTACGCAACGGTGGAGAGGATCTCCGACCCGTCGCTTTCGGGTAAACCCGTAGCCGTGTGCGGCAACAGGGAGGAGAGAAAGGGGATAGTGCTCGCCAAGAGCGAAGAGGCAAAGCGGTACGGCGTCAGAACGGGCGATACTGTATGGCAGGCGCAGAAGAAGTGCCCGGGGCTCGTGGTCGTGCCTCCCCATTTCGGCAAATACATGGAGTATTCGCGCAAGGTGCGCGCCGTCTACGCCCGCTATACCGACCTCATCGAGAGCTTCG
The DNA here is from genome assembly GCA_947627955.1 of uncultured Clostridia bacterium. Taxonomy (GTDB): domain Bacteria; phylum Bacillota; class Clostridia; order Christensenellales; family Borkfalkiaceae; genus Coproplasma. The sequence goes on from CANQXZ010000012.1 coordinate 32,656, forward strand.
GGATAGACGAGTGCTGGCTCGACGTCACCCATTCCACCCGCATATTTCCCCCGTTCGATAAGATGTACACCGAAAAAGAGGGCGAAAAGCACTTCTCGGAGGAATATCTGCGGTTCCTCGGCGACGTGATACGCGAAGAGGTGAAGAGGGAGCTCAAAGTCACCGTCTCCTGCGGCGTGTCCTTCAACAAGGTGTTCGCAAAGCTCGGCAGCGACCTCAAAAAGCCGGACGGCACCACGGTCATACCCTTTACGGGTTTCAAAGAGGTCGTGGGACCCCTCCCCGTGGAGGATCTTCTGTACGTGGGCAAAGCCACGGCGGCAAAGCTCCGCTCCATGGGGCTCGGCACGATAGGCAGGCTCGCGGAAGCGGACGACGGCGCGGTCTGCGCCGCGTTCGGGAAAATGGGCGAAAATCTCCTCCGCTATGCGCGCGGGCTCGACGAAGAACCCGTAAAGCACATGGACGACAAGAGGGAGTATAAGTCGATAGGCAATTCATCCACATATGCCGACGACGTGGAGAGCCTCAAACAGATAGAGCGGCATATCTACGTGCTCTCCGAGAGCGTCGCTTCCCGCCTGAGGGAGACGGGGCAGGGGCTTGCCGACACGGTGCACCTGTGGGTGCGCTATTCCGACCTCACGGGTTTCACCGTGCAAAAAAAGGTGAGGCACACCGCGCTGTGCGGCGAGATAGCCCGCCACGCCTTCGAGCTGTTCAAGGAGAACGTCAAGCCGCCCTTTAAGGTGCGCGCCCTCGGGGTCACTGTGTCGGGTTTCGACAACGGCGAATCGCAGATGACCTTCGACGAGAGCTTCGGCAACTACCGCAAGCTCGAAAGGGTGGAGCGCGCCGTGGACGAGATAAGAAAGAAGCACGGCTACGACAAGTTGCAGCGCGGGATAGTGGCGGAGGACCCCGCCGAGATGAAAAACGACATAAAGAACAGCCACGTGATAAAGCCCGCCGCCTTCGAGGACAGAGGGGACGATAAAGACGAATAAGAGCCCCCGCAAAAAATCCATAAGGCGAGCTTATACATTTTATAATGAGCTCAAAACGACAAGGCGGGCAATTTGATTTGACTATTTCCGATAATTTTTTTATAATCTTAACGTGACACAGAGTTGCTTGCGAGAGCGGCTTGCAATAAATTTCAACAAGGAGAAAAATCAAATGAATCTTCCCGAAAAATTCGGCGAAAACGTGTTCAACGACTCCGTGCAGAAGGAGACCCTTCCCAAAGAGGTATATCAGGCGCTGAGGGCGACGATAGAGGCTGGGAAACAGCTCGACGTATCCATAGCGGGCGCGGTTGCGGCGGCTATGAAGGATTGGGCTGTCTCCAAGGGCGCCACGCACTACACGCACTGGTTCCAGCCCCTTACGGGACTCACGGCTGAAAAGCACGACAGCTTTATAGAGCCCGACGGCGACAAGGTCATAATGCGCCTCACGGGCAAGAGCCTCATCGTCGGCGAGCCCGACGCGTCGAGTTTCCCCTCGGGCGGTTCGAGAGCCACCTACATGGCGCGCGGCTACACCGCATGGGACCCCACGTCCCCCGCGTTCGTAAAGGAAGGCACTCTCTACATACCCACGATCTTCGTCTCGTACACGGGCGAAACGCTCGACAAAAAGGGACCTCTGCTCCGCTCCATGACCGCGCTCGACAAGCAGGCGAAGAGGATATTAAGGCTCTTCGGCGTGGAGTGCAAAAAGGTCTCCACCACGGTTGGACCCGAACAGGAATATTTCCTCATCTCCGAGGAGGAGTACCTCAAAAGAAAGGACTTGCAACTCACGGGGAGAACGCTCTTCGGCGCGCCCGCGACCCGCGGACAGGAACTCGAAGACCACTATTTCGGCGTTTTGAAGACCCAGATCTCCGAATTCATGCGCGATCTTGACAGCGAGCTGTGGAGCTACGGCATCCTCTCCAAGACCAAGCACAACGAAGTCGCTCCCGCCCAGCATGAGATGGCTCCCGTGTTCTCCACTACGAACGTCGCGGTAGATACCAACATGCTCACGATGGAGATAATGAAAAAAGTGGCAAAGCGCCACGGGCTCGTCTGCCTTCTCCACGAAAAGCCCTTCGAGGGCATAAACGGAAGCGGCAAGCACAACAATTGGTCGATGTCCACGGACAGCGGGTTCAACCTCCTCGACCCGGGCGACGCTCCCGAGGACAACACCCTCTTCAAGCTCGTGCTCGCGGCTGTGATAAAGGCCGTGGACGACTATCAGGGACCCCTGCGCGCCTCCGTCGCCTCGGCGGCTAACGACCACCGTCTGGGCGCGAACGAAGCTCCCCCCGCAATAATCTCGGTATATCTCGGCGACCAGCTCGGCGCCCTTGTGGACAGCATAGTCAACGGCAAGGAATACAAGTCGGGCATGGCAGAAAAGGCGGGCATAGGCGTGCCCGAATCCCCCATATTCCCCAAGGACGCCACGGACAGGAACAGGACTTCGCCCTTTGCGTTCACGGGCAACAAGTTCGAGTTCAGGATGCTCGGCTCGCAGGCTAACGTCTCCGACGCGAATATCTGCCTCAACACGATAGTCGCCGACGCGTTCGAGCAGTTCGCCGACGAACTCGAGGGCGCGAAGGACGTTAAAAAGGCGGCGGAAACGCTCATCGCGCGCGAGCTCAAAGCGCATTACCGCATAATCTTCAACCTCGACGGCTACGGTCCCGAATGGGAGCCGGAAGCGGAGAGGCGCGGTCTGCTCAACAAGAAGAACACCGCCGACGCCGTTCCCGTGCTCTATGAGGAGAAGAACATAAACGTGTTCGTGCATCAGGGCGTGTTCACCCGCGAGGAAGCCATAGCCCGCGCGGACATACGGCTCGAAAACTACACCAAGATAATAAACATAGAGGCGCTCACCATGCTCGAAATGGCAAAGCGCGACGTTATCCCCGCCGTCTCGGACTTCATAGGCGACCTCTGCGGCAACATAGCCGCCAAAAAGGCTGTGTTCGAACACATCGCGTGCGAGACGGAAAAGACCCTCATAAAGCAGCTGTCGTCCCTCAACGACGCCGCTTTCGCCGCGTGCGACAAGCTCGAACAGGATCTGGCGAGGGTGGATAAGGACAACATAGGCTCCGCGTCGCAGGCGATGGCGCACGTCATAATTCCCGACATGGAGAATCTCAGGAAGTGGGTAGACGAAATGGAGACCCTCACGTCCTCCGACTATTGGCCCTATCCCTCGTATTTCGATCTGCTGTACTCCGTAAAGTAAGCCGTAAAGCGGCTTGAAAAGAGCCCGTCCGCAAAGCCGCGGACGGGCTCTTTGAGGTATGCGGAAACGGTTTGACAACGGCGGGCATATTATGATAGAATTCAACGGGAACGGAGATAAGATCGGTTTGAAAGGCATAAAAAAGAACAGGCTCGTCCTCGAAAATTTCATAAACGTATTCGTCCTGAGCGTGCTCACGGGACTCTTCGCGGGCGTGGTGGTCACATTTTACAATGTGTTTGCCGAACTCGGCGAAAAGTGTTCCGCGGAGCTCTACGCCCGCGTATTCGCAAGCCCCGCCTTTGTGCCCCTTCTTCTTTTGGGGCTCGCCGCAGGCGGCATACTGATAGGCACGCTGGTGCGGTTCGTCCCAATGATCCGCGGGAGCGGCATTCCGCAGATAGAGGGCGCGGCGCGCGGCATAATCCGCTTCAAGTGGTATGTCACGATGTGCTCCATGTTCGCGGCTTCACTCGCGTGCGTCTTTATGGGGCTTTCGGCGGGCGCGGAGGGACCTTCCCTCGAATTGGGCGGCTGCGCGGGGAGCGCCGTCGCCACCGTGCTCAGAAGGAACCAGCTCGCGCGCAGGTTGCAGATAGCGGGAGGGGCTTCCGCCGGGCTTGCCGTGGCGTTCAACGCCCCGTTCACGGGCATGGTGTTCGCCCTCGAAGAGGCGTTCCGCTCCTTTTCCCCGCACGTATTCGTGTGCTCCGCGGTAAGCGTTATCGTCGCGCTGTTCACGCGCAACGCCATACGCCCCGCGCTCTCTTTCGGGGGAACGACGTTCGGCGTCGGCTACGCCTTCACGACATACGCGTTCAACCCCGTATCCCCCGCCGATTGCCTGTGGTTCGCCCTCGCCTCGGCCGTAGTTTCCCTTTTCGGGGTGCTCTTTTACCACCTCGTGTTTCTCTCCAAAAAACTCTTTTCCCGCGTCACTTTCTTAAAGGGAACGGGAAAATACGTCATACCGTTCGCGCTTGCGGGCGCGTTCGGGCTCATATCCGTCTATTCCATGGGCGGCGGGCACGCGTTTATCGAGGCGCTCGGCGGCGGAGGGGAGATAGAGGTATTCTCCCTCAACTTCACGCTGAGCTTGCTGATAATAGTGCTTATCCGCCTCGTGGCGACCGTGCTCAATATGGGCTGCGGCGTGCCCTGCGGCGTGTTCATTCCCATGCTCGCGCTCGGCGCGGGCGCGGGCGCGGTGCTGTCGCAGCTGTTCATGCGTATGGGAATGGACCCCGCGGCGGCGGACTACCTTATCCTCGTGTGCATGGCGGCGTTCTTCACCTGCGTGGTAAAGGCGCCGATAACGGGTCTCGTCATGATATTCGAGCTAACGGGACAGTTCGTCAACTTCCTGCCCGCGCTGATGGGCGTGGCGATAGGCTACCTCGTGGCGACCGTGTGCAGGATCCACCCCATATACGAGAAGTGCCTCGGCATGTACATCGAGGAGGAGAAGCTGTACGAGAGGGTGAAAAAGGAGGTCGTCACCGTGGAGGTGCTCGCGGGTTCGCGCGCGGACGGCGAGAAGATACGCTCCATAATATGGCCCACCAACGGGCTCGTGCAGGAGATAATCCGCCCCGACGGCGTCTCCGACGTCGCCGACGGCGAGTACATTCTGAGGGCGGGACAGAAAATAGTGTTCGAGGGCGAAACGGACGATATCGCCGAGCTCAGGGAATATCTCTATTCCATAGTGGGCAGACCCCCCGAATGAGGCGTTTTTTAAAGACCGTGCGGAAAACATGCGCATAACTGCCCGCAATTTTAATGGGCGGCGGAGGGCACGGCGCCCTATAACCGCGGCTTATATGCGGTATCATAAAATTTGACCCCGCCCGCCGCGGCGGCTTTTGCAAAGTTTTTATATTTGGCTTGACTAAACGGCGCGTATATTTTATAATAAGGTGGAAATGCGCGGCGGCAGGCTGCGCAGATTACGGAAGGCGAAATGTATTACGACGACATGAGTTTATCGGAGCGTCCCCGCGAGGGGGACGTGCGCATACCCTCGGGCTGCGCGGTGAGCGCGGTGATAGACCGCTCGGGCAAAAAGATGACGGGGGAGAGGGTCATCCGCTCCATCGCCACCATGCACGACCGTTCCAACGGGCTCGGAGGCGGCTTTGCGGGCTACGGGATATATCCCGACTACAAGGAGTATTACGCCTTTCATCTCTTTTACGGCGACTTTCAGTCCAAAAAGGAGACGGAGGACTTTCTCATACGCCATTTCGAGGTAGTCTATTCCTCCGAAATGAAGACGCGCAAGGTGAAAAACGTAGTCAACGAGCCGATGATCTACCGCTATTTTCTATATCCCCTCTCGAAGCGGCTCGCCAATTCCCTCCTCGACGAGGAGAGGTACGTCGTCAGGTGCGTAAATAAGATAAACGCGGAAATAAAGGGCGCGTTCGTGTTTTCGAGCGGCAAAAATATGGGAATATTCAAGGGCGTGGGCTTTCCCGAGGACATAGGCAAGTTCTATCTCCTCGACGAGGAATATGAGGG
>CANQXZ010000013.1 GCA_947627955.1 uncultured Clostridia bacterium
CCGTGCTTTTTGGCATATTCTCCGAGAATCTCTTTCTGATGCACGATACTGTTCGACTCGCCACTTAACTCGTCGTCGCGGCTGAGCCTGCAATATAGTGCTGTTATTTTGTCACCTCCGTTGTATTAATTATATTTTTCGGTATCCGCATATGCGCGCAAATCAGTGCGCGGGACTTGATTTTCCGCGGCGTTCATGCTATTATGATATTGCGCCGAAAGGCATGGCGCCGCGGGAGGCATGTAGGTGAAAAGATACGGTCTTGCAGGCTTTTTATTGGGGATAGGGGCGGTTTTTCTGTCGCTCTCTCTTTCCGCATGCTCCGACGCCGACAGGATAAAGTTCGCCACAGCCCGTTACGAGGGGTACGCGCCCGGGTTTACATATCTTGACAGAAAGGCGGTAGACAGGGAGAGCCTTCCCGAAGGCGTTCGGGATCCCGAGCTCGAAAACAGCGCCGATTACGACGTGGTGTACGAACAGGCCGCCGCTACGGGGTCATATGTAGAGTTGTGCACGCTTGGCGTGAACGGCGATATCCTGTATCCCGGCGCGCTTGTGGATATAGCCGAAGACCGCCGTTTGCCCATCGCCATAGAGCGGGCGCCCGTAACGCTTTCCGCGAGCTTCAATACCGGGCGGCAGGTTTCGTCGCCCGTGACGGCTACGGCTACGGTGGAAGAGTCGACCTTGTCCGACGTCCGCGAGAGTATCCTTAAAATGGAGAGAAAAAACGCGGTCACGGCGTATGCCGACCTCACCTATGAAGTGAGGGAGATATGCAATGAAGCCGAACTGAAAATGAACCTCGGCTTCGGGTTGCAGACGAACAGTTTCGAATTTTGCGAAAACTTTTCAGACGGCAAGCTCAAACGCCGCACATCGCTCGCCGTGGTGGTGAAGCAGATCTTCTACACGGTAGAGGCAGAGCCGCCCGCGGAGTACGGCTCGCGCGATCTCTTTTCCGAAGAGCTGAGTACAGAGGAGATAACGGCGTCGCTGAGCGGAAAGATCCCCGCGTACGTCTCTTCCGTCTCATACGGGCGCATAGCCATGATAGCCATACACACCAACTTTTCCGTAAAGGACGTTGAAGACGCGCTCGCGGGCGCATGGACGAATATGGACAGCGGTGCAAGTTCTGCGCCGCGCAGATTGGGCGATCGGTTCGACGGCGTTTTGAAGGAGCTGTCCGAAGATATCGATACCACCGTGGATTGCTTTATCTATGACGGCGCTTTGAGCCAAAGTTTTTCTTATCCCTCCGGCAAGACGATATTTGAAGCCTTTTCGGGGCTCAACGGGGCAGGCGACGGGGCTATGCCCGTTTTATATTCAATGCGCCAGCTCGACGGTTCGCCCGTCAAGGAGCAGAGCCGCGGCGAATATGTCATAAAAAACGTAGTTTACAGCGTAAAAAAGATAATGAGCTGGAAAAATCTCGACAAAATGCTCCTCGACGGCTCGCTGTTCTCGTCTGCCGTCGTCAGGCTCGACTTTTCGGCGATGGCGGGAGCGCAAGCCGCGGACCGCACGCTTACCATTCCCCATAACGTCCGCGAAATACGGCTTACGGGAACGGGCGGCGCCGCTCTGGGCGGGTTCAGCATTTCGGTGGACAACAGGTGGGCTCCTTTAATAGTCAGCCTGGACAATATTTCCATCACTGCCGACAAGGGCGGCGCAAAAGGCGTGGCGTTTCTCTGCGAAAACGAGGCGCCCGTCACATTGGAAGTAAGGCACACTGTGACTATAAAGGGCGTCGGCGGCTCGCCCGCCGTCAAGTGCAAAAATCTGAAGATCGTGGGCGCGGGCAACGCGTCTCTCAGCATATACGGCGGCGATTACACTGATACCGTTTCGGACGCCGGACAGGGCGGACGCGGCGGCGACGGCATTTTGGCGACCGATCTCGGGGTGGAACTTTCGGGCTCCCTCAAAGTGTACGGCGGCGCAGGCGGCGATGGCGGCACGGGTTACAGGGGCTCCAAGTCGAGCAACGGCTCCAAGGGAACCGACGGCACAACGGGCGGCGCGGGCGGCGACGGCGGTTTTGCCGTATCGTGCGATAACCTTCGGATAAATTGCCCCGACGCGTCCTTTACGGGCGGCGCGGGCGGCAAAGGAGGAACAGGCGGCAAAGGAGGAACGGGAGAAATCATGTGGCGCGGCAGCGGAAGCCTTGACGCCGGCAACGGCGGAACGGGAGGAGTCGGCGGCAGGGGCGGCGCTTCACTGAATGCCGTAAAGTCGTTCAAATCAAGCGGCAGTCTCACCCTCACGCCCGGCGCGGGCGGCAAAGGGGGAACAGGCGGCGCGGGAGGCGACGGAAAGACCCACAGCAACGGCGGCACATGGATAGTGATAGACTACTACCGCAAGGGTTCCCCCGGTAACGGCGGAACGGGCGGCAAAGGCGGCAGCGCGGGCACGGAAACGTTCGGCGGCGCGGCAGGCGTTACGATAGGCAAGGGAGCCCCCGGCAAGGGCGGCGACGGCGGCAGGGGCGGTTCCCCCTGGTCGATAACCGATTGGCGCGGGACGGCAAGGCATCCCACGAGCGACAAGTACGGTGAAAACGGCGGAACGGGGCAGGACGGCGATCCCGTCTGACTAAGGTCATGATAAAAACACGGCGCAAGCCGTGTTTTTTGTCGCCCGAAACGTCCGCTTTTTGGCATAATGCGCCGAAAATCGCAACAAACGATAAAAATTTACTCTCTGATATTGTAAAATCCCCCCGCGGCGTGCTATAATCATAGAAAGGAAAAATTTCAGGGCGGCGCGGGAGTTCCATTCTGTGGAGATAGATCTTTCAAAGTATTCCAAACTGAATATCTGTGTGGCAGTATCGGGCGGGCGCGATTCGATGGCGCTTTTGCACTATCTTTTAGCGCACGGCGGAGAATACGGGATAAGGGTGTGCGCGGTGAATTTCGACCACGGAATGAGGGACGTAACGTCCGCGCGGGACAGCGCGTTCGTCGCCGACTACTGCGCGAGCCGCGGCGTGCCCCTTCTCTTTTACAGATGGGAGAGCGCGGGCGAAAAGACGGAAGCCGCCGCGCATATCTGGCGGTCAATGCGCTATGCGGAGGCGGTCTTGCCGCAAGTTTTGCCAAACGGCGAAAAGTGGGAGGGAGCGGACGCCGTCGCGACCGCGCACCACTTGAACGATAACGCCGAAACGGTGCTGTTCAACCTCGCGCGCGGCAGCGGGATCGCGGGGCTCACGGGGATATGCGACGAGACGTGTTTGGCGGTTTCGGGCAAGCCCTTTAAGCTGATACGCCCGCTCATAGCCGTTTCAAGGGCGGAGATCGGGGAATATATAGCGCGAAACGGCATTCCCTACGTGGACGACGAGACCAATTTCACCGACGATTACACGCGCAACAAGATCCGCCATAACGTCTTGCCGGAGCTGGAAAGAGCCGTGCCGAACGCAGCGGGAGCCATTTACCGCTTTTCGCGCATCGCCGCAGAGGACGAGGAGTACTTCGGCGGGATAATCGAAGAGAGGGGGCTTATAAAGCGCACTCCCCTCGGCTATGAAATTGCAAAGTGCCCCGAAAAACCCATATTCAAGCGGGCTATATTAAAGTGTCTGTCCGAATGCGGAGTGCGGGATTATACCTTCGGGCACCTCGAAGCGCTGTACGCCCTGCAATTTGCGGAGCGCGGCAAAAAGTTCGGGTTTTGCGGCTATACCGCCATTAACGAGGGCAATAAAACAGCGCTGTGCGCCGATCCCACGCTGAAAATGCGGGATGAGGGCTGTCCGTTTTGGGAGTTTTTCGGTTGCGGCGCCAAACCCGTATTCTTCGGCAGACCGCTGTATATCGGAAGCGCGGACGGGGAACCCGAACTCGATATATCCTGCAAAAAGACGCTGAGGTTCGATCCGGGCAAGATCCCGAAAGACGCCGTGGTGCGCTTCATGCGCGCGGGCGACAGGTTCACCAAATTCGGCGGCGGAACTAAAAATCTCGGCAGCTATTTCACGGACAAAAAGATCCCCGTAAGGCTGCGCGCCAATATTCCCCTCGTTGCCTCGGGGAGCGACGTCTTTTTGGTCTGCGGCGTTGAGATATCGGAAAAGTGCAGGACGGACGACGGCGCTTCGCAGATCGCGGTATGTATTGCCGAGGACTTTATAAAAATGAGCAAATAGCGCGAACGTGTCTGGTTTTGCGCTTAAAATAAGGAGGACATTATGCCTTTTATAGATCTAAAGATCTCGAAAAAACTCACGGAAGAGGAAAAGGAGAGCTTAAAGAGCGAGCTCGGCAAGGCTGTCGGCTTGCTCCATAAGCCCGAGAGCTATCTCATGGTGGGGATAGCCGACGGTTACAGCCTGTATTTTGCGGGCAAAAAGCTGAAAGAGGGCGCCTATGTGGAAGTGAGCCTCTTCGGCTCGGCAACGCCCGCCGACTACGAAAAGATGACAGCCCGCATATGCGGCATACTCTCGTCCGGGCTTGGCGTGCCCGCGGACGGGGTATACGTTACCTATCACGGCGTCAAGGATTGGGGCTGGAACGGCTCCAACTTCTGACGGGAGAGCCCGCGGCGGGATACTATCGACAAAAGGGAGGAAACGCTCATGATGAACGCTGATTGCGAACGGATATTGTTTACCGAAGAACAGCTCCGCGGCAGGGTCGCGGAAGTTGCGCGCGAGGTGGACGGGCTCTATAAGGGGAAACGCCCGCTCGCGGTGGGGATACTTAAAGGCAGCATAATATTTTATTCGGACTTCATCCGTTGCCTCACCGTGCCCGTGGAGCTCGACTTTATGGCGGTGTCGTCATACGGCAGCGGGGCGGTGTCTTCGGGCAAGCTGAAGATAAAAAAGGACCTCGACAGGGACGTGCGCGGCAGGGACGTCATTATAATCGAGGACATAATAGACAGCGGCTTCACCCTCGCCAATCTGAAAGAACTGCTAAAAGAGCGGGGAGCCGAATCTGTGCGGATAGTCACCCTGCTCGACAAAAAGGGCAGGCGTAAGTACGACATTTCGCCCGACTTCAACTGCTTCGAAGTGGACGACGAGTTCGTGGTGGGTTACGGGCTGGACTACGACGAAATGTACCGTTCCCTGCCCTATATAGGCATCTTGAAGCGTTCCGTCTACGAAGACCGCATTTTTGCGTCTGCCGATAAAAATGTAGTATAACTTTCGTTTGCTTTCACATACTGCTCTTGTAAAAACCGAGGAGAGTATATGAAAGCAACGGGAATTGTCAGAAGAATAGACGAGCTGGGCAGGGTGGTCATCCCCAAGGAGATAAGGAGCACCCTGCGTTTGAAGAGCGGCGACCCGCTCGAAATTTTTACCGAGCGCGACGAGCTCACGCTGAAAAAGTATTCGCCGATAGCCTCTCTCGACAAGTTTTCGGAGGGAACGGCAAAATCGCTCTCCGACCTTTCGGGAATGGTGGCTGTGATCTGCGACACCGACGAGGTGCTGCACGCTTCGGGCAAGAACAAAAAGGATTTCGACGGGAAGAACTTATCCCGCGGAATGGACAGGATATTGAGGGACAGGAAGAGCTATATCGCCAATCTTTCGGAGGGCGGCGACATAGTGCCCATCTGCGACGGGGAGGAGAACGGGCTCACCGCGCAGATAATTGTCCCCATCGTGTGCAACGGGGATTGCCTCGGCGCGGTTGCGCTCGTATCGAGCGAACAGGGCGCGAGGGTGGAACCCGCCGCATGCAAACTCGCACAGCTTTCCGCCGATATTCTGGCGGGACAATTCGAATGATCCCCGTCCCGCCCCGCACAGCGGCGGGGCTTTATTTATGCGTTTAAAGAGACAGTCGTATATAAAAGGCGCCGTCATAATTTCGCTTGGCGGCTTTATATCAAAAGTGCTCGGCGCGGTGTACAGGATACCTCTCACCGCGGTCTTGGGCGGAAAGGGCATGGGGATATACCAGATGGTATACCCCTTATACTGCATTCTGCTCACCGTTTCAGCCTCGGGCATACCCACGGGAATAGCCCGCCTCATCTCTTCGGGGAGGGGAGAGGGCGCCGAAAAGAGCGCCTTTTCCCTTTACGGCGCGGTCGGGCTCATGGGCACGGCGCTTATGTACGCCCTTTCCACGCCCCTCGCCGCGTTGCAGGGCGAACCCGCCGTGGCGCTGTGCTGCAAGATGCTGTGTCCTTCGGTGTTCTTCGTCTCGGCGCTCTCGGTGGTGCGCGGATACTTTCAGGGGCGCGGGAACATGTATCCCACGGCGTTCACGGAAGTCGGGGAACAGCTGATAAAGGTGCTGCTCGGCGTGGCGCTCGCCTCGCGCTTTAAAGGCGATCTTACCCGCGCCGTGGCTTCCACGCTGTTTGCGGTGACGCTGAGCGAGGCTGTCTCAACGGCGGCAGCCGTGGCGTTTTACTTGAAAAACCGCCCCCGCGAGCCCCTTTTCAGGCAAAGATATGTGCCCGTGAAAGCCATTCTCGCCTACACGGTGCCCCTCACCCTCACCGCGATGGCTATGCCCCTTTCACAGCTCATGGAGAGCGTTGTGGCGGTGCGCCTTCTGAGGGCTGGCTCCGCCGACGCTACGGCGCTCTACGGCGTGTATTCGGGGTGCGCCGTGACGATCGTAAATCTGCCCGTCTCGGTGACGTACGGGCTGGCGGCTTCGAGCGTGCCGCAGATCTCCCCGCTCGCGGAGAGCGGGGACCTTGCCGCCGCCAAAAAAAAGGCTTATAAGGCTCTGTGGCTCACCTTTCTCGTCTCCGCGCCCGCCGCCGCAGCTTTATACATCTTCGCCCCCCTCGCGGCGAAATTCGTGTTCGGCTCTCTCGGGGAGGAACACAGGGCTCTGCTCGTCGGGCTCGTGCGGATAATGTCGCCGTGCGCGGTGACGCTGTCGCTCGTGCAGACCTCTTCGGCGTGCCTTACGGCTCTCGGCAAGCCCGCGCTCGGCACCGCTACGCAGTGGATAAGCTGTATCCTGCGCGTGGCGGCGGGCGCCGCGCTGATAGCGTTTACCCCACTCGGCATTTCTGGAGCCGCGTGGGCGGGAAATTTTGCCAATATTGTTGCAACCGTTCTCAATTTCTGCTATATTATAAGAGCAGGCAAACGCAATGAAAATAACTCTGGTAGGATTGGGAAACGTCTCGGGGGACTTGACCCTTCGGGCAGACAGGGCGCTTAAAGGGGCGCGCAAGATATACGCGCGCACTTCGGCTTGCCCCGCATTCGGAAGTTTAGAAGGCTACAACGTGGAGACGTTCGACGGCGTGTTCAAAAGCTGCCGCAACTTCGACACCCTCAACAAAAAGCTCGCCTCGCTCGTGCTCGCCGCCGCAAAGGAGGGCGACGTCGTCTATTGCGTGGACGGTTCGGTCACAGAGGACGAGGCGTGCAAGATAATTTTGTCCCGCCACAGGGACGTGGAGATATGCGATTCGGTCTCCAAGGGGGCGGGGGCGTACGGCGCCGCGCGCCTAAAATGCGCCGTACCCGTCTATCTCTCGGCGTATTCGGTGAAAGAGCTGAAAAGCTGCCGCGCCTGCGCCGTGTTCGACGTGGATTGCCGCCTCATCGCCTCGGACGTAAAGGAGAGGCTCTCCGATATCTTCGGCGAGGAGACGTATTGCTGCTTCGTCAGTGGCGGCAAGGCGAAGAGGATACCCATATATGAGATAGACAGGCAGAGCGAATACGACGCCTCCTGCGCCGTCGCGGTGGAAGAGGGCGAATTCCTGAAGCGCGACAGATACGACTTTGAGGACCTCGTCGCCATAATGAAGACCCTCCGCGCCCCGGGCGGGTGTCCGTGGGACGGAGCGCAGACGCCCGAGAGCATAAAAGGCAACATGATAGAGGAGGCGTACGAGCTCGTGGACGCCATCGAGCGCGGGGACGCGGACGGCAAGGAAGAGGAGACGGGCGACGTGCTGTTGCAAGCCGCTTTCCACGCCGTGATGGCGGAAGAGCGGGGGGAATTCACCGCCTCGGACGCGCTCACGCGGATAGTCAAAAAGCTCATATTCCGCCACTCGCACATATTCGGCGGCGACAGGGCTGCCGACGAGGGGGAAGCCCTCGGCGTGTGGGAGAAGAACAAGGTCGCCGAAAAGGGGCAAAAGACCTTTGGCGAGACCCTTCTCGCCGTGCCGAAAAACTTCCCAGCATGCCTGCGCGCCCAGAAAGTGGGCAAGCGCGCCTCCAAATGCGGGTTCGACTTCCTCTCTCCCGTATCGGCTTCGGAAAAGCTGTGGGAGGAGGTGCAGGAGATGGTGGAGCGCATGCGCGCGGACGACAAAGAGGGCACCTTCGAGGAGGGCGGCGACGTGCTCTTTGCCGCCGTGAACACCGTGCGCCTTGCGGGAGTGGACTGCGAGGAAGCTCTCCGCGCCGCCACGGAGAAGTTCATACGCCGCTTCGTAGCCTGCGAAAAGCTCATTTCCGCCGACGGCAAAAAGATCGAGGAGGTCACCTCCGACGGGCTCCTCTTCGACTACTATTGGCAAAGAGCTAAAGATGAAACTTGAAGCCGTTAAGATAGGCGCGTTCACCGCGCCCAACAACGTGTTCCTCGCGCCCATCGCGGGATATTCCAACGCGGTGTTCCGCGAGATGTGCAGCGAGCTCGGCGCGGGGCTCACTTTCACTGAGATGGTCTCGGCAAAGGCGCTCTGTTTCGGCAGCCGCAAGACGGAGGAACTGCTGTATATCGGGGAGGGCTACCGCGGTTTGAAGGCGTGCCAGATATTCGGCAGCGACCCGCAGTTTATGCGCAGGGCGTGCGAAAGCGAGGCTCTCGCGCCCTTTGACATAGTCGACGTGAATATGGGGTGCCCCATGCCCAAGATATATAAAAACGGCGAGGGGAGCGCCCTTTTGGGCGATCTGAAACTCGCGGAGAGGATAATCTCCGAGTGCAAAAAGAGCGGGAAGACGGTGACTGCAAAATTGCGCATAGGGCTGGGCGACGGTCACTATGTGACGGCTGCCGCGGCGCGCGCGTGCGAAGAGGGCGGCGCGGACATGGTCACCGTGCACGGCAGAACGCGGGAAAAGATATATTCGGGAGACGTCAATTACAGGGAGATAGAGGCGGCAAAAAAGGCGGTGAAGATACCCGTGATCGCCAACGGCGGGATATTTACCCCGCTCGACGCCGATATACTCATGGCAAAGACGGGCGCCGACGGGGTGATGATAGCCCGCGGGGCGCTGTTCGACCCGTGGCTGTTCGCGCGCATAACGGGCACGCCCGAGGGCGACAGGCGGGCGCGGGTGTTGAAGCAGATAGACGACACGGTCTCGGTCTACGGCGAGAGGTTCGCGCTCGTGTACATGCGCAAACTCGCGGGGTTCTACGTGAAGGGCAAAAAGGGCGCGGCTTCGGCGAGGAGTTCCTTTTTCGCCTGCAAGTCCACCGAAGAGCTGAAAGATCTGGTCAAAGCGGTTTTCTGACCGCCTTTGAAATGTGCGCGGGCGGAGCGCTTTTGTAAGCGCTCCGCCCGCGCACGTTGTTCTGCCTCAAAATGCTAAGTCGGGGAGAGGGTGAAAGCCCTTTCCCCTTCTGCATTTTTCCGCAAATTACGACTTTTTTTAATTCTTTCCGACAGGACCTTTCCTATATAATACCTCTTACGATGCAGGTTTACGTTGAACTCGCCTTGCTTGAAAACTTCTGCATGGACTACACCCTGCTCTACTGCGCAAAGCTCGCTTCGAGAAACGGGGCGGGCTGGCGGAGGACGGGGTTGGGCGCGGCGGCGGGGGCATGTTTTGCCGTGCTCGTCCCGCTCATGCCCGTGAACGGCTGGCTTGCCGCCGCAATAAAGGCGGCGGCGGGGATAGCTATCTGCCTGTTGGCTTGCAAGGTAAAGTCCTTCCGCGGGTTTTTGAAGTATTCGGCGTTCTTTTTCGCCTTTTCGGCTGTGCTCGCCGGCGCGCTGTACGGGATATTCTCCCTTTCCGGGCTTCCCTATTCGGAGGGGAACGGCTACATTCTCGCGAATGTGCCTGTGGGGATACCGATGTTCGGGGCGCTCATTGCGGTGGCGGCGGCAAGGGCTATAAAAAAGAGCCGCACAAGGGCGGCAAAAAACACCGTACTGTGCCGCATAACCGCGGGCGGGCGCACGGCGGAAACGTACGGATTTTTCGACAGTGGCAACAACGTGTATATTAAGGGGGAACCCGTTTCCGTTCTCCCCGAAAAGACGGCGGAAAAACTTACGGACCTTGCGCGCATAACCGAGAGCATAAAGATACATACTGTTGCGGGCAGCAGGAAAATAAAGGTATTCACCGCGGACAGCCTCGAAGTGGATATCGGCGGGAACGTAAAGGTATATAAAAAGGTCAAAATGGGCGTAAGCGCGGCGAGAATAGACTGCGCGGTGCTTCACCCCGACATAATGGAGGACTGAATGTTCGAAAAAGTAAAACGCATTCTCGCACTTATCTTCGGAAAAAACACTCTCGACTACATCTGCGGCACCGAGGCGCTCCCCATGCCCTATTCGCAGGAAGAGGAGAGCGACAAAATAACCCTCCTCGAAAGCGGGGACGAGCGCGCCAAAGCCGAACTCGTGGAGCACAACCTGCGGCTCGTGGTGTACATAGCCAAGAAGTTCGAGGGCTCGGGCGCCGACGGCGACGACCTCGTCTCCGTCGGCACGATAGGGCTTATCAAGGCAATAAATTCCTTCCGTTCGGACAAGAATATAAAGCTCGCCACATACGCCTCGCGGTGCATAGAAAACGAGATACTCATGTATCTCAGGCGGATGTCCCGCCTCAAACAGGAGGTCAGCTTCGACGAGCCCTTGAACACCGATTGGGAGGGCAACGAGCTGCTTCTTTCGGACGTCATGGGCACGGACGCGGACAGCGTCTATTCCGACATAGAGGGCGGAGTGGAGAGGGAACTGTTGAAAAATTCGCTTTCACGGCTCTCCCCGCGTGAACAGCGGATAATGAAGATGCGCTTCGGGCTCGACGGGGAGGAGAGCATGACCCAAAAGGACGTGGCGGACAAACTCGGCATATCCCAAAGCTACATATCCCGCCTCGAAAAGAAGATAATCTCGAAGCTCAAAAAGGACATATCCCGCCAGATCTGACGGCGGCTGCAACGTACATATCTTTTAAGGAGGATACAGGTATGTTGCAGAAAGTTGTGATCTGCGGGGTGGACACCTCGGGGCTGCCGCTCCTTTCAAACGCGGAGCAGGAGGAGCTGCTGAAAAAATTAAAGGCGGGCGACGCCGCCTCGCGGGATAAGTTCATCGTGGGGAACATGCGGCTCGTGCTCTCCCTCGTGAGGAGGTTCTGGGCAAAAAACGCCAACGCGGACGACGTTTTTCAGGCGGGGTGCGTGGGACTCATCAAGGCGATAGATAATTTCGACCTTTCCGTGGGCGTCAAGTTTTCCACCTACGCCGTGCCCATGATATTAGGGGAGATAAAGAGGTATTTGAGGGACGGAAATTCCCTGCGCGTATCCCGTTCGATAAGGGATACTGCCTATCGTATCTTGAAAGTGAGGGAAAAGCTGGAGGAAGGCAACGACGAGGTGACATACGACAAAATAGCGGACGAAATGAGCATAGCCGTGTCGGAAGTGGCGTACGCGCTGGACGCCATTTCGGATCCCGTTTCTCTGTACGAGCCCGTCTACAACAAGTCGGGCGACACTCTTCTTTTAATGGACCAGATCTTCGACGAGAAGAACAACGACGAGGTGTGGACGGAAAAGGCGGCGCTGTACGAGGCGATGGGGCGGCTCGGCGAGCGCGAGAAGAGGATACTGTACCTCAGATATTTCGAGGGCAAAACGCAGACGGAGATCTCCTCGGAGGTAGGCATCTCGCAGGCGCAGGTCTCCCGCCTCGAAAAGACGGCGTTAAAGCAAATCAAATCCTGCATTTCGTGAGCGGGCGGACATGAGTTGCTGACGCAATGCCGTTATGCCGTTATGCAGCAACGCCTGTATGCCGCCGCGCGCAAAACCTGCGCGCGGCGGCATATTTTTTTTGCCATTTGTTGCAAAGAGGGGTTGCGGCGTGGTATAATCAAAGGCGTAATCTATGAGGTGAGCTATGAAGATTATCCACACAGCGGACACACACCTCGGGTCCAAGATGGACTCCGGGTTCCCCAAGGAGATCTCCGACAGGCGCAAGGAAGAGCTGAGGAATACTTTCAAGAGATTGGCGGAATACGCCCGCATTAACGGCGTGGAAGCCGTCATCCTCGCGGGGGACGTGTTCGACTCCGACGCGCCCTTTAAAAAGGACAAGGAATTCTTTTACAGCGTGGTGAAAAATACCCCGCAGACGGACTTTTTATACCTCAAGGGCAATCACGACATAGCGGCGGACTACACGGGGGAAGCCATACCCAATTTAAAGACATTTTCCGGGCAGTGGCAGAGTTACCGATACGGCGACGTGCTCATCTCGGGCATAGAGACGGGTGCGGAAAACGCCTCGTCCCTCTATTCCACGCTTGATCTGCCTGAGGACTGCCTGAATATCGTCGTCATGCACGGGCAGGCGGGGGACGTATCTGGCAAGGACAAGGTCAATCTGAAAAAGCTGCGCGACAAGCACATAGATTATCTCGCGCTGGGGCACGTCCACAAGGCGGGCGGCGGCGCGTTGGACTCCCGCGGGGAATACGCGTACAGCGGATGCCTTGAAGGCAGGGGCTTCGACGAGACGGGCGAACACGGCTTCTTCCTGTTGGAGACGGGCAGAAAGATCACCCGCACTTTCGTGCCCTTTTCCGAGCGCCGGATAGAGGAGGTCTCCGCCGACGTCACGGGCGTCAAGGACGCCTATTCGGCGTATCTTGCCGTGAAAAGGCAGGTGGAGTTCAAAAAGCGGAACATATACCGCGTAAACCTCGTCGGCGAAACGGAGTTCGACGTCGAGGGGCTGGGCGGCGACGTGGCGGCGTATCTCGCGGGCGATTGCCTCTTTGCCGACGTAAAGGACAAGACGGTCAAAAAGCTCGACATCGGGGCGTTCGAGGGCGACCTCTCGCTCAGGGGCGAATTCGTGCGCGTGGTTTCCGCCGCGGAGGGCATTCCCGAAGAGAGGAAAAAGAGGATAATCGCGCTCGGGCTGAAAGCGCTCGGCGGGAGGAACATAGAATTATGAAACTTCTTTCCTGTCACATAGAAAATTACGGCAAGCTGAGCGGCGCGGACTTCAGGTTCGACCCCGCGCTCACGGCTTTTTGCGAGGAAAACGGCTACGGCAAGACCACCCTCGCCTCCTTTTTAAAGGCGATGTTCTACGGGCTCGACTCGGACAGGGCGAACAGCGGGTTCAACGAACGCCGTCGCTTCGCGCCCTTTGCGGGGGGCAATTTCGGGGGCAGCGTGCTCTTCGAGGCGGGAGGAAAACAGTATAAGATAGAGCGCTTTTTCGACGAAAAGAGCGAGACAAAGGACTCCTTCACGCTGTATACGGACGGCGTTCCAACCCCTTTGCAGGGGAGCGCGGGCGAGAAGTTCTTCGGCATAGACAGGCAGTCTTTCGAGAGGACGGCGTTCCTCTCAGGCGCGGACGTGGAGGTCTCTTCCACGGGCGGCATAAATGCCAAGCTCAACAATTTCGTCGCGGGCGGCGAGGACGGCTCTAACCTCGACGCGGCAGTTTTGCGCCTCGGGAACAAGGGCAAGGAATACAAGAAATCACGGATGGGAAACGACCTCATTTCGCGCGAGACCGCGCGGATAAACGGGCTCTCCGAGGAGATAAAAAACGCCGAGGTGATAGCGGACGGGTTGCAGGAAAAGTATGCCCGCCTCGACGGGCTGGAAAAGGAGATAGCGGGGCTTGGCGCGCGGATAAGCGCGGCGCAGTCCGAAAACGTGGTGCTCAACGATTGGGAGCACTACGACGCGTTGCTCTCCGAGATCGCCTCAAAGCGGGAGGCGGCAGCCGTAATTGAACGCCGCTACCCCCGCGGGATACCCGAAAAGGCGGAAATAAGCGCGGCGGAAGAGGCGCTCGGCAGAGAAAAGGAACTCATGGCGCGCGCAGACGGAAAGTCTTTCACGGAGGAGGACGGGGCGCGTTTTGCAGCCCTTTCAGCCGAATTTTCGGGCGGCGTGCCCGACGGGGCGCGGCTTGCCGTGGCGGAAGCCGACATCGCGGCTGCGGCGGAGCTCTCGTACGTCACGGAGCGTGCTGAAAAGGACCTCACCGAAAACGAGAGCGCGATAATGCGCAGGTTCGCCCTGCGCGAGCCGTCCGAGGGCGAGACGGCAAAGGTCAAAGAGCTCGCCGCTCGCTATAAAGAGGCGGAGGCGGAGTGTTCGCGCATTCCCGACAGCAGCGTGAACGCGCCCGCAAAGGGCGTGGCGAAAAAGGGCGCGTATATAGCCGCGGCGGCGGTATCCATGCTCGTTGCGGCGGCGGGGATCGCGGTCGTGTTCTTTCAGCTCGTCGCTGGCATAGTCCTCATTGTCGCGGGAGCCGCGGGACTGCTCGTTACGGGATTTCTGTATCTCAATAAAAAGGTGGGATCGGCGCAGGCCGGCGCGGGGATAAGCCCCGAAAAGGCGGCAGCCAACGCCCGCCGCGACGCCGCATACGCGGAGCTTGCCTCCGCGCTCACCCCTTACGGCTACTCCTTTTCGGACGGCGCGGCGTACGCCGCGGCGAGCTTTATAGGCGACGCGGCGCGCTACGGGGAGCTGAAAAGCGCCCGCGAGAGCGAAAAGGCGTTGCAGGAGACCAAATCGGGGGAGAAGAGGGCTCTCGATGAAAAGCTCGGGGAGTTCTTTGCCTCGTACGGGCTGACCGCGGGGAGCTATGTCGAAAGGCTCGCCTCCCTGCGTTCGGACGCGGACGCCTATAACGACCTTTCGGAGAGAAAGCGCAAGGCGGAGAGGGAGGAAAGGGAGCTCAATAAGCGCGTCGCGGAAAACAGGGAGCCCATAGTCCTCTTTTGCCGCAAATACGGGTTTGAAGAAAGCGGCATAGCCGCCGGCATAAAGAACATAGCAAAGGACCGCGACGGCTATGACGCCGCGGTGAAGGACATAGAAGAGCGGGAGCGCAAAGCCGCCAAATTCAGGGAGGAAAAGGGGCTTTACGACCGCCCCGCGAACGGCAAGCAGGATTTGGGCGCGCTGAACGCCGCCCTCGCCGCCGCGCAGGACAAAAAGAACGCCCTCTTTTCCGAGGTGACCGACGACGAGAGGGAGGCGGAAAAGCTCGGCGATCTGCGCGCAGCCCGCGACGGGGCGAGACAGCGCCTTGCGGAATACAGGGACGACTATGACCTGATAACGGAGACGATCTCCCTTTTGGAGCAGGCGGACAAGAACCTGAAAGACAGGTACGTGCGCCCCGTAAAGGATAAATTCGTCTACTATTCCGCGCTCATCGAGAAGACGTTGGGCGAAAAGGTGACTATGGGCGCGGACTTTTCCGTGCGCTACGAAAGGTGCGGCAGGGAGAGGAGCGAAAAGCACCTCAGCTCGGGGCTGAGGAGCATATGCGCGCTCTGTTTCAGACTGGCGCTCATAGAGAACATGTACGCGGGGGAAAAACCCTTCCTCATCTTCGACGACCCGTTCACGGGGCTCGACGAAGCGCACATGGAAAAGGTGAAGGAGCTCTTAAAGGGGCTTTCCCAAAAGTTCCAGCTCGTCTACTTTTCCTGCCACCCGTCGCGCGCAGTGACATATTGACAGCGGCGCGTTGGCTGTGATATAATTTACACGCAGGGGGAAAACGGAAATGAATATCTGGCACGACATATCGCCCGACAGGATAACCGCAGAGAGGTTCGAAGCCCTGATAGAGATACCCAAGGGGAGCAAGAGCAAGTACGAGCTCGACAAGGCTACGGGCATGCTCAGGCTCGACCGCGTGCTGTACACCTCCACGGTGTACCCCGCGAACTACGGCTTTATCCCGCGCACGCTCGCCGAGGACGGCGACCCGCTCGACGTGCTCGTTCTCAGCACGGAGTCTATTTTCCCCATGACCCTCGTCACCTGTGCGCCGATAGGCGTAATAATGATGACGGACGACGGCGAAAAGGATGAAAAGATAATAGCCGTGCCCGAAAACGACCCTATGTACAGGAATTATTGCGACGTGGGCGATCTGCCGCAGCACCTCTTCGACGAGATGATGCACTTTTTCGAGGTGTACAAGGTGCTCGAACACAAGATCACCGCCGTAAAGGAGATACGCCACAGGCGCAACGCCCTCGAAGTGATAGGCAGGTGCATAGAAAACTATGCGGAAAAATACGGCAAAAAGAAGCCGTAATGGGATATGCGCCCTCGCACGATATTAAGCGTGCGAGGGCGCATATCTGTTTTATTATTATCCTTATTTTTTGCCGCCCGCGGGCTTTCCCTTAGCGGGCGTGGCCTGCGGCGCCTTTGCGGGGCGCTTTTCGGCGGGTTTTTGCGCAGGCTTTTCCGCGGGCTTTGCGGCTGCCTTTTGAGTGGGTTTTTCCGCCTTTTGTGCGGGTTTTTCAGCAGGTTTTTCCGCGGGCTTTGCGGCGGCTGGCTTTGCCTTTTGCTTTTTGTCCTTTTCGATCTTATTCAGCTTGTCCATGTCGTAGTTCACCTTGGTGATAAGCGCCTTGCCCTTGGGCGCCGCCATATAGCCTTTCTGTATCATGGACTTGCCTTTCAGCTCCACAATTGCCGCGCGGAAGCGGTCGGTCACGCCCTCTCCGAGGTCTGCTATGCCCTTTTTGAAGAGGCGCGCGAACAGCGGGTATATGGGCGGGCGGTTGGTCAGCATTTCGAATTCTATGTTCTGCACATAGTAATACATTCTCGCGAGCCGTTCGAGGGAGGCGTCTCCGTCGGCGAAGAAGTTATCTATGTCGGCGCACATCTTGGTGCAGTCCTTCATACATTCCTTGCACTTGCCGCACGCCTTTATTATCGGGCTGAATATGGGATAGAAGGTTATCAGAAGGGAGAGGAACTCCATCGTGTTGCTCTTGAAAAATATCGCGGACACGAAGCACACGGCTATCAGGATGAGGAACACGAAATATATGTAGAATACGCGGCTGAGCATGTACTTTGTGGTGGCTGCCTCCCTGCGGGCGAGGTACAGATAGCTGTAATCGTCGGAAATGTCGTCGGGCACGTCGGGCTCGTACAGCTCTTTGCCCCGCATCCGCGGCAGTCCCTTGCGTATAGCCAGCTCGTTCAGCTCGTTGGTGCTCTCCCTGTCGTACTCTATCTTGGAGAATTCCGAGCCCGTTATTCCCGTCTCGTATAGCTGGTATTCCATTATCGCCTTTTTCTTGTACTCGTTCAAAAATGAGGAGAGCGATTCGTTGAGAATGGACAGCCCGAAGGATATGAGGGAGCATATGAACACATATGTCGTGGATATGGCGGGGATAAAGGTGAGCACGACGGGGATCATGGCTATCACGAACAATATCCCGCGCGAAATTTTCAGCACGCCGAACATTGACTGCGCCGTGTAGTAGAATTTAGCCGTTTCGGGGTTTTTGCACCTTTCCTTTACTCTGTTTTTGTACATTTTCGACCTCTTTACGGCTCTATATTATAGGCAAAAAAGGGAATTTTGTCAATTATCGGCGGGTACGGCGGAAATAAACGCAAAAAATAGTTGAAAAAAGGGGATTTTTTAGCACTTTTTTAGCACTCGATATTGTATAATCGGTATGCAGAGTTCGGCGGGAGCTTCCCGCGGGGAGATATTTAAATGAAAAAATTATGCGTTTTTATCCTTTCGGTCATATTCGCCCTCTCGTGCGCGGCGTGTCTTTCCGCGTGCAGCAAGGACGAACCGAGCGACATCGCGCCCTTTGACGACGGCAACGCCTACAACGAAAACGTGAGCTATAAGGTGTGGCTCACCTCTGAAGAGGAGTGCCCCGCGGGCAATATCGAAGAGAGCAAGCTCCACGCCGAAACGGTGATAGAGCCCGGCAATACATATTACGTGGTGGTGGACTTCACCGTTTTCAACTTCTCCGCCGCGGGTTGGAATTCAAAGTTCAACGCCGCGTTCACCATGGCTGATAATCTCAGCCTGAGGCTCGAAGAGGCGTCCACGAGCGACTTCGACGAGACGAACGAAAACGGCGTGCCGCGCGTGCGCGTGGGCTATTCCATACCCCGGAACAGGTCAGCCGCCCGCGGCTATCGCGTGGTGCTGCAACTCATACTGTCGGATGCCGCCGATTGGCTCGATTTCGGCGTGGCGTTCTACGGCGACGCCGAGTACGACGCAGCGGACTATGAAAACAGTTACCGCTTCATGCGCTATTCCCACAGGGTTATCACATGCCGTCAGTCCGAAGAGGTGAAAAACTTTGTGGGGGCAAATACCGATGAAGTCGGGCTGTATTACGAAAAGGAGACGACGCACGGCGAAACGGCTGAGGATATAATTGAGGAATATACCGTCTCCATTTGCGCCGGCACTACCAATACGGTAGAGGACGGAAGTTCCGTCGCCGTTATTGTCCCGCTCTTCCACGACGGGCTGCCCGTGACGAAGGTCAAAAACATTTTCGGCGCAAACGATTATCAAGGTTCGAGTTACAAGTGCCGTATCATTTTGTCGGATAACGTGAGGGAAATTTGCGGGGATTGTCACCTCGGAAACACGTCCTTCGGCACAGGTCCTTGGGGTGCTCACTTCATTGTTAATGAATTGGTCATTCCCTCAAGTCTGAAAATCATACATAGCGGCAGTTTCAATGTGAATTCACTTATCGATCTGCATATAGTCGACGTGGCGGCTTGGTGCGATATTGAGATAAACGACAGTTACAACGACGGAAGCTCATCTAAAAATCCCATATTCAACGCCGGCGCCACGTATCTTGGCAAGCGGTATATGGAAGAACTCGTCGTGCCGGACGGCGTGAAGGAGTTGCCGCAGGAAATATTTATCGGTTGCCCGCAGCTGAAGAAGGTATATCTCCCCAAGAGCCTTGAAAGGATAGGTGCGTTGGCTTTTATGGAGTGCTATAATCTGGAAGAGGTATATCTTCCCCAAAATCTGCAGGAAATATACACGCTGGCGTTTGCATATTGCAGAAAGCTGACTCGGCTCACCATTCCCGCGAGCGTGACCTCGATTGAAAAGCAGGCGTTTTTGAAGTGCGACGGGCTAATCAGCGTCGAGTTCCAAAATAAAGAGGGCAGGATAGGATACGATCCCATAGACCTGAACGACCCTTCCGCCAACGCCGAATATCTGACAAATACATACGTCGACAGTTATTGGAATTTCTGATTTCGGGAAGCCGGCGAATAGTTTAAGCCGCCCGCGGAGCGTTTCGCTCCGCGGGCGGCTTCTATTGTCCGAAGTATATGGCGTTTATCATTGTCTCCGCGAGTCCGTCTATGCTGTCCGCGCAGTCGTTTTCCAGCCACAGCATGGACACATTGAACACCATTCCCGCATACAGATAGGGGGCGTAGGCGTTCGCTCCCGCGAATTCCTCATTGAACATCGCCGCAAAATTTCTGTTGAGGAAGCCGAGATAGAGGTACTCGAGGTGCGCCCGCTTTAACAGCTTGAACCGCTCCTTGTTCTGTCTGAATTTTCCGAATACGCTGCGGACCATGTCCGTATAGTCCGCCTTGCAGCGCGGGTAGTAACGCTGTTCGAACATGAATTCCCGCGCACTGTGGTTGAAGTAGAACTCTATCACGTCCTCCTTGCGCTTGAAATAGCGGTAGAATGTCGCCCTGCCCACGCCCGCCTTCGCGGCTATGTCGGTCACGCTTATCTTCTCGTATTCGTATTCTTCCATGAGTTTGAAGAGCGCCTGAACTATGTAGTGCCTCGTATATTCTTCGGGAGCGTATTCCACGATACAGAACCTCCTTTTCTGTTTCATCTTTGCGGACAGCGGCGGGGGAAGTGTCTGAACGCCTTTCCGCGCGGTTGACTTTGCGCCCGCCGTATTATATGATACACTTGTCTTACGGGAAAGTCAACCGAAACGCGCGCGGCGTTGGCTTTCGCGGGATACCGAAAGTTTAAAGGAGTTATATAAGATGCAGGAAAAGGATTTTGTTTCATATGAGTACAAGACGGTGACCGTCAAGGCGCAGGACCGCACTCGGGCGGCGGACGTATACGAGGCGTTCGGCTGGGAGATAACGGGGTCGGCTGTCTCCGCCATGGATGGCGTCACGCTGTCTCTCAAACGCGACAGAAAACAGAAGCACAAGGCGGAGCTGAATAAGCTCGAAAGGCAGGCGGAGCAGACGCTCGGGGAGATAAACGGCTTAAACCGCTCCAAGACGGCGGGCGCGAGCGTGTTTGCATATATCTTCGGCGTGGCGGCGGCGCTCGTGTTCGGCGGGGGAATGTGCCTCGTCATGCTCTATACGGGCAGTATCCCCGCAATGATAGGCGGGATCGCGCTCGGGCTTTTGGGGCTCGCTATGTGCGGCGTGAACTACGCGCTGTATTCCAGACTCGTGGCAAAAAAGACCAAACAGGTGCTGTCCGTTATCGACGACTGCGAGGAAAAGCTCGCCAATATTCTCGAAAAGGGCAACGACCTTCTGAGGGCTGAGACCATCTGAATCATGCCGTCCGCGGAGAGAAAATCACAATGAACTTCATACGCATGTACAAAGAACTTCCATACGAGCGCAGGGTGGCGCTGAACACCTTTGCAGGGCTGTGCCTTTCGGCTGCGCTCGCTCTCGGCAAGCTCGTCGTTGGGATCTTCACGGACTATAACCTGATAGGCGTTGCGCTGTACATGCTGGGGATATTGCTCGCAAAGGCGGAGTGCGTTCTCGGCATAAAAAACGACAAAAAGACGTTTGCGCGGCGCAACGCGCTCACGGCGGCGTTCCTGCTGCTGTCGAGCGCGGCATATGTCGGCTTTATGTGCAGGCTGTTCTTCTGCGAGAGAGAGGCGAAAGACTACGGCATGGCGTATGTGCTGATACTCGCCTTTATCTCCTTTTGCGAACTCGGCTTTGCGATAGCGGGGCTGTTCCGCGCAAGGGACAAGGGGCACTACTGCCGCAATATCAAGATAGCCAACCTGTGCGTGGCGCTTATCGCGATACTCACCACGCAGATCGCCATTCTGGACATGGAGGCGGCGGAAGCGGATATCTACAACGCGTGGACGGGGATAGGCGTGGGGTGCTTTATCGCCCTCTGCGCCGCGTATATCCTCGCCGCGCCGAGGATGAGCGTCACGGGGCGGGAACACAATAAATTCGTACTCGCGGACGCCGATAAGAACGGGCTCATGGATATGTCGGGCAAAACGGCGGAGATAACGCTGTGCCGGAGCCGGGTGTATGGGGACTATATCTTCCGCGCAAAGGCGGAAAACGGCGCAGTGGAGGGGGATATAGTGCGCGGGCGTTCGCTGTGGAAGAGAATGTGCCTGCCCTTAAAGATACTGTGCTGTATCCTCTCGGAAATACTTATCTTCGCGTGGATCTTCGGGCGGGTAGCGCTGTTCTTCCGCGCGGCGGATCTTCCCTCGCGGCTCGGACGGCTTATGGCAGCCAACGGCTTTGAAAGGGCGGACTGACAGTCGGCAAAAAGCGGCGGGGACGGGCATATTGCCCGTCCCCGCCGCTTTTTGCGCTCATAAATATAGAAATCGGGACCCGCGAGGGTCCCGACATTTGTTGTAAAACGGCACGTAAATTTGTATCTCAATAACCGATCAGAAGAACCTGCGTGGCATAGAAGAGCAATGCGAAAAAGTACAGGGCGGAGACGCCGAATACCATGTGGCTCGCTATCCTTATCGTGCGGCTGTCCTTTGCTATGCAGGAAACTACGGAGAGCGCAACGGAAGCCGCCATCACCGCGAGGGCGATATACACGAGAAACTGTTGGTTTTTCCCGGCGAGTTTGTCGTAAATGCTGTAATAGTAGTCGACTTGCCTCACGCCGCCCCCGTCGTTGGGGTAGTAGGCTACGTCGTGCTCGATCCTTATGAAGCAAAACGCCCCCATAACTGCGTTCAGGCACGCTTTTACGATTTCCAATACCCGGTCAAATACTTTTTTCATGATCCCTTTTTCTTATCTTTAATTAAGCGGTCAGTATTGTGTGATTCCCAAAAGATAGTCGGCGGAGATATCGTAGAGACGGCATAGCGCCGCAAGTTGCTCGTAGCTACACTCATAAACTCCTTTTTCAAAACGCTGGTATACGGGCTGAGCAACTCCGAGCGAGGCTGCAACTTCTCTTTGGGTCATATGTAGCTGTTCGCGCCGCTCTCTCAGCTTTTTACCAACGCTTTCTTTAAGCATTATCGACAAATCTCCGCAAAATTTATTGACATTATCATACATTTTCTGTATAATGATTTTAAATATACAGTATCTGTATCAAAAGGAGAAAGATTATGTCGTTGATCACTTGCCCGAACTGTGGCAAAAGCGTAAGTGACAGTGCAAGCACATGTGTACACTGCGGGGCTAAATTGAAGGCGTCAGCTGAAAATTTTTATGCGCTTTCGCCGTCAAAACAATCGGAATTGCAAAAAGAATACCTTATGAAGGGAAGAGAATTTCCGAAAGACTTTAATGCCGAACATACAACTTATAAAAGAAAACTTTGTATTTATGTAGCTTTACTGATTTGGTTTGCATTCCCGTTGATTGGGATAAGTATGGCAGCATACTTTGTCAGTATTATACTTTTAATAGGTGGCGTTATAAATGTAATTATAATCGGCGTTTTGGTGTTCCTGCTTGTAAGAACCATTAAAAAACATAAAGAAGTAATGGAGAAAATGGTAAAAGACAGAGTTGATTTTGAAAAGTGGTTAGGCGAAACTCATAATCTTGCGATAGCCTGGAAGTGGGGTTCGGAGTCGCAATATTATCTTGAATATAAACAAATTAAGGAAAAGGAAGGTATGAAATAAAATGGCTTTGATAAATTGTCCCGAATGCGGAAAAGAAATTTCCTCTAATGCAAAATCATGTCCTCACTGCGGGTGCGAGATTACGATATGTCCCGACTGTAATTCTGTCTTTACGAATCGTCCGGGATCATGCCCAAACTGCGGACATGTGTTCAACTATTCCACGAATAATGAAAATCAATCCATTCAGAATGATTTCAGGGATTATATAAAAAGTAAGTCATTGATTTTAAAAATTGCGTGGATAATCGGCGGGTCGTGTCTGCCGATATTAGCCACGGGCGCGTGGGTCGTAATTGGTATAATTTTCTTCACGTTGCCTAAAGACCCGTTGGAACTTATTTATGCCTTGAATAGCGCACAGCGGACAATTCATATTGCGTTTATTTCTTACGGCATTATAGAGTTTATCGCTATGAGCATAGTAAGTATTTTTAATGAAAAATGCAATTTTTTACATATACTTGCGGCTAACAAAATGTCTTTAACCGAAATTGACGGCGTAAAGTACTGCAAAGAACATCAAAATTCTCTGAACAATGTTTCAAAAAAGGCAAACGAATGGACTTTTGCCCTTAACGCCGCATACAGGCAAGCCGATAAATCATCAATAAAATATACCGTTCTTATTATCTTGTCCAACTTAATATTTGGTGCAATACAAATTATATGTGGTACAATATGGGTTTATCAGTTGCTTGACAAAGGCATATATTGCATTATTTGGGAAGTGGAATTTGATTTTTTCAAGAGTATCAATTATATAGCTATTGTAATTGCGTTCGCCGCAGCGGTTGCACGAACTGTTATTCAAAAAAAGTTAATAAATAGGTATACGGAAAATTTAAAGCAATGGTGCATCACCAAAGCTCTGCCGATAAATGAAAAATAAAAGTAATAATGCACGCGCCTGCGGAATGTTGTCCGCAGGCGCGTTGTTAATTGATGGAAAATTCAAAATTATTCGTTGCAAGATAAAAATATCATAACGCCTTTTTGGGGCAGTTCTTCACGCATTCCATGCAGAGTATACATTCCGTTCCGTTCGCGCGCTTTAGCGAATTGTCGGTGACGTCTACGTCCATCGGGCATACCTGTTTGCATTTTCCGCAGGAAACGCACTTGGTTTTGTCGCATTTTATCCTGAGCAATGAAAAATAGCTCATGGGTTTTAAAAATACCGTAACGGGGCAGACGTATTTGCAGAATGCACGGTTATCCTTCATGCAGACAGCAAGTACGATCCCGACGGCGTAGTAGAGGACGTTTCCGATTATAAACGCCCAGAACATGATCCTGTCAAGATTGCCTACGTGGGCGAAAAAGAGCGCGGCGACAAAGGCAAGCGACAAAAAGAAGGTGATATAGCGTATCCAACCCAATTTTTTGCGAGGTTTTCGGGGCTGCTTATAGGGGAGGAAGTCAAGCACCATAGCCGTCCAGCAGGCGTATCCGCACCAGCCTCTTCCGAATATCAGCGGACCGAATATTTTCGCCACCGCGTAGTGTATCGTCGCCGCTTCGAAAACTCCCGTGAAGAGATAATACCAAAATCCCTCTATCTGCATGTTTTCGTTGCAGATTATCCCGAGGTAGACCAGCATATAGCAGCCGACCAGAAGCTGGGTCACACGGCGGGCGTATTTGTATTTTCCGATAAAGAGAAAGAGCCCGAGGGAGATGGAAACGCCGATATAGCCGAAATTGAATAGATAGAAGAGATTGTCTTTCGTCAGCCACAGCACGACTGCCACGCTTAAAAAAACCGCAAGTATCGCCAACGGCAGGATATATTTTTTCACTGCTCCGTCTCCGTTAAAATATCGTATATCGCCGTCATTATACTATAACCATCCGCGAAAATCAAGCGGGGGGGGGGTGAGGTTATTTTGCAAAAAAATTTTCCCGCCTCGCGAGTGAGGAGCTGAAATTTAACGCGATCCGACCGTTGACAATTTGATATAATATAATTATGTAAATGAATAAATTTGGAAAAAAATAAAAAGTCCATTCATTTTAGCTGGAACTGGATTGCTCTTTTTGCTACCGCTTTGGGGAGTTTCTCTTAGGATGCTTTTCTTTTGCCGCAAGATATCGGTGCGCGGACATCCGTCATAACCCGACATAGTACGACATAAAATATTAGTACTTAAAAAAGCGGGGTGGGGCGATGCAGGACTATATTTCCGAACGGGTGGTAAAAGAGGGGCTGTACATAATGGAGACGAAGAGTACGGTGCGCGCCGCGGCGGAGTTCTTTTCCGTCAGCAAATCCACCGTGCACAAGGATGTGACGGAAAGGCTCAGGCTCATAGACGCAAAACTCTTCAAAAGCGTGCGCAAAGTGCTCGACAAAAACCTCTCCGAGCGCCACATACGCGGCGGCATGGCGACGAGAGATAAGTACAGGCGCTCTACGTGAAAGCAAATTTTATCATTTTTTCTCCTTTTTTCCACCCTCATAAAATTGAAATAACCCGCGGCGTATGTTATAATTCAATAGTACAGTAAGACGAACGGAAGAGATATGGCTAAATTACTCGGAATAGACGTCGGCTCCACCACCGTAAAGGCGGCGGTAATTGACGGCGAAAAAATCATATACAGTTCATATGTGCGCCATTTTTCCAAGGTAAAGGAAACGGTTTTAGCCGAACTCGGCAAGATAAAGGCGCAATTCCCCGGCGAATACCGCGCGGCTATCACGGGCAGCGCGGGATTGGGGCTTTCACAGCGCAGCGGGATATCCTTCGTGCAGGAGGTGCAGGCTGCGTTTATCGCCATACGCAAATTTTATCCCGATACCGACGTCGCGGTAGAGCTCGGCGGCGAAGACGCCAAGATAATTTTCGTGACGGGCGGCACCGAACAGCGCATGAACGGCAGCTGCGCGGGCGGAACGGGCGCTTTTATCGACCAGATGGCGACCCTTCTCAACATCACGGTGCAGCAGATGGACGAATACGCCCTGCGCGCGAAGAAGACCTATCCCATCGCCTCCCGTTGCGGCGTGTTCGCCAAGTCCGACATACAGCCCCTTTTGAACCAGGGGGCGAGCAAGGAGGACATTTCGGCGTCCATCTTTCAGGCGGTCGTGGACCAGACGGTTTCGGGGCTCGCGCAGGGGCGCAAGATATGCGGGCGCGTGCTCTTCCTCGGGGGACCGCTTTACTTCCTCAAAGGTCTCCGCAAGGCGTTCAGGGACACGTTGAAGCTCGGCGAGGACGAGGCAGTATTCCCCGAAAACGCGCCCTGTTTCATGTCTATAGGCGCGGCGCTGTACGCCTCGGGCGTAAACGGCGAGGACATAGACGTCTTGATAGACAAGATCGGCAGGGCTAAGGGCAGCGACGAAATTATAACGGGCAAGCCCCTCTTCTCATCGAAGGAGGAGTACGCCGATTTCGTGAAGAGGCACCGCGCCACCGACCTCGAATTCGCGGATATAGAGAGCTATAAGGGGGATTGCTATCTCGGCATAGATTCGGGGTCCACCACCACAAAGCTGATGGCGATAACCCCCGATTGCCGGATACTCTGGTCCCATTACCAATCCAACAACGGGCAGCCGCTCGATATAGCCATAGGCAAACTGCGGGAGTTTTTAAAGCTCGGCGGCGGCAGGATAAGGATAGCGGGCGCGGCGGTCACGGGCTACGGCGAGGATCTGATAAAGAGCGCCATAAAGGCAGATTTCGGCATAGTGGAGACCGTAGCCCACTTTAAAGCCGCCCTGCATTTCAACCCCAAGGTCGACTTCATAATCGACATCGGCGGGCAGGACATAAAGTGTTTCAAGATCAAAAACGGCGCAATAGACTCCATAATGCTCAACGAGGCGTGCTCGTCGGGCTGCGGCTCGTTCATACAGACCTTCGCCCGCGCGATGGGCATGGAGATAGACAAGTTCTCGCAGGAGGGGCTCTATGCCCGCCATCCCGTGGAACTCGGCTCCCGCTGCACCGTGTTCATGAACAGCGCGGTGAAGCAGGCGCAGAAAGAGGGCGCGGGGATAGACGACATCTCTGCCGGGCTCTCCGCTTCGATAGTCAAAAATGCGATATACAAGGTCATAAGGGCGTCGTCTACCGACGAGCTCGGGCAGAACATAGTGGTGCAGGGCGGCACCTTTTTGAACGACGCCGTTCTGCGCTCCTTTGAGCTGGAAACGGGCAAAAACGTGATAAGACCCGGTATAGCGGGGCTCATGGGCGCGTTCGGCGCGGCGCTGTACGCCAAGGAGAACGTGCAAGGGGATTCGGGCGTCATCTCCCTCGAAGAGCTCGAAAACTTTACATATACGTCCACTTCGACCACCTGCCGCGGCTGTACTTCCAACTGCAACATAAACATTATCCGCTTCAACGACGGCAGAAAATACATATCCGGCAACAAGTGCGAGAGGGGCGCGGGGCTCGCCCCGGCGTCCTCGCGCCTCGACATCTACGCCTACAAGCAGACTCGGCTTTTGGAGTGTGTGACGGGCTCCCGCGGCGGCAAGGGCAGGGTGGGGCTTCCCCTCCAGCTCGGAATGTACGAACAGCTCCCCGTGTGGGCGGGCTTTTTCGAAGAGCTCGGCTTCGAGGTGGTGCTCTCCGAAAAGTCCTCGCGCGCGCTCTATTTCAGGGGTCAGCACACCGTCGCCTCGGATACGGCTTGCTATCCCGCCAAGCTCATGCACGGGCACATAGAGAGCCTCCTCGACGAGGGCGTGGACTTCATATTCATGCCCTGCGAGAGCTACAACCTCGACGAAAGGTATTCCGTCAACCACTACAACTGCCCCGTCGTGGCATACTATCCCGAGCTTCTGAAAGCCAACAACGAGCGGCTCAACAAGGACAACTTCGTCATGCCGTATATCGACCTGAATATGCGCGACAACGCCGTATCCAAGCTGCATAACGTCTTCAAAAAGTACCGTTTTTCCAAAAAGGAGATCGCCTCCGCCCTTGACGAGGGCTTCGCCCGCCTCGAAGCATACCACGCGGACGTGCGCGAAAAGGCAGACGAGATACTGTGGCGCGCGGCGGAGGAGGGCAAGCAGGTTATAGTGCTTGCGGGCAGACCCTATCATCTCGACAACGAGATAAACCACGGGATAAACAAACTGCTCACCTCTCTCGGGCTCGCCGTGCTCTCCGAGGACAGCGTTTTCGAGAAGAGCGAGGCGGTAAAGGTCAACGTCCTCAACCAATGGACATACCACGCCCGCCTGTACCGCGCGGCTAATTTCGCATGTTCGCGCGAAAACGTGAACCTCGTCCAGCTCGTCTCGTTCGGCTGCGGGCTCGACGCCATAACCACCGACGAGGTGCGGGCAATAATGGAGAGCAACGGAAAGCTGTACACCCAGATAAAGATAGACGAGATAAACAACCTCGGCGTCGTTAAAATACGTCTCAGAAGCATGCTCGCCGCGATAGAAGAGGCGGCTAAAAAGAAGTGACAATGGAAGAAATACGCGATTACACAAACGAATATCCCAAGTGGGACAAGTCCATGAAGGAGAGCTATAAGATACTCGTCCCCGATATGCTCCCGTGGCATTTCGCCATAATAGAGGATCTTCTGCGCCTCGAAGGCTACGACATAGAGATACTCAAAAACGAGACGCGCGCGGTGATAGACGAGGGGCTCAAACACGTGCACAACGACACGTGTTATCCCTGCCTGTGCGTCGTTGGGCAGTATATCGACGCTTTGAAGAGCGGAAAATACGACCTCGACCACACCGCGCTCATGATAACGCAGACGGGAGGCGGCTGCCGCGCTTCCAACTATATGGCGCTGATAAGAAAGGCTATCAAAAAGGAGTTCCCGCAGGTCCCCGTCGTCTCCATCAACTTTTCGGGGCTCGAAAAGGACAGCTCATTCGAAATTTCGGCAAAGCTCTTCATAAAGCTCGCCTTTGCCATCATCTACGGCGACAGCATAATGTGGTGCTACAACCAGACGAAGCCGTACGAGGCGGAAGAGGGCGGCGCGGACGCGGCGCGAGACAGGGCGATGGAAATAGTCAAAAACGCCTTCCGCGGGGGCGGCTATAAAAAGTATAAAAAGATAAACAGGGAGATAATAGACATATTCGCCGCGGTAAAGCGGACGGGAGAAAAGAAAGTCAAGGTGGGCATTGTCGGGGAGATATACGTCAAGTATTCCACGCTCGGCAACAACGGGCTCGAAAAATTTCTGCTCTCCGAAAACTGCGAACCCGTCGTTCCCGCCCTCCTCGATTTCGTGCTGTACTGCATAATAAACGTCGTCAACGACGCCGCGCTTTACGGGCGGGGCAAGTTCAAGGCGTTCATATACAGGATAGTGTACAACGTGGTGCACGGCATGCAGAAGAACGTGATAAAGCAGTTTGAGGAGGAGGGCACTTTCGTCCCCGTGCACGAATTCGAGCATCTGCGCGCCTGCGCGGACAAGGTGCTCAACCAGGGCGTGAAGATGGGGGAGGGCTGGCTCATCCCCGCGGAGATGGCGGCGCTCGCCGAGACGGGTGTTCCCAACATAGTGTGCGCCCAGCCGTTCGGGTGTCTGCCCAACCATATAGCGGGCAAGGGCGCGATAAGGACGCTGAAAAACCTCTACAAGGACGAAAACATAGTGGCTGTGGACTACGACCCGTCGGCTACTAAGGTGAATCAGGAAAACAGGATCAAGCTGATGCTCGCCACGGCGAGGGAAAACAGCGGACAGATAAAAAATTAACGCCGAAGCAATCTGTTTCCGGTATACAAAAAGAGGGGCTGCCGCAGGACGCGGCAGCCCCTTACTATATGCGGTTCATTCGGTCACGTCCACTGCCTCGCCGAAGGGGCGGCGGTTCTTTTCGCGCACGGGATAGCCCTCGGGGGCGTAGCCCAAGGCTATCACGAGGGGATATTTCGTGCCCTCGGGCGCGCCTAAAAACTTCGCTATGCCCTTTTCGTCGCGCATGCCCAAAATGCAGGACTGCACCCCGTCGTTTTCCGCGGCGAGCACGATATACGCCGCCGCGATCCCTATGTCTATGGGGACGAACTCCGTTTTTAGCAGCCTCTGCCCGAGCCTTTCCACCACGGCGGGCTTACCCTGTTCGATCGCTATGAACGCGGGACAGCCCGAAGCCCATCTGTTGCTGCCCAATATCTGCACGTATTTGCAGAATTCCTTTGCCTTTCCGCCCGTGACTATGTGCAGTTTATAGGGCTGCGAGTTGACGGCGGAGGGGGCGAGGCGGGCAAGACGGCATATCCTTTCCAGCTCTTCGCGGGGAACGGGTCTGTCCGAATATTCCCGCGTGCTCTGTCTCTTCAAAAAAAGTTGTTCAAGATCCATTGCTTCACCTCATATAAAAGGGCGCGCGGAATTTGCGCACCCGTATTTTTTTATTTCGTCTTTGCGTTCTGGATGGAGAGCTTTGCGGCTTTTACGACGTTCTCCTTCGTGAAGCCGAAGTAATCGAACAGCACCTTTGCGGGCGCCGAAACGCCGAAAGTTTTCATCGCTATCACCTCGCCGCAGTCGCCCGAATACTTGTACCACGCGAAGTGGGAGGCGGCTTCAACGCACACGCGGGCGCGCACCGAGCGGGGTAGCACGCTCTCGCGGTATTCGGGAGTCTGTCTCTCGAATTCCTCCATGCAGGGCATGGATACGACCCTTGCGCGTATGCCCTCCTTTGCGAGCAGTTCCTTAGCCCCCATGCACAGATCTATCTCCGAGCCCGTGCCTATCAATATCACGTTGGGTTTGGGCGCGTCGGAGAGCACGTATCCCCCCATAAGCGCTTTCAGCCCCGTGCCCTCGTATTGCCCGAGGTTCTGGCGGGAGAGCACGAGCACCGTGGGCGAATTCTGCGTAAACGCCTCCACGTACGCCGCCGCCGTCTCCCTGCCGTCGCAGGGGCGGAACACCTTGAGGTTGGGAATGGAGCGCAGCGCTATCAGCTGTTCAACGGGCTGGTGGGTGGGACCGTCCTCGCCCACGCCTATGGAGTCGTGGGTCATGACGTATATCACGGGTATGTTCATGAGCGCGCTCATCCTTATGCCGCCCTTCATGTAGTCGGAGAACGAGAAGAAGGTGGAGCACACTATCCTCAGCCCGCCGTGGAGCTGAATGCCGTTGCATATCGCCGCCATGGCGTGTTCGCGGATGCCGAAGTGGATATTTCTGCCCTCGCGGTTTTCGGGGGAGAAGTATCCCGCGCCCTTTATCTCCGTCTTGGTGGAGGGGGCGAGGTCTGCGGAGCCCGACATGAGGTTGGGCATCGCCGCGGCTATCTCGTTGAGTATCTTGCCCGCGCTCGTGCGGGTGGCTTCCGCACCTTTGAATTCGAAGCTGTCGAGTATCTTCTTGAAGTCGGGCTCTATCCCGTCCATGTATTCGCGGTACTTTTGCGCGAGGTCGGGATAGGCGACGGCGTATTTTCCGAAGAGCTCGTTCCATTCCTCTTCTTTTTTCAGCTTGGAATTGGCTATCGCGAGGCAGTGGTCGTGCACGTCTTCGGGTATCTCAAAGGGCGCGTACGTCCAATTGAGCTGTTCCTTTGTCTTTTGCAGGTTTTCCTCGCCCATGGGCGCGCCGTGAACGTCCGCCGAGTTCTGAAGGGGGGAACCGTAACCTATCACGGTCTTGCATATGATTATCGAGGGTCTCGAAAGGTCGCTCTTTGCGAGGGCTATGGCTTTGCCGAGAGCCGTAAGGTCGTTGGCGTCGTTTACGCGTATCACCTGCCAGCCCTGCGCCACGAAGCGCGTAGCCGTGTCCTCGGAGAAAGTGCATTCGGTGCTGCCCTCTATGGTTATATCGTTTTTGTCGTAGAGTAGGATGAGTTTTCCGAGCTTTTGTGTGCCCGCAAAGGAGCACGCCTCATAGCCCATGCCCTCTTCGAGGCAGCCGTCGCCGCAGAGGACGTAGGTATAGTGGTCCACCACGGGGTAGTCGGGTCTGTTGAATATGGCGGCGAGGTGCGCCTCGGCGAGCGCGAAGCCCACCGCGTTGCCTATGCCCTGACCCAAGGGTCCCGTAGAGGTCTCAACGCCCGCCGTCCTGCCGTATTCGGGGTGTCCGGGCGTTCTGGAACCGAGCTGGCGGAAATTCTTGATGTCGTCTATCGTAACGTCGTAGCCGAAGAGGTGCAAAAGGGAGTACAGAAGCATGCTGCCGTGTCCCGCGGAGAGCACGAACCTGTCGCGGTTATCCCACTTTGGGTTGAGATAGCTGAAATTCAGGTGTTCGGCGAACAGCTCATAGCCGATAGGCGCCGCTCCCATGCACATTCCGGGGTGCCCCGAGTTGGCTTTCTGGATAGCTTCGGCGGAAAGAATTCTGATTGTGTCTACGCTTTTAGTCGTTACTGACATTAAAGTTTCTCCTTAGGCTCTGAAATTATATTGTCGAGCGCGCCGCAGTCGAGGAAGGGATATCCCTCCAAAAGAGTGCGCAGCTTTTCCGCCGCGCGCTTTACCCCGCCGGGCACGTCGCTTTCGAAATTTACGGGCATCACGGGGTCGTGAACGCTCATCCTTACGAGCGTTGTCCCGCAGTCCGAAGTGAACCTCACGCCTTCGAAGCTGTCCTCCGAGAGCGCGAGCGACGGGTCCGCCGCCGCTGCCGCGGTCAAGTCCGCTATGACTTTTTCGCCCTCCTTTTTGAAATCAACGCTTTCTGTGTTGAAACGGAGGCGCGCTTCCGCTTCCTCGGCGGGGCGCTTCAAGCCCTCTATCAGGGAAGAGAGGCTCTTTCCCTCCTTGGAGAGGGCGGCAAGGCTTATGAGGATCTTGGTAATGAGATATGCGCCGTCGTCGAGATAGTAGTTCTCGGGGAACGCCGCATGCCCGCTCGTCTCTATGGCGAGGGGGGAGTATTCGCCCCTTTCGTTGAGTTCGCGGCACTTGTCTATCACGTTTCTGTATCCCCTCTTATACCTGAGGTGTTTGCCGCCCAGCCCCTCTATGAATTCGGTGAGGTGCACGCTCGTCGCCGAGTCGGTGACAATAACGCCCCCTCTCTCGGGCAGGACGATGGCGGCGGCAAGGGCAACGAGCGAATTGCGCGTTATCCCGTTTCCGTCGCCGTCCACGCAGGCGGCGCGGTCCACGTCGGCGTCGAAGATTATGCCGAGGTCTGCGCCGCTTTCCTTTACCGCGCGCTTCAGATGCGCCACCGCGGAGCCGTCCTCGGGGTTGGGGATATGTACGGGGAAAGCGCCGTCGGGTTCGAGGCAAATGCTGCCCGTAACGTCCGCGCCCAGCTTTTCAAGCACTTTTCCGGCAAAAAAACCGCCCGCGCCGTTCCCTGCGTCGACAATTATCTTCTTGCCTTTCAGCGGCATATAGCCGCAGGCTTTTTCGACTTTGCAGAGGAGTATGCGGGAGTATTCGTCCATAAAGGACCTTTCGGAATATTTGCCCGCGCCGGCGGAGCTTATCTTTTCGGAGGCGAGGAACAATACTTGGTCTATATCCTCCCCGTCGAGCCCGCCTTCGGGCGTGAAAAATTTGAGCCCGTTCTTGTCTGCGGGCAGATGGGAAGCGGTTATCATGACCGAGGCGTCGCAGCCGAAGTCGCTCTCCTTCAACAGGATGAACATCGAGGGGGTGGTGGAGAGCCCGCAAAATACCACGTTCACGCCGCTCGAGATCAGCGCGGCGCAGACGAGGGAGGAGATATGCTGCGCCGAAACGCGGGGATCGTGCCCAACGGCTATCGTCAGCTCTTCCTTTTTCAGCTTTTTAGCTGTCCACACGGCGAAAGCCTTGATTATGTCGGTCACGGCTTCGTCGGAGAGGAGCGCGCCTTCGCCGACGGCTGTCCCGCGGACGTCGGTGCCGCTCTTCAATTTTTTCAATTCGCTTAAAGTCATCGTATGTATTATACAATATCCGCGAAGTTATTACAAGTGTTTATCCCTCGTTGGGCAACATTTTTTTGATTTGCAAAATTTACCTTTATTTGCCCGTTGCCCCCAAAAACACTTCCATTTTGCGGCGATATATGTTATAATGCGATATATTTATCCAAAGGACGTAAATTATGGGCAAAGAAAATTTCGTAGAACAGATCGCCGACATAGAAGCGGACTTCCCGCGGTGGTATACGGACGTCGTCTTAAAGACGGAACTCGTCGACTACGGACCCGTCAAGGGCACCATGGTCATCCGCCCGTACGGCTATGCCGTATGGGAGAATATACAGGCGGAGCTCGACAGTCGTTTCAAGGCGACGGGGCACAAAAACGCATATTTTCCCCTGCTCATACCCATGAGCTACTTTACAAAGGAGGCGGAGCACGTGGAGGGCTTTGCGCCCGAAGTGGCGGTAGTCACCCGCGCGGGCGGGGAAGAGCTCGCCGAGCCCCTCGCGATACGCCCCACTTCCGAGACGATAATAGGCACAATGTATTCGCGCTGGCTGCAATCATGGCGCGATCTGCCAATAAAGATAA
The DNA here is from genome assembly GCA_947627955.1 of uncultured Clostridia bacterium. GTDB lineage: Bacteria > Bacillota > Clostridia > Christensenellales > Borkfalkiaceae > Coproplasma. The sequence goes on from CANQXZ010000013.1 coordinate 34,350, forward strand.
ACCAATGGTGCAACGTCATGCGGTGGGAAAAGACCACCCGTCCTTTTCTGCGCACTTCCGAATTCCTCTGGCAGGAGGGGCATACCGCACACGCCACGGAAGAGGAGGCGATGGCAGAGACCATGCAGATGCTCGGCGTATATAAGGAATTCGCCGAAAACGTGCTCGCCATTCCCGTGATATGCGGCAGAAAGACCGAAAAGGAAAAATTTGCGGGCGCCGTAGCCACATTCGGCATGGAAGCCATGATGAAGGACGGCAAGAGCCTGCAAGCGGGCACTTCCCACTATCTCGGTCAGAATTTTTCAAAGTCGTTCGAAATCAGATATCTCGACAAGGACGGCTCGCAAAAGTACGCGTATACGTCGAGCTGGGGAGTTTCGACCCGCCTTATCGGCGCGCTTATCATGGCTCACGGCGACAGCCGCGGGCTCGTGCTCCCGCCCAAAGTCGCGCCCGTGCAGGCAGTCATAATCCCCATCGCCGCAAAGAAGGGCGGGGTGGTGGAAAAGTGCCTCGAAGTCAAGGCTGAACTCGAAAAAATGTCGGTACGTGTTGAGTTTGACAGCTCCGACGCCAGCCCCGGCTGGAAGTTCAACGAGTGGGAAATGAAGGGCGTGCCCGTAAGGATAGAGATAGGTCCCCGCGACATAGAAAACGGCAAGGCGGCGATATTCCGCCGCGATACCCTCGTGAAGGAGGAATATCCCCTCGGCGGCATAGGGGAGACTGTTTTGTCCCTTCTGTCGGCAATCCAGAAGGACATGCTGGAAGCGGCAAGAAAGCGGCGCGACGGCAGGATAGTCTGCGCCGACGATCTGGACGGCATAAACGACGGCGTGGAAAAGGGCAATTTCGTAAAGGCGGGCTGGTGCGGCTGCCGCGAATGCGAGGACAAGGTAAAGGCGGTCACAGCCGCCACGGCGAGGGTGTTCGCCGAGGGCGAAACAGCCGAAAAATGCGCGGTATGCGGCAAAAAAGCCGAACACGTGGTGATTTTTGCCCGCGCGTACTGAAAAAAAGTAACTTCAAGGCTCTCCCCGCGGGGAGAGCCTTTTTTGCGCCCTTTAAACAATTCGTCGGCGGTCTGCATACGATATAATACTGCAAGAGGGTAAAATGACGTTAAGCGTATGCCTCATAGTCAAAGACGAGGAAGAGGTCTTAAAAAGGTGTCTAGGGTGCGTTGAAAAGTTCGCCGACGAGATAGTGATAGTGGACACGGGCTCGCGCGACGGCACTGTGGATATCGCAAAAAATTTCACCGACAAGGTGTACTTTTTCGAGTGGTGCGACGACTTTTCCGCGGCGCGCAACTTCGCGTTCGGAAAAGCTACGTGCGACTATGTGATGTGGCTGGACGCCGACGACGTGGTGACCGACGAAAACTGCGCGCTCATAAGAGAGCTCGTCTCGGGCGGCGGATTCGACATGGCGTATCTCGTGTACGCGGCGGCGTTCGACGGCGACGTCCCCGTTTTCGTCTACAACCGCGAGAGGATATTCCGCCGCTCGGCGGGCTACCGCTTTTCGGGCGCCGTGCACGAAGCGGTGTCTCCGCGCGGGAAAGCCGTGTATTCCGCGGCGCGCATAGACCACAGAAAAATTTCGCAGAAGGACCCGATGCGCAACCTGAAAATATACCTTGGGCAGATCGCCCGAGGCGGACTCCCCGACAGCCGTTCGCGGTTCTATTACGGCAGGGAACTGATGTTCAACGGCATGTACGCGGAGGCTGCCGCCGTATTGGCGGAATTTCTCAAGGGTGACGGGTGGACGGAGAACAAGATAGAGGCGTGCTTTAACCTCATGCACTGCTATGAGTGTCTCGGCGACGCCGCAAAGGCGCGGGATGCGCTTTTAAAGACGCTGGAATACGACCGCCCGCGCGCGCAGTTCTGCTGTATACTCGGCGGAAAGTTCATGGAACAAAACAACCACCCCGCCGCCGTATATTGGTATACCTGCGCCCTCGGCTGCAAGCGCGAGCTCGCCCTCGGCGGGTTCGTCAACGCCGACTATTCGGAATTTATACCCTGCATGCAGCTTTGCGTGCTCTACGACCGCCTCGGCGACTTGAAGAGGGCTTGCGCCTTCAACGAGCGCGCGGGGAGAGCAAAGCCGCAAAACGAAAATTATCTCCGTAACGTGAGATATTTCAGACAGAAATTATCCGGAGAGGTAAATAATGAATAAATTTATATCCGTATTTTATTCGTGCTGCGGCTGCGGCGGCTGGAACAGCGGTTGCGGCGGCTACGGTCAGGGCTGCGGCTCTACCCGCACGGTGTACGTCAATACCCTTACGGGCATAACGGGTCCCACAGGCGCGACGGGTGCAACAGGTCCCGCAGGTCCCGCAGGGGCAGCAGGCGCCACGGGCGCAACGGGTGCAACAGGTCCCGCAGGTCCCGCAGGGGCAGCAGGCGCCACGGGCGCAACAGAACAAGTGCTTTAAGGGAAACATCTGAAGCGGGAAGTTATGGTAAGAAAGTTCGTGAGGCAAAAATCATGGACTTTCTTTTTTTTGCAATATTATTATCCAAATTTGCGCAAGGCAGTTGACATTTGCATTATTTCGCGCTATAATAGTTAAAAATCGGGTGGTTTGGCTATGGTAAAATGGATTCCATATGTTATCACAAAAAAGGATATGCGCCCGCAGTTTTCGAGCGATATGCAATACGAAAATTGGATTGCGGGGCAGCTTCGCGCAAAGAAAATCACAAAAGTGCGTAAGGGGCTTTACGTCGTTGCCGATGCGAGGGGAGAACTGCTTGCAACGAAATTCGAGATCGCAAGCAAGATCGCGGACGACGCCTTTCTCTGCTATCATTCGGCATTGGAATTTTACGGCGCGGCAAATCAGGTGTTTCATGCGGTGACGGTCGGGAGTAAGTCGCGGTTTAATTCGTTTACCTTCCGCGATATCGATTATATCCGCAAACAGCCGAACAACAGTTACGGTATCGTGTATATCGAACAGGCGGGGGTGCGCGTCACCACGCTCGAACGCACGGTGATCGACTGTATCGACGATATCGATGCTTGCGGCGGGATCGACGAACTGCTCGGCGCGCTCGGGCAAATTCGCATTCTCAACGAGAAAGAACTGCTCGGCGCGCTCGATGCCTACAACTGTATACTTCTCTATCAAAAGGCGGGGTATATTCTGCAACAGTATCAGAGCAAATTCGGCTTGTCGGACGCTTTCTTTGACGAATGTAAACGACATCTGACAAGGCAAGTGAAGTATTTCTTAAAGGACGAATACAGCGAAGTGGAATACAATTCCGAGTGGCAGCTGATGGCGCCGAAAAATCTCATCGCTCGGATCGGAGGAGGTTATTAAATGGAATTTTCAAAGCAATATCTTAACTCATTGGCGGCGCAGACGGGCTTCATCAAGGAGACGCTCGAAAAGGTTTTGCGGCTTGCCGAGGTCTTGAAATTTCTTAATGCCGATTCTGTAATTGGCGGGAAGCTCGCGCTAAAAGGCGGCACGGCGATCAATCTGACGACGGTCGAACTTCCGCGGCTCTCTGTGGATATCGACCTCGACTATGCGGAAAACGTCGCCCGCGAGGAACTCCCTGCCGTAAAGGAAAAGATCGGCAAGCG
>CANQXZ010000014.1 GCA_947627955.1 uncultured Clostridia bacterium
TGCCGCTGTGGTGGAATTGGCAGACGCGCTGGACTCAAAATCCAGTGGTAGCGATACCGTGTCGGTTCGACCCCGACCAGCGGCACCAAAATGGGGCGCCTGACAAGGCGCCCCATTTTGGCGCCGTACGGAGGAGCGAAATATTCTTTCGACCCCGCGCGAGGAGGCGGAACTGTTTTGAAGTTTCTTGCCCTCTCCCCGCTCTCCGCCGACGACGCCCTTGCGCAGCAAGACCGGCGGAATGGCGCCTTGTCGGGCGCCCCATTTTGGCGCCGTGCGGAGGAGCGAAATATTCTTTCGACCCCGCGCGAGGAGACGGAAATTTTTTGAAGTTTCTTGCCCTCTCCCCCGCTCTCCGCCGACGACGCCCTTGCGCAGCAAGACCGGCGGAATGGCGCCTGACAAGGCGTCCCATTTTGGTGCCGTGCGGAGGAGTGAAATATTCTTTCGACCCCGCGCGAGGAGACGGAACTGTTTTGATGTTTCTTGCCATCTCCCCCGCTCTCCGACGACGACGCCCTTGCGCAGCAAGACCGGCGGAAGGGTGCCTTGTCAGGCGCCCCATTTTGGTGACGTGCGGAGGAGTGAAATATTCTTTCGACCCCGCGCGAGGAGGCGGAACTGTTTTGAAGTTTCTTGCTCCCTCCCCGCTCTCCGCCGACGACGCCCTTGCGCAGCAAGACCAGAGGCAAGGCGCCCCTGCAGAGGAGCGAATTCCGTGCCGGAAATTGGCGCGGATTTATTTTGTTAAAAACAAACGCCGACGACGGAGCGGCAACAAATTCAGAGTTACTAAAAACGGCGGCTTTTAAAGCAATTTTGCCCCTGAAAACGGCAAAAAATGTTAAAAAGGAAAATTCCTCTCAATTTGGCAAAAATTTTTGTAAATATGTTGCAAAATTTTATATTTTTTTACATCTCTGTTGACATACAAAGTCTTTTATATTATAATATATTATAATATAACGAGGTGGAAAATGAAGAGCGGTAAATTCAGAATAATAGCTTCTGTTTGCTGTCTTGTCGCGGCGATTGCGCTTGCGGCTTTTACCGTTTTCGCATGGTTCACCACGATAAACACCGCCAAAACCAACGGCATTGAAACGCAAACCACTTCCGGCGACGTTGCGAAGTTTGAAGTAACCGCATATAAAGCAACTTCAACTGACGGAAAAACTTATACCAAAGGCGAAAGACTGGAAGATGCCCGGATGGAAGATTATACGCCCCGTTCCACGGGAGACACGGGTTCCACTACTGCTGTAATTTTGGAAATTACTTTTAAATTTAATTATAGCGACGACAATAAAACTATCCCTCTCAATGCAACGCTTAATCATGACGACGTTTATAAAACCGATTCATTCGATAATTTTATAGGGCAAAATTATCTCTCCAACGCAGTCACTTTAACGTCTTTGTCTGGCGAACACGATTCCACAGAGTATACGGTGGGCAGCGAAAATTATTCTTTCGTCACTGAAGCCTTTGTCGGAGACGCGAATGATAAAGGTAGGATTGAAAAGACAAAAAAAATTGACGACATTACTTATAACACGGCTGACGACTATGCCTATATACTAATGGACTATAACGCCGATTATATTAACGCTCTGTATGCTATTATGCTGAACAAGTGGCCTAAAGAAGCCAACCTTAGCACAAGAATTGAATTTGCGCCCGACATTATATTTGTTTTGGGTTAAAAACGATAAATATGAAAATCCGCTATAGAATTTTCAACTTAATAGTTGCTGTATTGCTTATTGCTATTGTAATAGGCAATGTTTTCGCGTGGTTTTCGGCAAAGGACGCTGAACTTGAAATTACGGGAGCTTCCGCCGGCGCATATTTCGCATACGGCGACGGTACAAAGGATAAAGATGGCGACGGACAAATTCATGGACCTTACGGCATTACTACCCCTACTCACCTCTTCAACCTTGCATGGCTGCAAAATACAGGCAAAATAGTTCCGGGAACTTATTTTGAGTTGGGCGCGGATATTACCATCGAAAAAGGCTATGTTTTGCCGCCAATCGGCAATGCGACTAATCCTTTTAACAGCGTCTTTAATGGAAATGGACATACAATTGACGGTTTGATTGTATCAACAAATAAAAATGTCTTGCACGGTAACCCTGCAGATGCAGATTACAAATTTTCCAATGCGGTGGGAATGTTCGGAATGACGGAAACGAAGTCCGAAATAAAGAACTTCATTTTAGCTGACCCCACAGTTGAGGTTTCAAACGTAAATACTACCTATTCAGCAATTACCTCCGCTGACCCTGCGGCAGTTGGGTTGGCAATAGGTTATGTAAACGGCAAGGCTTCGTCAATCGGTGTTAAGGGCGGGAAATATTCAGTACTGCGCGAAATGAGTGGAGATGATAAATATAAAACTTATAACAGCATCTTAGGCGACATGAGCGACACAGCAAAACAGAACAACTCCATAACAGGCGGTGATTCTTCCTCTTCTGGTAATGGAGATACTGGTATTTTTTATCCTGACGATATTTATTCAAAAATTTATAATGACCATTCGTCGGATGCATACATAAATTTTACAACTAGTTCAACAAAAGCCGGCGACTTATATTTTAAAAACAATATTTGGATAAATTCTGCAAATAATAATTATCTAGGTCTAGGCTCCCTTTCATTTACAACATCTGGTGGAAGCGATGAAGAAGCACGACTTCGTAATGACCATGCTATGACTAAAATTTACTATTTTAATACGATAGACCCAAATGAAGCACTAAAAAATGCTTCACAAATTGAATATTTTGGTTCACCAGATATGACAATAGATTTGTCAACGACATCAACAGACACAACAGTTAATTCAATTAAATCTAAAATAGTAGACACATCTAATGCTGAATTAAAAAAACTTACATTTAGATTTATGACAGCAAACAAAATTACAGACATGAGCGAACAAACTGTAACAGTTTATAATGAAGATGGAACAACAGAGGATAGTGGAAAATTTAATATTTTTTCAAGAAGTATAAAGGTAAATGTCGTTAGTAATAATGCCAAAGTTTTTGTTATAGCAGCTTCAAATTCCAACACGCAATATGATAGAAAATTAGGTATTTATAAGGTAGATGATACTAATGGTATTCCTTCTTATTTGCAGCCATCAAATTTTAAAATAACGAATGAGGCTGATAAGACAAGTGTATATAAAGAACAAATCAATCAACCTTATCAATCTATTTTACTCAATGGTTCAGGGAAGAATAATGGAGATGCATTAACACCAATCGCTGTGGAATTTGATTTGAGCACTGTAAAAATCGGAGATAAAACATATGGTGGCCCTGGAGCTTATGTTATAGGCTCAGCTGATCAATCGATTGGTATTTATTATGCTAAAATCACAGGTATGGAAGGTGGCAATGCCGATACGGGCGAACTCGGTGAAGGGCTCTCCGCAATAGACTTTATTTATGACGATGTCACTATAAATCAAGAAGAAGTATCCTACACCGACGGTGATAATGGCACCAAAACACTTGCACCGGGTAACTTTATTTATGCAAATAAACTTTACACAGCCTCGCAAGTCAGAATTTATTATGATTCAATTTCCGCAACATTATATATAAGTTTTGCCAGAACCAGCACTTCTTTTGATGTTACCTATAATAACGAAGCAGAACCGCAAACAAGCGGTTCCGGCAGCGTAAAGTTTAAATATGCTAGCGCATTCACATTTACAGTTCCATAATCCATAAAACAAAACAACGGCGCCGCAAGAATTTCTTGCGGCGCCGTTATATATTTATTCCTTCTTCTCCTCCTCCCCGTCCAATTTGGGCTTGCGGGAGCTTTTTACTATCCGCTTGATCTGTATCACGATTATGACCACAGCCACCAAAATTACGAGCATGTACGCCCAATTTATGGGGTTTTGAAGAAAGAGCATAACCGTTCCGAGCGGAGCCGAATTATATATTTCTATGCCGATAAAATTTTCCGCCGTTACCTTATCCCTATCGGGCACGCCCGTCGCTATGCCCATTGTGGTAAGAAGCGTAATGTCGTTGCCGTATTCGTCCTTTTCGGTTGAAATTTCAACCACCTTGTGGACGATGCACTTATCCTTGTAATCATCCGACTGACCGATAAAAACCGCGTTTTGACCGACTTCCACGGAGGAAATATCGCACGACTTTATTATCACCAGATCCCCCACCATTATTTCGGGCTCCATGGAGCCGGTCGCCACGACAGCCATTGAATAGCCGAAGATCACGGCGGGGCGGTTTTTTGCGCGGGCGGATAAGGTTATTATGAAAACGGTCAGAGCAAAGATAAAGATAATCAACGACAGACAGAAGCTGATAACGGAAAAAATCTTTTTCTTACTCGTCTTCTCCATCGAATTTTTCTTTCAATTCTTGATATTTTTTCAGCTCGCGAGCGCGCTTGGCTTCCTCGCGGCGCTGCTGCCTCTCCTCTTCCTTGCGGGCGGCTTCCGCTGCCGCCATACCGCGCAATTCGCGCTCGTATGCGGCGGCGTTCTGCTCGGCAAGGCGGGACTGAGAGGCGATTTTTTTGAGCTTTTCCTGCTTTTTTCTGTTCGCCTCGATTTTGTCTACGCGGCGCTTTTTGGCTTTGTTCAGATCCGCCTGCAACTTTTCGAGTTTCAACAGCTCGCGCTTTTCGAGCTTTAAAGTCTTTTCAAACTCGCTCTTTTGCAGTTTGGCGAGCTGGTGATAGCGTTTAAGCAGCGTTTTTTGGTTGCCGACTGCCGCCTCTTTTTTCTGTATATCGGACCTGCCCTTGGGCTGCTTTTCGTACTCGGATTTGATTATGTCCTTGTACATTGAGCCGTTTATCTTGGCGATAGCCTTGAAAAAACGCGAAAAGTTGAGGTCGAGCTGTTTTTCCTCGGTTATCGCGTTGCGACGGGTTGCCCTTATCAGCTCGTTGCGCATCTGGCGGAAATAGTACTCGTTGACGGAGTCCTCGCCCGCCTTATTCTTGTCCGTACCGAAATCGGGCACATATTTATAGTTGGTTACGACTTTATAGTCCTTTTCGGAGCGCTTCGAGGCGGGGATCGCGTCGTAGGTCTCGCGGCGGATAAGTCCGTCGGTGACGAGCGACTGCACGGCGAGCGACGTGACGACGGTCAAATCGTCGAAATAATCGCCCTCGACGGGAAGATTCTTCTCGGTGACGTCTACGCTGTATCCCACGTTGGTATACGCCGAAATGAACAGCCACAGCTGATAGCAATTGCGGTAGTCGACGTTCATTCTCAGAAGGTTGGTCTTCTGAATGGGCGGCTTTACGGGCTTGGACTTGGCAAGCTCCCTATAAAAGTCCGAATTCTTTAAAATGCGGATGCGCTTGCGGATATTTTCAACCTTTTCAAGCAGTTCGGTTAGCCTTTCCGTCGCCTCCACGTCGCGCGAGGGCTCCTTGACCTTGATATCGAGGCTGCACTCAAACTCGCTCTTGCCCATGGAAAACGCCGAACGCATGCTAAGATTTGTGTTGTCGAAGTTCTTCGCCTTGTCGCCTATGTCGCGGTAACGCTGTTCCACAAAGAGGGACAAGCGGTCGATAAGCGAATACACAAAACGGTTTTCGTATATGGCGATATCTTCCTGTATCTCGGAGACGAGCACCTTTTTGGGGCGCACGTTGTCCGACGTAACCGATTGGATATTCTGCGTGTGCGAGGAAAGGTGACGAACGGTCTTTGCCGTGGTGCGCTTGGCGCGCTCTACGTCGACGATCTCTTCCTCTTCCTTTATGAATCTGCGGGGATTGCGGGCAATGAGTTCGACCGAGAACAGCGCGCCCTCGATCGTATATATCCACTTGTCGTCAAGGGCGAAGTGCTCCGACACGAAGTTGTGGAACAGCTTGTTGTCGCCCGAACGGAGCGCGGCGTATAATTTGTCGTATATCTCGCCGTCGCCCTGAAATTTGCCTATAAAATCCCTTAAATAGCCTTCTTCCATACTCTTTTCCCCCTGTCAGGCTCAGTTCATTTTTTCAAGCTCTTTGACGTATGCAATGCACTTTGTCATGTTGCCCTTGCCGAAAGTCTTGTCGAAGAATGTAACGAGCTCGGAAAGTTCTTTCATGAGGAAAGGCAGGTTGAGCGCGTTGAACTTGCGCAAGATCTTGGTGCAAATGATAAAGTCTATGCCCGAAAGCTCGGTGCCGCCCGCCGCCATGTAGACGGGAACGAACAGCCGCAACTGCTTCATGATACGGTTACCGAAGGAGATCTTGAATTTGTCGCGGATAAAGCCGTCAAGCAGTTTGACCTTGTTTTCGTTCTCCTCGGAGATTGCATAGTCGCTACGCGCGCGGTCGAACAACGATTCAAGATAGGAATACGAGCAATTAAAGGGCTCCGTGAGGGGCGCGTCGAAGAAGCTCGCCTTTTCGTTGAGTGCGATAGCCACGGCACGGTCGTAAACCTTGTCGGTTATGGTGAACGTGGAGTCGTCGTTGTTTGCCGTGCCGACAAACCATACGTTTTGGGGCACGAGCAGCTTGCCGTATACGATATTTTTGGGGTCGGACGGCAGCGGCGCGGGGATAAGGTCTATCTTCCACTCGCTCACGTCGGGCATTTCCATTATGGAGAGGAAATCCGCGAAGTAATACTCGATACGCGCGAGGTTCATTTCGTCGAGGACGATAAAGTTGGGGTCCTCCCTCAGCGTGCACTCGTAAAGGCTCGCGAGGAAGTCCGTTTCATTGAATTTTTTGGTGAATTCGTTGAAGTATCCGACAAGCTCCGCGCGGTCGCGCCACGAGGGCTGGACGGAGATTATGGAAGTATCGTTGTTGAAGAATTTACCCATGGCGTAGGGCAAACTCGTCTTACCTGTACCCGAGATACCTTCCAGAATCATTATCTTGGAGGTTCCGAGACCGGCGAACCAAAGGCGGATAGTTTCCTCGGTGTAGTACAGTTTGAGCTGCGAAGCGGCAAAGTTGACAAACCTCTTCACCACGCCGTCGAGGGTGAGCATATCCGAATCCGCCATGTAAATGACGTGGGGATTGCGCGAATACTTTTCGTCGAGATTGATAAGTTTTGTGAAGCGGCTCGCCCCCGGGGTCGCCTCCTCGGGCTGCTCCTCGCCCGCTTCGGGCAACGCCCTCTGTTCGCCCGCGGGCATCTCGTACTGACCGTTTACGCCCATCTTCAAGGCGAATATCTGACCTTTTTCACGGACGAGCTGGTCGCACTGCTCCCTTAATCGCGCCACTTCTTCCTGCAATTTGTCCTTGTCGACCTCTTTGCTGCGGAACACGATATAGCGGCGTATAAGCTGTGCAAGCCTGTAACACAGGAAAAACACAAGCGTTGAATTGACTGCCACGATAAGTATGAGGCATATCCAACCCAATACATCGAAATCCTTTATCGAGCCGCCGAGCTGCCTGAAATAAGTGCCGATATCGAGGATAAAGAACTTATAAATGGCAAGCGCGATTGTCTTGATAAATCCCCATATGTTCTGGATCAGCGTCCAGAGAAAGTCAACATAATACTGAGAAAATTCCCCCATATTATTTCCTCACAATAAGTTTAAACTTTATGCGGTTATTTTGTTTCGCCCTCGTTGGGCTTAGTTACATTCTTTTTGGCGCCGTTTGAGCCGTTTGTCGCGGGCTTTTTGGCTGTACGCTTAGCCGCGGGCTTGGGCGCGGGTGCAGCGGGCGCGGAAGCAGATTTGTCCTCTTCAACCTTTGCCTCCGCAGGCTTGGCGGCGGGCTTTTTGGCTGTGCGCTTAGCCGCGGGCTTGGGCGCGGGTGCAGCGGGCGCGGAAACAGATTTGTCCTCTTCAACCTTTGCCTCCGCGGGCTTTTCCTCTTCGGGAGGAGCCGAAACCTCTTCCGCCTTTTCGTCGGCGGGTGCGGGAACTTCGTCCTTTATATCTTCCGCGACGGGCACGGCGGGAACTTCCTCCGCCTTTTCGTCGGCGGGCGCAGGCTCGGGCGGAGCGCCCCCCTCGCTCTCCTGCGAAACCGCGGGCGCGTCGGTTATAACACCCTGCGCGCGCAGTTCAGCCAACAGTTCTTCCTTCATTTTCGCCTTTTCGTCGGCGGACGCCTTTACCTTTCTGCCCTTGAGTATCTCATTTATGAGCACAACGGCAAAGTAAACCACGACGAGGAATGACGGAATGACTATACATACGAGGAACCCCGTGGACGATCGGAAAAAGTTGAACACATTCCCTATGCCGCCGAGATTATCCTCTACCCTGCCTATTACCGTGTAATATTCCTCAGTGCCCGTCGCAAAGACGTACGGGTCGGTGCCAACCTCGGGATTGTCGCCCTTGGTGGTGTAGCGGACATTTCCGTCTGCCTGCACTTCAACGGCGATTATGCGGTGGGAGTTGATTATGCGCTCCCTGTTTTTCAGCGCGTAAAAAGAGATTATATCGCCCGGTTCGAGGTTCTTCTTCTCTTCGTCGCTCAGAATTTTAACGCGCAACAGGTCGCCGGGCTTGAAACCGTCGGGTTTGTCGGCGTATTCGGCGGGCTTTTCGCCGACCATCGAATCCGTCTGGCAAACCAAAAAGGCGTTGCCGAACATAGACGTGTACCCCTTTTTGGAAGAAGCTACGTTGTTTACGGTCACGGCAAGCGCCAAAACAAGGATTATCACAACAAGGACGTTAACTACAATGTTGACGACCTTATACGTCTTTTGTTTTTTCTCTTCGTTCATACCTTTTTAGCCTTTTACATTACTCTCATTTTATTATAGCACACGGTGTTCGGTTTTTCAAGATATATGATAAAGTTTTTTGTTAAAAACACCTAAAAAATTGAACATAATAAACAATTATTTTAAGGAGAATGGAAAAATTATGAAAGCAACAAAGAAACTGATCGGCGCGGTTGTAGCGTTGATCGCCGCTCTTGCAGTATCCGTCGGCGCGACCTTCGCATGGTTTACTACAAGTAACACAGCCAAGGTTAATTCATTTGAGCTGAAAGTGCAAGATGCAACAGGCAGCCTTTACATAGGTAAATCCGCAACTACGCTTGGGTTATCGCCTATCGACCTTACGACAGAAGCGGCTGCTGTTACACTTAAAGATGTAACAACAACAGATAAGGGTAAAACATTCAAAAAGAAAGGCGGCAACGACCCCGCCGAGGCAAATAGCTATTTTACGGTTGAGTTGTGGGTAAAATCTGATGACGCTGTTGGTCTTTATCTTCATACGGGTACAACAATGACATGCACAGCAGATACTACTAATGACCTTGTTATAAGTGATACAAAAATACATTCTGCAATTGAAACGAAATACGGTGCCACTATTACGGATGGAAAGATTGCAGCAACAGCAGATAACGCCGCTCGCGTTTCAATAATGGTTGAAGGTTCAGACCCCGTAATATGGGAACCGGGTAGTGAACAAGGATATAAGACCGGCAACCTTGCCGCGGATTATGAAACTTATCTTTCTAATCCAACTGAATGGCCCTCGGCAGGTGCAGCGGAATCAACAGTCAAAGGTGATTTAACTTTGAACACTCAGACTGATAAAGGAGCGGCTGATGGCACTAAAATCGGAGACCTTTCTGCCGGGGTAGTAACCAAAATAACTATCTCAATATGGCTTGAAGGCACTGATGGCGACTGCCTTAACTCTATACTGAAAGACAAAATATCTACAGCACTTGTATTTGCCGGCGTAGCCGCAGAAGAGGAAGTTTAAGTAAAGTTATATTGTAAAATCATAAAAAAAAGCGGCGGGCATTTGCCCGCCGCAATTTTTATATGTTCTTATATGTATTTGATATGATCAAGCACCGGTGCTTTGACCAACAAAATTCAAAACAGTTGAAATCGTATCGCTGAATATGGAGTTAAGGCAGTCACCATCAGTGCCTTCAAGCCATATGGTTACAACTATTGATTTGGCTTCATTTGCAGACAGAGTTAAAAGTTTTGCTGTTTCTTCGCCTGTGCCAAGTCCCGTTATGGTTCCCACTACTGTTGAAGGGGCTGACTTTGCTCCCTCTGCGGGCCATGTGCCGTCCTGCAAGTATTTTTCATAGTCGGCTGCAAGGTTATTTTCCTTGTATCCCTTATCTTTGCCCGGTTCCCAAATTTTGGCTCCCGTCAAATCTTCAAGCGAAGAAATTTGCCCTTCAACGAAAGCAACTCTTGCGGCTGCATCGGCGGAAGTGGCAAGTTTTCCAGATTTTATCTCAGCGCCATAGCTAATCAATTTCATTGCAGCTTGAGCCGTGGCGTCAGTTACCGTTATATCATTAGCGGCATTCGGAGTACAAGACATAACAGAACTTGTATCAAGATATACGTCCATATTAGTCGTAGCCTGGAACCACAATTCAAACTGATAATAATCGGTCGACTTAGAGGCTTCTGCATCTGCCGTGGAACCGGGCGCACTTGACGTTCTCTTCTGCAACTTATTCTCTTTTAAAGTTAAGTCTTTAAGTGTTATGCCACCATCGGGCGTAACAGTTACGGGAATCTGACCAAGAGTGTCTTTTGTGGTACCAATATAGAGGTTGCCCGTCTCGGATTGCACCGTCAAATCAAAAGATTCAACTTTTGCAGTGTTCTGTGTAGTAAACCATGCGAAGGTCGCGCCGACGGATACTGCAAGAGCGGCGATCAACGCTACAACCGCGCCGATCAGTTTCTTTGTTGCTTTCATAATTTTTCCATTCTCCTTAAAATAATTGTTTATTATGTTTGCGGAATAAACCGTTTGCACCGATATGGTGAATTTTTTTAACTGCCTTTGAAGTCGAGGCGCATTTTCAATTTCCCGCCGATAAGGTTATCGACGCAGTCCTCGTCGCACCCCTCAAGCCAAAATACAAAGGTATACTTTACCTCGCCGCCCGCTTCAAGACCGTAGTGCATTTCCTCAAAGATAAGCTCTTCCGACTTGAAATATATCGTTTGGGAGGGATATTCCCCGTATTTTTTGAGCGCCTCGGCAAGGAGCGCGGCATTTTCCTCCGTTGCCTCCGCCGCGGCGTACAGTTTAGCCGTTTCGAGGGGGTTATTTTCCTCTATCACCGCAACGCGCATTGCGTTTACGGCGTTGCCGCCCTCATAGCCAGCGCGGGAGTCGGTGACGATAAGCGACATCGAATAGTCCACGGCGCGTTCCGAACGGTTGACGAGGCAGAGCGAAAAGGCGTTGTAGCTATTATTTATCTTATCGTTTTTTATGCCGAGACCCCTTTCCGGCGAGCCCGTGGAGGCAATGTTCCGGGGCAATTCGGCATAAGTGGCGTCATACATATAGTCGAGCGTTTCGATAGACATATGCGCGGAGATATCCGACTTGTCGTCCTGCATGTACACGGCGAGGTCCACATCGGACTCGGTTATATACACGTTGAAATTGCCCGTATTTATTCCGTATATCGTGAAGCCGGCAAAGACTATGGACAAAAGCAGGCAAATTACAATGGCATATTTAGAAATGCGCATCAACTTTAAGCGCTTGCTCCACTTCGCTCCCACAGTTCCATTTCCCCTCTATACATTTATATATTTTAATACTTATGAACAGAACTGTCAAGAGTTTTGCCCAAAAAACTTTCGTAATTTACAAATTCAGTGAACAATTAACAAATGTCGGTTACAAGCCGTATTCCTCGGGGGGCTGAGGCTTGCCGAAGAAATAGCCCTGACCGCAGTTTATCTTGCGCTCTTTCAAAAATTCGAGGGTGACCTCGTCCTCCACTCCCTCGGCGACAATGAGAATGTTCTTCTTTTCGGCATAGCCGACGAGGGCGTCCACAACGCCGCCTATAAGGAAATCGTCCTGCGACTGCTCGACAAAGCGTTTGTCGAGCTTCACGTAGTTGCATTGGAGATTTTCGAGCATTTTCAGCGAGCTCATTTCGAGACCGAAGTCGTCGACGGCGATGCGGAAACCGCTCTGCACGAGCCGCTCTATATTCTCCTTGACCTGCGGCACCTTGTCGAACATGGCGAACTCCACTATTTCGAGGCAGACCTCGTTTGCGCTGACCCTGTGCTTTTTGAGTATGCGGCGGAAATCTTCAACGAGCTTGGGATTCATGAGTTGTTTGGGCGAGAGGTTCATGGAGAATATCACGCCGTCCTCCGCCTTTGACTTGTGCTGCTGATAGGTTACGACCATCTGCTCGAACGCCCACGCGCCGACCCAATTTATGTCGCCCGACTGTTCTATTATCGTCAAAAACTTTGCCGGCGAGAGCACGCCGAGCGTTTTATGGTTCCAACGGAGCAACGTTTCATATGCAATGGGCTTGTTCTCGTTCAAGTCGAAAATGGGCTGGTAGTAGAGAGTGAACTCCTTGTCCTCGATAGCCTGCTTGATCTCCTGATAGTATTTGTACTCTTCGGTATCGCTGCCCATGAGGTCGGCGGAATATACGGTGAACTTGTTTAAGCCGCTCCTTTTGGACGTGGCGAGGGCGAGTTCGATGTTCTGTTTGAAAGTTTCGAAATCGGCGCTGAAAGCGTTGTAACTGCAAACGCCGATATTGAGGTCGAGTTCTATGCGCACCCTCGTTATGGTGCCGATAGGCTTATGACCTTCAAGGAGGCAGAATGCCGCAATGTCGGATATCTCCTTCTTGTCGAAATCCTCGTCGCAGAACACGACGAGCGCATCGTATTCATAGGGGCAGATGCGCGAGCCGCGCGGGAAGAGCTTATAAAAGCGGTCTTCGAGGGTCGCCACGGCGTTTTTATAGTTCTTTTCGCCAAACGACTCGATAAGGGGCTTGGCGTCGTTTATTTCAACATAAAATACAGTGAAATGGGTATTTTTGTTGGCGGAAGCAAAGCGTTTTTTCAAAAATTCGTCAAAACCCTCTTTATCGAGGACGCCCGATTTGAGTTTGCCGCTTATGTAGCGCGAGCGCTCGTTCATGATCCCGAGCACGAGAAAACATATCGCCGCCACTGCAAGCAATATGACGAGTATCGTCAGAAATATGTTTACGCCTTTGCTGAGATTGGTCACCGCAAGCATATCCAAATCACTCTCCTTACAATTATCTTTTATTGATTATACCGCAACATTAAAGCGTTTTCAATATCATTTGCAAAATTATTTCAATTTGAATTCGTCGGCGAACTTCAACGCCGCATCGGCGGGCATGGACTTGCCTATGAGCCAGCCCTGTATTATGTCTACGCCTATGCTCTTCAAAATGTCGTACTGTTCACGGGTCTCCACTCCCTCGGAGATGCTCATGAGGTTCTGTTCCTTGCAGATATTGACTATCATAGAGGTTATGGACTTGTCGAAGTCGTTGGAGCCTATGTCTATGACGAATTCACGGTCTATCTTTATGACGGACACGGGCAGCTTTTTGAGATACAGCAGGGACGAATAGCGCGTTCCGAAGTCGTCAAGGTGTATCTCTATGCCGTGTTCACGCAAGACTTCGAGCTTTTGCACCGCGTCGTCGAAGTTCTGCACGAGGAAAGACTCGGTTATCTCAACGCAGAGCGAGCCCGGTTTGAGGTCGTATTGGTCGTAAATTTCAAGAAAATTGTCGCAGAATCCCGCCTGCATGAGCTGGACGGGCGAAACGTTCAAAGAGAGCTTTATGTCCTTGTTTTCCAGCCGCTTTGCAAAGCTCATGGCGGTGTTGAAAATGAAATCGCCGATGACCATCATGTTTCCGCTGCGCTCCGCATAGGAAATGAGGTCGAAGATATTCACGGCGAGATTGGCGGACTTTTTGACGCGGAACAGCGCCTCGAAGCCCACTACGCGCTGCTCGGCAATGCTGTATTGGGGCTGATACTCCATTTCGAACAGATTGTCTTTGAGCATTTGCCGCAGGTCGTAGTTGAAGAAGTATTTCGCGAACTGCTTTATCTCGCTGCCGCGGAAAATGTAGTAATTTTTCAGCTTTTCCTTTTCGGTGCGGGTGAGCGCGGCGTCCGCGGCAGTCATGGCATACTCGAAACTGCGCTGTTCCATGGTGTTGTCGCAGACGGCAAAACCGCACTTGACGGACATGTTTACGACGTTGTTTTCTATCTTTATGTATTGGTTGAGGTCGGCGACTATGTCTTTAAGATCCTGCATCAGAACCTCGTACTCCTTGCCGTCGGGGAATATAACGCCTATGTTGTATATGTCGAGGTCGTAGATATACTTGAAGCGCTTGGCTATCTTGTCATATATGATATGGTGGACGTTTTCGGCGAAATCCCTGCCGAACATGTCCTTTATGTTGTGCAGGTTGGCTATGAAGATTATGCCGAGCAAAAACGCCTTGCCGCGCGGCAATAACGAGACGTACATCTCGCGCATCATCTCGCGCGGCTGCGTCGCCTGCGCGTTGTACGGCATTCCGAGAGCGTCGGCGGAGATCTTTATCTTCCCGCTCGTAGTCCTCTTCGCGGCGCATGCCAAGAACTGTTCGTCCTCGAAACTGTTCAGCTTTATCGCGTTCAGCTTGCCCTCGTCGAAGTGCGCGACGTTGTCGTATATCCTTACCGTCTGGGGGAAATCCTGCTTGAAGTTTTTGTTGGACTTCAATATCCTGCCCTCGGAATCGGTCTGCAACTTATACCTGTACTTATGCCCGCGCTCGTTTATGCCCGTGAGTATCACGTACGCCGCAAACGCGCCGATGATCAGCACCGCGGAGACCGTAAACACGGCTATAACGGCGGTTTTAAACCCCGAGAAAGCCTGCACGGACGCGGTGAAATCCATGTAGCCGCACAGATACATGCCCTCTCCCAAGCCCGTGGCGGCGACGGCGTAGTACTTTCCGCCCGCGCCGACTTCGAAAACCTCCGTGCCCTCTTCGGGAAGGGTAACGCCGTAGGAGCCGATATTATCGGCAAAGACGTCGGACGAGGAATAGATTATCCTGCCGCCGCCTGCTTCTGTGACTACGAGCGCGCCGTTGAAGCCGTTGTAGTCCCCGCCGAAAAGGGTTTCGGCGGAAGCCGCGTCGAGCGAGCCGAAGCCGATATTATTTTCAGCAGCGCGCAACTTGACCTTTTCGCAGAGATTTTCATTCCAACCGACGTACGCGCCCAGCGCGGCGTCGTATGCGGCGCTCTGCGCGGAAAACCATACAGATACAGCCCCGACGATCAAAACGGAAATTATGATCACCAGCGAGGCAACCGCCTTTAACAGGGTCATCCTATTCAATTCTGACGGTTGAAATTGCATTGCGCTCACCTTAAAATAAGCAACTTATTTTTTCAACTTGATATTTTCGACTGCAGCTTTGAGAACGTCGAGCGACACGGGTTTGGCTATATGGGCGTTCATTCCCGATTTCAAAGCCCTCTTCACGTCGTCGGCGAAGGCGTTTGCCGTCATCGCCGCGATGGGTATCTTTTTCGCGGAAGGGTGCTTGCTCTCCCTTATGGCGCGGGTGGCGCCGTAGCCGTCGAGCTCGGGCATCTGTATATCCATAAGGATCATATCGTACTTGCCCGCGGGGCTTTCGGTGAACATTTTGACGGCTTCCTTGCCGTTTGAAGCTATGTCGCACTTAGCCCCCGAAATTTCGAGAAGTTCCTGCATTATTTCGCCGTTGAGCTCGTTGTCCTCAGCGACGAGGAAATACATTCCCTGCAAGACGTTATTCTGAGCCGAAGCCTGCTGCTCTTCGGAAACACGCCGACGTATGCGGCTTATTGACTGCTTGAACACCGAGACGAAGAAGGGCTTTGCCATAAAGCCGTCTACGCCCGCCTTTTCCGCCTCTTCCTCTATGTATTCCCAATCGTATGCGGTCAAAATGAACAGCGAAGCGCCCTCGCCGAGCTCGCCGCGGAGAAGCCTTGCGGTCTCCACGCCGTCGAGTCCGGGCATCTTCAGGTCTATGAGTACGACGTCGTACGGTTTTTTGTCCTTTACGGATTTTTTGACCGCGTCGAACGCCTTATGTCCGTCCGTGCAGTAGTCGGCGTTCATTTTGGCGTATTTGAGGAGCTCGCATACGTTTTTGCAGACGTCCTCTTCGTCGTCGACTATGAGGATGCGCTTTATGTTGTAATCCTTCCAGAACTCACCGTCGTCAGTATGCTCCACCGCCCTCAATTGCAAGTTGACGGTGAAAGTGGTGCCCACGCCCGGCTTGCTCTTGACGTCGATAGTGCCGCCCATCAGATCGACGAGGTTTTTGGTTATCGCCATTCCGAGCCCCGTGCCCTGTATCTTGCCCGTAAGGGAGTTGTCCTCGCGCTCGAACGGCTCGTATATCACTTTGAGGAATTCGTCGCTCATGCCGATGCCGTTGTCGCTTACGGTGAACGTGATGTCGTCGATATTGTCCGAATGGCTGCCCGTATAGCGGATGGATATTTCGATGTTTCCGCCCTCGGGGGTGTATTTGACGGCGTTGGAGAGAATATTGTTCAGTATCTGGTTGATCCTCAGCTTGTCGCCGACGTAATTTTCGTGTTTCAAATCATAGGTTTTGAGCTGTAACGTCTGGCGTTTCGCCTTTGCCTGCGGGGCTATGACGGAATTTATCTCGTCGAGCAGGTCTGACACGGTGAACTCCGAGAGATTCAACGTTATCTTGCCGCTCTCGATCTTGCTCATGTCGAGTATATCGTTTATCAGCCCGAGCAGATGCTGACCCGAAGCGTTTATCTTGCGGCTGTATTCGAGCACTTTTTCTGGCTTATCCGCCGACTTTTCGAGGAGAGCCGAAAACCCGAGAACGGCGTTCATGGGCGTGCGTATGTCGTGCGACATGTTCGAGAGGAAATCGCTCTTCGCCCTGTTTGCGTCCTCCGCGGCGCGGAACGCCTCTTTGAGCATGACCTGACTTTGGAGTTCTTTCTGCTTCAACGCCGAAATATTCTGGCGGGCAAAGAGCACCTCGGTAGCCTTTCCGTCCACCCTTTCGAGGCAGATTATGCTCAGATCCTCCCACTTTGAGCCGCTGCCCGTGCGGTATTCGTATCTGAGCTCGTCGGTTTCGGAGTCGAGTTCCTTGACGATCTCGGGTATACCGAGTTTTGCGCCGAGCTTTTTCTTGTCGTAGTTATCCTTGAAGTTGGCTATTATATCGGCTTTGAGGTCGGCATAATTGCCCTCGCTCGCCACACGTTCGCCCTCGGGGTAGGTATCGGCTATATACTTGTATGTGCCGTCGGTGAGATTGACGTATATGAACCTGTCGTAGAGCATCGCCAGCGCGTTGACGACGTATGTCTTGTCGCGGTTGTCCTTTACGAGCTGCTTGTTCTGGATATAGTTCATTATTAAAATGAAGAATATGTAAAGGGCAAGTGACAGAACGAGCCCCAACCCGAGCTGCAGTCCTTCGAGGTTGACTACCTTGGTCATGCCTGCGGTCACCGCGGCGGGGAAAGTCTGCAATACGAGCCACGGGTGCACGTTGTGGTCCCCGGGAACATAGGCAAAGTATGCTGTTTCCGTGCCGGCGGACGTATTGAAGTTGTACATGAGCCCGGGACCGTTTTCGTCGCGGAGCTTTTGCAGGGCGGCTTTGAGCGCCTTGCCTTCCTCTTCGCCGAGGTTTGCAAATATGCTCTCTTCCTTTACGTTCTCGTCCGAGCCGATAAGGAGCACGATATCCTCTATCTCGCGGTTGTTTTCGCCCGTCAGATCGAGCCTGTACAGGAATATGTCGGAAGGGTGATTGAAAAACTTTATGTCGATAAGGCTTCTGAGTTTAGCTTCCGAAAACCTGCCTATGAGCACCCCTACGGTGCGCCCGTCGCTCTTCACGGGCGTGTAAACGTTGAGCACGCGCGTCTGCGAACCGCCAAGAGTGTCTTTTCTGAGTTCGGCGTATACGCCCGTTATATTATTCATCCCGTTTTCGAAGTATTCGGGATTGCCTGTAAGCGGCTCGGCGACTTCTTCCCCGCCGGAATAGCGGAAAATACGCCTGTTTTCGCTCACGTAATCGATATTTTCGTAGATGGCGCTGTTTACGTTTTTGAGATTTTCGGGATAGGAATCGTTGGCGGCGTCCACTTCGCAGAGCGCCGCCACGTTCATGAGCGTTGCCGCGGCGGTATTCAGCTCGCTGCTGAGCCTGCTTGCCGTCTGCTTTGCGGTTTCAGCCACATATTCGCCGTTTTGGTTTATGACCCTGTTGTAGTTGTTTATCATGAACATCGCGAAAAACACGGCTACAATGGGAACGACTATGAGAGCGGGCAAAAACCTCTGCAAAAATCTTATGTTTATCTTCTTTTTTTTCATAGATCAGGAATCACTTTCTCTGAGGGCGCGCACGGCGCTCATTACCACGCCGTAACACGTTCTGAGTTCGTCCATGTCCGCGCCAACGTTGAGATCGCCCGAACGCAATATCTCGGTAACGCGGAAAGCGGGTCTGTAAAGGCAGTCGAAACCGAGGTTCTGGCACACTCCTTTAAGGGTATGCGCGGCGCGGAACGCCTCGTCGGCGTCCTTGGCTTCGAGCGCGGCGCACAGGTCGGAAAAACTCGGGTCAGCCTCGAATTTGAGCGCAAACCGCTTCATGCGTTCTTCCGAGAGAAAGCGGGACAGCGTATCCGCGTAATTTCCCCCGATAACGTCGTAAAATTCTCTCACCGTCATATTTTTACCCTCCGCCAATGGCGCAAGTCAATCGGCGCGATAAATTTTTCCTATCGCCCCTATAAGCTCGGGCTCTGCGCCCGAGGACCACATAGCCTGCGCCACAAGTTTGCAATGGCGCACGTCGCCGTCTATCTTTATATCTCCCTCGCACCTTATTATGGAGTTTTCGGGAGTAGCTGCATGCAGGAGCGCGGATATTTCTTTCAGTTTATCCTCTCCGCAGCACTCGTGAAGCTCCCCGCTGTTCATGGGGTCGGGGACTATGGTCTCGCTCACGCCCAGCCGCTTGCCGCCGCCGTTGAGGAACGTCAGCAGGTACGGCGTGTACGAGAGCTCGAACATCACCTCGTCCGACATGGAGGCGAAGAACATATACTTCTTGCGCTCCCTTTCGAGCAGCGAAACGGTGCGCCCGGAAGAAGAAATGCTGTTCTTTTGGAGGATCTCGGCTGTTATCTTGCGCAGATCGTCGTCGTAACTTTCCGAAGTGGCGCCGTGCAGTTCGCCGTAGATCTCGTCGGCAACCTTGTCGAGCACGTTCATCAGAATGGGGTTGAAAGCGCCGCACTCCCCGTTTTTGATCATGCGGATCGCCTCTTTGTGGGGGATAGCCTTTTTATACACCCTCTCGCTCGTCAGCGCGTCGTATACGTCGGCAAGGGACACTACCTGCGCGGCTATGGGTATCTCGTCCCCTTTGAGCCCGTCGGGATAGCCTCTGCCGTCATACCTCTCGTGGTGCCAGCGGCAGATCTGGTAAGCCGTTTTAACGAGAGGCTCGTCCTTATATATGGGCAGAACGTCGAGCATGGAAGCGCCTATCGCGGAATGGGTCTTCATGACCGCGAATTCTTCGGGCGTAAGCCTGCCCGGTTTATTTAAGATAGCGGAAGGTATGGACACCTTGCCTATATCGTGCAGGGCGGAAGCCGTGCCTATCAGAGCTATCTCCGCCTGCGAGAATTGATAGCGCGGATACAGTTCGCACAGTCCTTTCAGGAGGATCTCCGTGATGATGCGGATATGCTGGATATGAGGACCGCTCTCCTCGTTCTGGAACTCCACTATATGGCTCAGAATGTTTATCATCATGGAGTTGTTCTTCTGCAATTCGTAGACCTGCTCCGCGACGAGCCCCATCAGCTTTTTCTGCTTTTCGTAGAGCATCAGGGTGTTCTGCACCCTGCGCCTTACCACGTACGCGTCGAAAGGACGGCGGATATAGTCGGTAACGCCGAGGTTATATGCGCGCTGCGCAAAATCCGAATCGCTGTCCGCCGAAATTATTATGACGGGCGTGTCGTCTATCCAGCCGCGCTTGTTCATAGCTTCGAGCACGCCGAAACCGTCCAACCTCGGCATATGTATGTCGAGAAGGACGAGCGAAATGTCGGCATAGCCGTTTTGCAGAATGTCCACCGCTTCCACGCCGTCCGCCGCCTCGGCGAATTCGAAGCCGTCGCCGAGAATGTCGATGAGGAGCGCGCGGTTGATCTCAGAATCGTCCGCAATGAGTATTTTTTGTTTTACGTCCGTGTTATCCAAAGCCACTTAAAATCTCTACTCCCGCAAATTATATTGCACGCCCCGCCATGGCGGCGGGGACGCGCTGCAAACGGACAAGCCGAAGCAGTCCGCCTTTTACTCTTTACCCACCGTTTCCACCGTGCCGTAGTCGAGTTCTTCTATCGTCTTATGGTTGTAATAGAGCATAAGCCCTATGACGCGCGCGGTGGATATTATGATATTCAGTTCGTCCGTCTGCCATATTCTGACGGTATCGGTCATGTCTATCCTGATATAGCCGTATTCCTTGTCAAAGGCGGCTATCCTGCAATAGACAGCCGAAACGACGGACTGGTCTTCCAGCTCATGAATGAAGTCCTCGCTCATACTGCTGCTGTAACTGCTTATCTTGTTGGCGTACGCGAGCCCCGAATTGTCCACGATGTTTGCGAACCCGTCGTAGTCGAGCGATCTGAAATCCTTGTGCTTGGAAAGGGTGTGGACCATCTGGAACTTCATTCCCGACCTCGTCTCTATGCACAGATGGTCGAACATATGGTATGTGACGAGGAAAAGAAGTTGGTTCTTTATCGCCATGCCGAGATTTTTTGTTTCGGTAAGCGTGTTGAATATCCTCGCATGCAGATACATGGGAGAAAACGCGATGTCGCGCTTTGCGCCCAGATCGAGATTTTTATGCTTGCTCTCGAGATAGATTATAAAGCAGTTCCTGCCCTTCATCTTGCCGCGATACAGAGCTTTGTCCGCAAGCGTCCACAGCTCGTCGTAGTCCTTGGTGTTGAGCGGATACCGCGCAACGCCCATGGAGAGCGTTATGGACGGCATATCCTCGTTTGCAAAGCGCAGATTGCCGATAGTCATGTTTATCTCATGCCCGATAGCCCAGACGTCGTTATAGTCCACGAGCCCTTCGCACACGAGCAGAAACTCGTCGCCCCCAAACCTGCCGACCACACCGCGCGTGCCGAGCGTGTTGGAGAGGAACTGCGCGATGCTGTAAAGCACGCCGTCGCCCGCCTTGTGCCCGTATCCGTCGTTGACGTATTTGAAGTTATCGACATCGGCGATGAAGAGACTGAAAGGAATGTTTTTGCCGATAAGATACTGCATGTAATCCCTTATCACGTCGCGCGTAAACACTTCCGTCAGATTGTCGAAAGCATGCGAAAAGTCAATGGTAGCGAAATACGGGAATCTCTTGATCAAACTTTCCCTTGTCATAATTTTTTCCACCCTCATATATGATTGAAATTATCTCTCAAATTTAATTATATTCCACCGCCGCCAAAATGTCAATATTTAAAATAAAATGTTGCTAATTAACATTTTGTTTGTTTTTTAACAAAGAAGGCATTATAATTTTCGAAAATCTTATTTTACGGAGAAAAAACCATGGATAACTTAAAGAAATTCACAGACTACCTGCAAGCCACGAAAAACCTGTCCGAAAAGAGCCTTAAAGCCTATGAAAGCGACCTTAAACAGTTTTTCGGCTATGAAAAAGATCCCCTCGCCCCCGATCTGTGCGCATATGTCTCCCACCTCAAAAACGAAATGCGCCTCAAAGATTCTTCAATCCGAAGAAAAATAATCACTCTGCGGCTGTTTTACTCTTATCTTGCGGACGCGGAGATCATTCCCTCTTCTCCCTTTTCGAAGCTCAGATTCCGCTTCAAACAGGAAAGGACTCTTCCGAAAACGCTTACGGTAAACGACGTCGGCAAGATACTCAGATGCCTTTGCGAAGTTCCCGAAACCTCCACCGCCTTTTCCGAATCCCAACGCCTGCGCGACGCCGCGCTTTTGGACCTGCTGATTTGCACGGGCATACGCATAGGCGAAGCCGCCGCGATAACCCTCGGCGACGTGATAATGCCCGAGCGCACCTTGCTGATACACGGCAAGGGCAGAAAGCAGCGGCTGATATACATATCTTCTCAGGTGACGTGGGCAAGACTGAAAGCGCTTATCGCAGAGCGGAAAAGAGAAAACGGGACATATCTTTTCGTAAACCGTTACGGGCGCAGGATATCAATTCACGGCATAGAGAACATCTACAAAAAGTACGTAAAAAAGGCGCAGATAACCGCCGTTTCCACGCCGCACTACCTGCGCCATACCTTTGCCACAAACCTGCTCGCCAACGGCGCCGATCTGCGCTCCGTACAGGAGATCCTCGGCCACGCGAGCGTTGCGACGACCCAGATATACACGGAAGTTACGACCAACCGCAAAAAGCAGGTGCTCAAAAAGTTCAATTACCGCAACAGACTCAACTGAGGGCCTTTACCGCCCTTTCGAGCCTTTCGAGCGCCTTCAAAAGAACGCTCCTCGGACAGGCGGCGTTCACTCTTTCAAAACCGCTTCCGCCCTCGCCGAAGATATATCCGTCGTCCAGCCAAAGACCCGCTTTCGTTTCCGTGAGCTTGGTGAGGTCGCCGTCGCTGAGGCGCAGCGCCGAAAAGTCGAGCCACAGAAGATATGTGCCCTCGGGGACGTACGCCGTAACTCCGGGGATATTTTTGCGTATGTACTCCGCGGCGAATACGAGGTTGGAATAAATGTACTCCTTCAAGTCCGAAAACCATTCATCCCCCTCGGTATAGGCGGCGTAACACGCCGTAACGCCCATTACGTTGGGCTCCCAATAGCCGATGGAGTCAAGCTCGTCCTCAAACTTCTTTCGGACGTCCTTACGTGGTATGTATATGTTGGATATCTGCATTCCCGCCAGATTGAACGACTTGGAAGGGGACGTACACACAGCCGAAATCTCCTTGAAACGCCCGTCAGCCATGGGGAAGGGTATGTGTCTGTTTTCGCCGTACACAAAATCGGAATGTATTTCGTCCGAAATGACGAAAACGTTGTGCCTCAGACAAATTTCGCCCATCTTTATGAGCTCCTCCCTGCGCCACACCCTGCCGACGGGGTTATGGGGACTGCAAAGGATAAAGAGCTTTACGCCGTTTTCTACTATCTTCCGTTCGAAATCTTCGTAGTCCACGCGGTACGCGCAACCCTCTTTTATGAGCCCGGAGACGACAAGTTTGCGCTTATTGTACTTCACCGACGAGGCGAAAGGATAATATACGGGCTGGCACACCAACACGGCGTCGCCCTCAGAGGTGAGCGACTTTATAAAGGTATTGAGCGCGAACACCACCCCGGGCGTGCATATGAAATCGTCGGGATCGGGCTGCCATCCGCTCCGCCGCGAAAACCAGCCGCTGACCGCCTCGAAATATCTGCGCTTCGGCATGGTATAGCCGAATATGCCGTGCTCCGCCCTCTCTTTGAGCGCGGAGACGATATTCGGGCATGTCCCGAGGTCCATATCGGCTATCCACATGGGGATTATATCCTCGCGCTTCCCGTTTTCGGCGATAAAATCGTATTTTACGCTGTATGTGTTCCTTCTGTCTATGATCTTATCGAAATCGTACTTCATATTTCCCCTTTTTTGTATCCGATAATGTCCTTTATTACTTCTCCCGCGATCACAAACCCCGCGACGGGCGGGACAAAGGAATTGCTTGCGGGCGTATGCCTTCTCGTTCTTCCCCCGTCGGCGGGGACTTCCCCCGCCGACGCCTTTACGGGTTCCTCCGCGGAATAGACGACTTTAAGTTCCTTTACGTTCCGCCTTTTGAGCTCGCGCCTCATAACGCGCGCGACGGGGCAAACCTTTGTCGAATAGACGTCGGCGACCCTGAACGCCGTTGGATCGGTCTTGTTGGCGGTGCCCATCGAACTTATGACGGGGACCCCCGCCGCCTTTGCGCCTGTGACGATCGCCAGCTTGCCCGCTACGGTATCTATCGCGTCGACGACGTAATCGTACACCGTAAAATCGATGTCCGCGGCGTTTTCCGGCAGATAGAAAATGCGGAAAGTTTTGACAGCGCACTTCGGAGCGATCTTCCCGATCCGCTCAGCCGCGGCGTCTACCTTGTACATGCCGAGCGTATCGTCCGTAGCTATTATCTGACGGTTGATATCCGTTTCGCTCACAACGTCGCTGTCTATGATGTCTATGGCGCCGACGCCCGATCTGGCAAGCGCCTCAACGACGTATCCGCCCACTCCGCCAACGCCGAATACCGCTACCCTCGCCGCGGAAAGTCTTTGCACCGCCTCGTCCCCGAAAAGAGCGCGGGTCCTTGAAAACCTGTCCAATATCTTATACTCCGCATAATTATACATAAATTTTAGCAAATACAGAATTCCTTGTCAACCCCGTTTTCACATGTTACAATAATTTCATGAAAAAGTTCGCAAACATCAGACCGCCGGTACTGTGCGCGCTGTCCGTATGCGCGGGAACGCTTTCGGGGCTCGCCATATATTTCTTCGGGGAATCTCCCGCGTGGGCGTGTGCCGCTCTCATACCCGCCGCAGCCGTCTTTGCCGTCTGTTTTGCCGTGACCAAAAAGATATTGAAGCCTGCGATACTCGTCTCTGTATGCGCGCTTTTTTGCGTTCTTTCCTCCCTCAACTCCTACTATGCGGCGGTGCGGTTCGACGACTTTTCCTTAACGGACGGCGCACAATACAGGATAACGGGGCGTGTTACCGAGATCACCGAAACGGAGAACGCCGGATACGCCGTTCTCGACGGGCTGCAAATCGACGGCGTTAAGACCCCGGGGAAGATGTACGTATACCTTTCGCCGACGTACGGCGAGTATTTCGACGAGGGCTATACCGTGGATTTTGTGGGCGCGGTGGAAAAGAACAGCCTTTTCGAGTACGGCAAGCTCAACTACTATGCGGTAAGCGGGATAAAGTACTCCTCGGCAGCGTATTCGGGTCTGCAATCGACATACCGTTTTTCACCGCTTGCGCTGGCGAGGAGCAGATTGAAAGACGTGCTCTATTCCAACCTCAACAGGGAAACAGCCGCCACGGCTTACGGCATGCTGACGGGCGTAACTGCGGGCGTAGACGAGAATTCCCTCGACAGCTTCCGTCAGGGCGGCGTCGCGCATATCTTCGCCGTTTCGGGACTGCACATAGGGCTCGTATTTTCGATAGTATCCTTTATTCTGAAAAAATTGCGGTTCGGAAACGTTGCGGCGTACGCCGTGAGCGTGGGATTCGCGTTTTTGTACTGCGCGCTGTGCGGCTTCGGGATGTCCGCCCTGCGGGCTTCGATCATGTGCGCGGTCGCGGCGGTCGCGAAGATGTGCAAAGCCCGCTACGACGGGCTGAATTCGCTCTCTGTCGCCGTCGTCGTGATCCTCGCCCTTTCGCCGTTCAGCCTGTTTTCCGTGGGCTTTCAGCTCTCCGTATGCGCCGTGGGCGGCATTTACGCTTTCTCGGGCGGAATAGCCTATGTGCTTTCGCGCGTCAAAGCCCCGCAAAAGATAGCGAGCGCGGTAGGCGCGTCTTTCGGCGCGCAATTGGGCACCGCGCCCGTAATGATAGCGCAATTCGGCTATATGAGCCTTGCGGGGCTGCTCCTCAATATCGTCGTCATTCCACTGTTTTCGGTAATCTTCTCCGTTCTGTTCGTCTCGGCGGCGGTGTGCGCCATCATTCCCGCCATAGCCGCCTATATACTTCCGTACGTCTGTCTGCCTCTCGAACTGTTTATCTCGCTCATGGTGGCGGCTGACTTCGGCAAATCGGTGATCGGAGGTTTCGGCTCGGGACTGTTCGTCCCCCTCTATTTTCTCACCGCGCTCGCGCTTACGGACAAGCTGAACATAAAACCGCTGTTCAGGGCGCTGCTCTTTTCGGGCTCTGCGGCTCTGCTCGCGGGATACATACTCATAAAAGCCAACGCGCCCTTTTCCGGCTTTGCCGTCACCGTTTCAGCCAACCGCTCGGGCGGCGAGATGCTGATAAAATCACAGCAGGGAACAGTTCTCATTCTGACCGACGGCACGGGGACATCGCACCCGCGGGATCTCATGAACGAGACATATACATACGGCGTTGACGCCGTTGTGTTGCTCGGCGACGAATGCGCGGTAAATTATCTGAATTACGGGCTGGGCTGTAACGAAGTCTACCTCTCGGCTGACAGGATACCCGTTATGCCGTACGCCGGAATAGAGTACAGATACGAACGCGAATTCACCGTGTGCGGGATAAATTTCACATTTTACGACGAAAACGTGGTCTGCGCGGAGGTCGGCGGTGTGAAGATAGGCGTATGCGCGCAGGACAATACCTCTCTTCTTGATTGCGACATACTTATCTCCGACTATAAAAACTTTATGGCGGACTGCGGGCTGGAACTGCGCTTCAATTCAAAAGAGACCACGCTGAGCGTGGCGAGCATAGGAGATCTGAATATCAGGATAGACGGCGGACGATACCGCCTCGAAAATTTAATACCGCCGCGGTAGGACCGCGGCGGTATGCTTTATACGGAATATTTTTTTTCGATCGCGGTTATCTTGTCCACCCTTCTCGAGTGTCTGCCGCCTTCGAATTCGGTTTTAAGGAACACGTCCACGATTTTGAGCGCATAACCCGCCCCGACGACCTTTTCGCCGAGCGCGAGCATGTTGGCATTGTTGTGGAGCCGCGTGAATTCGGCGCAATAGGTGTCGTGGCAGTGGGCGCAGCGTATCCCGGGGACCTTGTTAGCCACTATCGAGACGCCTATGCCCGTAGAGCATACGACTATGCCCCTTTCGCATTCACCGCGCGCGACTGCCTCGGCAGCGGGAAGGGCGTAATCGGGATAATCGCAGCTATCCGTACTGTCCGTTCCGAAATCCACCACTTCGTATCCGAGTTCCTTCAAATGGGCTTTGACGGCGTTTTTGAGACCAAGACCGCCGTGGTCGCAAGCAACAGCAATTTTCATTTTATTTCTTCTCCGTCCTTATATTGTGTAATATAGTTTTTTATAAGTTCGTCGCACGCCTTTGAGAGCGCGTCGCGCGTTATCCTGTAAGCGTCAATGTCCATCCCGTACGGATCGGGCACGTCGTAGCCGCACACGTCGCGCACGCAGAACACGTTTCCGCACTCTTCGAGCATCTGCTTTTGGGTGCGCGTCATGCAGATGACGATAGTGCTCGCGCCCAATATCTTCTGCGTGAGCTGCCGGGGCGCGAATTTTTCGACCGCAATGCCCGCTTCCGCGAGCGCGGCTCTGCTGTTGGCGCTGATAGTCCCGCCCACCTCGGCGTGTATGCCGCAGGAAGAAACGTCCCACCACTTGATCTTCAGCTTTTTGAGCTTATCCCTCAACAGAAATTCCGCCATAGGGCTGCGGCAGGTATTTCCCGTGCATACGAAAAGCACTTTTTTATGTCTGTTCTTTCCCTTCATATCAATTCCTGCATGCCTTGGTTAGCCTGTTCATAACTCCCGCCATCACGCCTCCGCGCTCCGCTGGAGCGACGGCGATGAGCAGACGGCAGATCTTTTCGGCTTCGCGCAGGCGGAGATAGAGATTTGCCGCCATTTCCGCGGGATCGCTCCCGAGCACGAGGCAACGCCGCCCGCCTAATTTTTTCGCTACCGCGCTCTCGCAAAGGATAGCGCAGCATATCCCGCTCTTCTCCTTTTCGTCGTACAGCCCGACGGCTGAAGCCAGCTCGTCCGCCGCAAAAAGCGCAGTTTCGCAGGAGGGCGAATAGTGCTTGTACTTCATTCCCGGCGAACGGGCGCGCTCGCCCTCTTTCAAAACGTATTCGCCGCATGTGCCTACCGTCTCTTCCACCATCTCGCGGGTTATAAGCCCGCTCCTCAAAATTACGGGTATTTCGCCCGTGCAGTCGAGCACGGTGCTCTCTATTCCGCCCGAGCACGCGCCGCCGTCGAGGATCAGGGGTATTTTTCCGTTCAGGTCGAAAAAAACGTGTTCCGCGGAAGTGGGGCTTACATGCTTGGAGACGTTTGCCGAAGGCGCGGCTATGGGTATGCCGAGATATTTCAGAAATTTTTGGGCGCCATCGTGCGAGGGTATCCTCACGGCGACCGTACCGAGCCCGCAGCTCACCGCGGGGCTGACGCTGCCCTTGCTCTTATATACCATAGTGAGCGGACCGGGCAAGAACTTTTCCGATAGCTTTACGGCGTATGCGGGCACGCCCTCGGCGAGCGAAGAGATATCGTAGTCCGTGTGCACGTGCACGATGAGCGGATTGTCGTTCGGTCTGCCCTTGATGGCGAAGATATTTTCCACAGCCTCCGTGTTACGGGCGTCCGCCCCGAGCCCGTATACCGT
The DNA here is from genome assembly GCA_947627955.1 of uncultured Clostridia bacterium. GTDB lineage: Bacteria > Bacillota > Clostridia > Christensenellales > Borkfalkiaceae > Coproplasma. Next base: position 28,342 of record CANQXZ010000014.1, read on the forward strand.
TTCCGTGGGGAATGCCACGGCGCCGCCGTCTCGGATTATCCTTGCAGCGCGGCTGAGGCTATCGGCTGTGATCGCCGCAATTTTCGTCTCCATCAGAACGGCGGCTCCTCCTCTTTGGGAGGCGCGTCATAATCCTCGAGGGGAGGCGCTTCCTGTTCCTGCGCGCCGCCGCGGCGGGCTTCGCCGTCGCTTTGACCTGCGCGCTCTTCGAGCATTTCGTTCATTTCGGGATTGACGAACTTGGTGAGTTCTCCGCGGAACCTCAGCTTTATCCTGCCCAGACCGCCGTTTCTGTGCTTGGCGATTATCAGCTCTGCCATGCCTTTGACGATCTTCTTTTTCTGGATATCGGCGTCGCTCGCGTTCACGTCGGGGCGGTTTATGAACATGACTATGTCTGCGTCCTGCTCTATCGCGCCCGATTCGCGCAAGTCGGAGAGCTGGGGCTCTGCGGACTGGATACGCCTTAGCTGGGAAAGGGCTATGACGGGGACGTCAAGCTCCTTAGCCATTATTTTCAGGTCGCGGGTGATGGCGGCGACTTCCTGCGTTCTGTTTTCGTCCCCGCCCTTATTGCCACTCGACATGAGCTGGATATAGTCTATCATGACCAGATCGAGCTTGCCGCCGTTTCTCGACTTTATCCTGCGGCACTTGGAGAGTATCTCCGCGGGAGTCACGCGCGACGAATCGTCGATGTTTATCTTGCAGTTGCGGAGGAGTTCGCTCGTCTTTGCGATTCTCTTCCAATCGGCGCTTTCGAGCTTGCCAGAAAGCGCGTCCGACATGCTCACACCCGCGGCGGCGCACAAAAGCCTCTGGATTATCTGCACTTCCGGCATTTCGAGGCTGAACACGGCGCACACGAGCCCGTAATTTATGGCGGCGTTTTCCACAATGTTCATGGCGAGCGACGTCTTTCCCATGCCGGGACGGGCGGCGATAATAATCAAGTCTGATTTTTGCAGCCCGTTAGTCAACTTGTCGAGGGCTATGAACCCCGTGGGTACACCACGCAGAGCGTCCTTGTTTTCGGAGATCTCCTGAAACTTTGCCAGCACCTTGTCTATGCCGTCGCTCTCCCTTATGTCCTTTACGGTAGAGCTGTCGTTCACCTGCGACACGGCGTATACTTTCTGCTCGGCGAACTGAATGCTCCTCACGGCGTCGTCGCATGTTCTGGAATACTCGGCGATCTCTCTCGCCGCGCGTATCAGCTTCCTGTTTATGCTGTCGCGCTTGACTATTTCGAGATAGTACTTGTAATTCGCAGCCGAAGGCGTGGTCTGCGCGAGCTCGGTGAGATAACCTATCCCGCCCGCCTTTTCGAGATCGCCGTCCCTTTCGAGCCTGTCGGAAAGGGTGACGATATCGAGGGGCTTTCTCTCGGCAAAGACCATCTTTACGGCGGAAATTATGTATTGGTGGGACTCCTGATAAAAGTCCTCCCTTTCGAGCCCGTCAAGCACGTCCGCAAGTATTTCGTTGTCGATCAGCATACAACCGAGCAACGCCTGTTCGGCGTCGAGATTGTTGGGCATTGCGTTTGTTTTGTCAGACATAGTACTCTATATTCCCATCAATTTTTCGAATTCGGTGAGGGTATCGTCGAATTCCTTCATCGCTACCTCAAAGGGTTTGGTATCGGTAAGGTCCACTCCCGCGAGCTTCAAAAGAGAAACGGGATCCGTGGAAGAGCCGCCTTTGAGGAATTTGAAATAATCCTGTACGGCGGGTTCGCCCTCCGTTAAAATGCGGTTTGCTATGTTTATGGCAGCCGTTATACCCGTTGCGTACTTGTATACGTAGAACGAGGTGTAAAAATGGGGAATGCGCGCCCATTCGCAGGAGATATTGTAGTCGTGTTCGATGGCGTCGCCGTAATACTTTTTGCCTATCTCCTTGTAAATGGAGCACATGAGCTCCTTAGTGAGCGCTTCTCCCCTCTCCGCGACGGCGTGCGCCTCGCTCTCGAACTCGGCGAACATGGTCTGCCTGTGCAAAGTGGCGCGCATGCTGTCGAGATGGTAGTTGAGAAGGTACTTCTTGAAGTCGTCGTCATTGGCGTTTGCGAGCATATATTTCAGGAGCAGAACTTCGTTAACGGTGCTCGCCACCTCGGCGACGAATATCCTGTACTGGCTCTTCGCATAGGGCTGCGCCTCGTTGGAAAAATAGGTGTGCAGGGAATGCCCCATCTCGTGGGCTATGGTGAACACGTCACTCACGGTGGGCTGGTAATTCAGCAGCACGTAAGGATGGACGCCGTAGCAGCCCGAGCTGTATGCGCCGCTCCGCTTGCCCTCGGTCTCCTCAACGTCGATCCAGCGTTCACTTCTTCCCTTTTCGAGGAGTTTTTGGTAATTTTCACCGAGCACGGAGAGCCCCTTTATTACATAATCGAACGCCTCCTCGTAGCCGAGTTTGAACTCCACGCCCTCGACGAGCGGGGCGTACACATCGTAAAAGCAGAGCTTATCGTAACCCAAGATCTTCTTTCTGTCCGCTATATAGCGGTGCATGGAGGAGAGATTGGCGTCTACTGCCTTCAAAAGATTTTCGTACACACATTTATCCACGTCCTCGTTGAAGAGCGCGCGTTCAAGGCAGGAGCCGAATCTATAGACCCTGCTTAAAAGCACGTCGCTCTTGACGTTGCCGATATAGGTCGCCGCGAGGGTGTTTAAAAGACTGCCGTACGCCGCGTAATATTTTTCGAACGCTTCCCTGCGCTTCTCCCTGTCGGGGGAATGCAAAATAGCCCCGTAAAGCCCGTGGGTAAGTTTTACGGGCTTTCCCTCGTACTCTATTTCGGGAAGAGGCACGTCGAGGGTGTCTATCATCTCGAAGATGTCCCCGAATTGGTTGAACACCTCGTAGCTCATCCCTATTATCCTTTCCTCCGCCTCGGACACGGAGTGGGGCTTGTTGGCGATTATCCTTTTTAGCTGGTAATCGTAATCCGAAAAATCGCCGTCCGTCAATAAAGAGGCAAGATATTCTTCGGGCAGTTTTGCCATTTCGGGTTCGAAAAAGGCTATCTCGGTGGAATACGCCGTATAGAGGGAAATCACCCTCGAAAATTGCGCCGAATACTTTTCTACGCTCTTGTCCTCGTCGTTACGCATATGGGCATAGGAAGCCAGCCTGTCCAAAAGCGCCGCAAACGCGTCGTTTTTTCTCAGAAATTCAAGCAGCTTGCCCTTATCGCCGAGCTTGCCTGCGTACGCCGCAAAACTGAGCTCTTTTTGCGCCCTCTGGAAGTCCTCCTCCCATTTTTCGTCTGTGGGATAGATATCCTCGAGCTTCCACTTATAGTCTTCCTTTACTTCCTGCCTTTTCATGGTCACCTCTCAATTTTTATTGGAATGGATGGGCGCGGGGATAAGTCCGCCCCTGTTTATGAATTTTTCGGCGCTTTCGCCGTGAACGGGCATTACGGGCGCCCTGCCCAAAAGACCGCCGAAATTCACCTCGTCGCCGACCTTTTTCCCCGGCGCGGGAATGACCCTGACCGCGGTGGTCTTGTTGTTTATCATGCCTATCGCTGCCTCGTCGGCGATAATGGCGCTTATCGTAGAGGCGGGCGTGTCGCCGGGAACGGCTATCATGTCCAGCCCGACCGAGCAAACCGCAGTCATTGCCTCGAGCTTATCGATATTCAGACTGCCCCTCTCCGCCGCCTCGATCATGCCGATGTCTTCCGAGACGGGAATAAACGCGCCCGAAAGTCCGCCGACCCGCGAGCTCGCCATGACGCCACCCTTTTTAACGGCGTCGTTAAGCATTGCGAGGCAGGCTGTGGTGCCGTGCGTTCCGACGCTGCCGAGCCCCATTTCTTCGAGTATAGCAGCAACCGAATCGCCGCGCGCCGGAGTGGGCGCAAGCGAGAGATCCACTATGCCGAACTCGGCGTTCAGCCTTTTAGCCGCCTCGCGTGCAATGAGCTGCCCCGCGCGCGTGATCTTAAACGCCGTCCTCTTTATCATTTCGGCAAGATCGCTCAGATCCGCGTTCGGAATGCTCTCTATCGCGTGCTGGACGACGCCCGGACCCGATACACCGACGTTGATCACCGTGCCGCTTTCGCCTATGCCGTGGAATGCGCCCGCCATGAAGGGGTTGTCCTCGACGGCGTTACAGAATACGACGAGCTTTGCGCAGCCGAAACCGCCCGCGCCTGCCGTCCTCTCCGCCGTAGCCTTTACTACTTCGCCCATGAGCTTCACGGCGTCCATATTGATGCCCGATTTGGAGGAGCCGATATTTACGGAAGAACACAGTCTCTCCGTTCCGGCAAGCACTTCGGGTATAGACAGGATAAACGTCTTTTCGTAGTCTGCCATGCCCTTGTGGACGAGTGCGGAATATCCGCCGAGAAAGTCTACCCCCACCTCCTTGGCGGCGTTATCGAGCGCCTTGCCTATGAGGGGAGCCTTGTCGGCAAAGGGAGCGCATATCACGGCGGCTGGCGTGACGGAAATGCGCTTGTTTACTATGGGTATGCCGTATTCGCGCGAGAGTTCGCGCGTGACGTTCACGATATTTTCCGCCCTCTTGCAGATCGTATCGTAGACGTTCTGCGCCGTCTTTTCGGCGCTCCCCGCTATGCACGGCAAAAGGGAAACGCCCATCGTCACCGTTCTGATGTCGAGGTGCTCCCGCTCTATCATGTCTATTGTTTCGAGAACTTCGTTGGTATTGAACATCTCGCTCCCTCACACGTTGTGCATGGCGTTGAATATCTCTTCGTGCTGGACGTGAATGGACATTCCGATATTCTTCCCCATCTCCGCGCATTCGTCGGCGAGCACGGACAGCGAAACCGAGGCGCCGCCCACATCGACGAGCATTATCATTGCAAAATAGTCCTCTAAGATAGTTTGGCTTATATCGAGAATGTTTACCTTTCTCTCGGCAAGAAAAGTGCTTACCTTTGCAATTATTCCCGTTTTGTCCTTGCCTACAACCGTTAAAACAGCGCGCATTTTATTCTCCGTTATATTGTTTTTAATCTGTTTAAACCCAAATCGAAATCGAAAAAAGTGTAAATGGAGGTAATCGCCCCCTTGAATTTCAAGGACCACCACGGCACCACGCCCACAAGCGCATCATACGAAAAATCTCCGTATTGCCCGCGGCTGTCGGTGCTGTTGTCGCGGTTGTCGCCGAGCACGAAAATGCAGTTTTCGGCGACGGTGTGCTCGCCGTAATTGTAGTCGGCGCTTGCGTTTAAGGGAGAAACGTAGTCCTCGTCCTGCGCGACGAATTCATCCTGTCCCGCCTTTTTGAGGTACAGCACCCCGCCCTCTATCTTTACTGTGTCGCCGCCGAACGCGACGGCGCGCTTTATTATATTGTGCATGTTCGATTTGCCCGTCCCCGCACGCAATACCACTATGTCGCGGTATCCGGGGCGGGCGTGCACGTCCACGAAGACGTAGTCTCCGCCGCGCACCGCGTAAGATACGTTGCTGGGCGCGCCCGTGAGCGTGGGAGACATCGATTCCCCCTGAACGTAAATGCTCCTGTAATTCAGGTTGAAAAAGGTTTCAAACGCCAGAATTACGATAAGCACGGCTACCGCCGCAACGAATATTATATTGAATTTTGAGGTCCTGCCGCCCCCGTAGAGGCTTGCCCTCGCCGTGTTCAGCATACTCAAAGCCACATGATATTGTTGACGGCGAAAGGCGCGCCGCCCGTTATCGTGAGTTTATAGTCGGAGGAAAACGCCGCCAGCGCAACGCCGCTCTGGTTTTTGAGGAATTTACTCTCCACTATTATGCTCTGCCAGACGCCCCCGACGATATAATGGTCGTCGGTGTATTCCTCCCCGCTGCCCATATCGAGAAACGAAAACTTCACCGTGGAAGTGGAATCGCAGAAGATATCGAGTTTCAGCACATTGCCCGCCGTGGGCGTGAATTTGGGATTGTTGAGCCTGTAAGTCGTCAAACCCGTCTTGGAATAGAGCCCCCTGACGCTGCTCGTCTTTTCCACGACTTTGGGCATCTCCGAATCGCCCATAATGAATATGCCGCCGACGGCGAATTTTTCGGGCGCGGCGCTCGTGAAGCCGCCCGTATCCTCCTTATCGGAATACAGCACGCGGCTCTTGCTCTGCATGTTTCTGAAAGCGCCGCTTATCTTTTTGGCGACGATCTTCGACCATACGGTAAAGCCGTTTATATATTTTACACAGCCGAACACGAACACCGTACTCGTCTTTTCATATATGTTGAGATAGAACTCCTGCTCTTTGGGGGTTATCTTGCTCTTTGCGGGGCACGCCGTCCAGTCGCGCATCACGGAATCCACGCAGTCCTCCGCGATATACACCGAACAGCTCTCCACTATTCCCTGATCGTCGAACATAGCCCGCGCGATGAGGTTCGATTCCTCGTCCACCTCCACGGAAATTTCCGCGGGCTTGGGTATGAACACATGCCTGTTTTTGAGATTTCTGTCCAAAAACATGAACATGTCAGCCGCGCACTTCCAGCCTATACAGCCGTTGAAATGCACCGAATAGGCTATGGCGCTTTCGCCTATGAATTTGGGATTTATCCTCGAAAAGGTGTCGTACGCCCTGTCGTAGTCGAACGCGGCGTCGTTGGTGGAGCAGAGCATCAGCACGGGACAGCGCACATAGGGCGCATACGCCTGCGAATCTATGCCCGCGATAAAGCGGTATCTCTCCTCGTTGAGGTCGGGTTCCCCGGACATGTACTTCGCCATTCCGAGATAGGCTCTCCACCCCGCGGCGCAGACGGGTATTATGCAGGAAAACTCTTCCGCAACGCCGAGTTTCCACGCTATCTCGCCGCCGTCGCGCAGACCGACAACGGCGATCTTGCCGTTCCCGCTGCGCTCCTCGGCGTATTTTTTCGCGTAAATGCCCACGGCGACCCATTCATACCAGCTTGTCTCCACGGCATTGGTGTCAACGCGCGAATAGTACGCGCCGCTCGAAGCAAAATTGGCGTAGTCCACGTCGGCGGGATACTGCGTATAGAAATCGCACCCGTCCCACTTCCCGCGGTAGTCCACCATGAGCGCTGAATAGCCGCGGTTGGCGAACAGCTTCAAAAGTTCGTCGTCGATAGTGCCTTTGCTGTCAGGCAAAATGAGCACGGTCTCCGTGGAAGGCGTCTTTTTGTTGTACGCATAGGCGGCGGCAACGATCACCCTGCCGTCGCGCGTTTCCCTTCCGTGGAATTTCACGCGCTCGATCCTTATCCCGTTTTCTTCCTTGACGGAAACGGTTTCGGGCAGGGTTTCCAAAGATGAGTTGAAAGACTCCCACAAAGTCAAAGGCGTTAAAATATTAGGCATTTATTCTCCTCGGACGCGCCGCGCGCGTTTAAAACCGCGGCGCCAAATCGTAAAGTCAACGCAAAAAATCACGCGTTTCGATAAATTTAAGGGCATTTTAAGGGAAATGGTGTTGATTTTTTTCCTTTTGCCCTTTATAATATAACTTACTCGATTTTACGCCATTATCAGTTCTAATCATTATATAGTATTTCGGCAAATAAATCAAGCGTAAAACGGGGGGTTTGAAAAAATGCCATTCATTTCGGTATCGGACGGCGTGGCTGCAAAGTCGTTTACGCACGTCGAAAACAAGTTCATAACAAAATATATGCCCGAGCTCGATCCGCTGGCTGTGAAAGTATACCTCTTTGCCCTGTACGTTTACCAATGCGGGCAGAGCTACACCCTCACAGACCTCTCCAAGGCTCTCAATATCTCCGAAGAAGACGCCGAGGGGTATTTCAAGTATCTCGAAGAGTTCGAGCTCGTCTCCATAACGTCGGAAACACCCTTCGAGATCAAGATACTCGACGCGGAAAACGTGTACGGCACGCCCAAAAAGCTCAATCCCGAAAAGTATGCCGATTTCGCCAAATCCGTCCAGAACATCCTGAAAGGCAGGATGATCTCGCCCTCGGAGTTCAGGGATTACTTCTATCTCATAGAGGAATACGGCTTCGAACAGAACGCGCTACTCATGATAATCAACTACTGCGTCAACCTTAAAGGGGACGATATCAGGGCGGCATACATAAAAAAAGTGGCTAAAACGTTTGCGCAGGACGGGATAACCACGGCGGCGAAAGTCGACGAAAAGCTCTCTTCCTACACCTCCTCCACGCCGGCGCTTGTAAAGCTGTTCGCCGCCGCGGGGTTCAAGGGCAAGCCCGACGTAGACGACGACAAACTCTATAAAAAATGGGTAACGGAACTCGGCTTCGAGGACGAGGGCATAGCCGCCGCCGCAAAGCTCTATAAGGCAAAGAACACCGCAAAGCTGGACGAAGCTCTCGAAGAACTGTTCAAGAACAGAAAATTCGACAAGAAGGAAATAGAGGATTTCTGCGCGACGAAGAGCTCGGTTTATTCTCTCGCACTCGACGTGGCGAAAAGCCTCGGCGTCTACATGCAGAACTCCTCCCCGTATGTGGAAAACTACGTTTCGGTGTGGCTGAACTGCGGGTTTACGTTCGACGGCATAAAAAAGATCTCAGCATACTGCTTTAAAAACGGAATGAATTCCTTTCAGGACATGGACGCGTTCATAAAAAAGCTGTACGACGGCGGCATGGTATCCGACGACAGCATCGCCGAATATATCTCCGAAAGGGAAAAAGAGGACAAGATACTCCGCGAAATACTCTCCGTATGCGGGCTCACGCGCAAGATAATCCCGTGGGACCGCGAATCGCTCGCGAGATGGCGCAGCTGGAATTTTTCGGACGGCATGCTGTTCGAGGCGGCGAAGATATCTTCGGGAAAATCCAACCCCCTCGCCTACATGAACGGCGTGCTCTCTTCATGGAAGTCGGAGGGGATCATGTCGGAGGACAAGATAGACCGAAAGCAGGACGCCCCGAATGCCGGCGGAAGCCGCGAGGAGCGCGCCGCATTGGAGAGACACTACTTCTCCCTCCGTCAGGCTGCCGAACTGCGCGCCGAAAGGATCTTAAAGACGGCGACGGCGGATCCCGAGTACGGGGCGATAAGCAAAAAGCAGAACGAGCTGTCGATAAAACTCGCGTTTGCCGAGATACGGGACAAAAATACAGCCGCAACACTCTCTTCAGAGATCGCAGAGCTCGAAAAAAGAGCCGACAGGCGGCTCAAAGAACTCAATATCGACAAGGCGGACTTTACCCCCAAGTATTCCTGCGGGATATGCAACGATACCGGCTACGACAAGGACGGCAAGCCCTGCAAATGCATGATAGAATTTTTAAAGACATTGAATTGTCAAACTAAGTGCAACAGTAAGAGATAAAAAAGTTAAATAAATCAACAGGTTTTTTGTAAGATAAA
>CANQXZ010000015.1 GCA_947627955.1 uncultured Clostridia bacterium
TCCTTTGCCTTTTCCTCGTACACGGCGCGCTGTTCGGGTGTGGCTTTCATGTAAGCCCTCATGTAGTCGGGGTCGTCCGAGAACTTCTTATCCGTCACCTCATAGCATATGGGCTGTAACCTGTTGGCGACCTCGTCCTTTATATACCTCACCTTAAACTTGGAGAGGGCTTTGCCGAAATGGGCTTCGGGCTCGTTGCCGTCTATCTCCGCGGCTTTTGAATACGAAGTCATAGCTCCCTCGAAATCTCCCTTATCCAGCGAGAGCTCGCCCGAATCGAGAAAATTCAGAAGTCTGTCGTCCGCGGTCTCCTTGGGCAGGGTATACATAGTCCCGCAGTAGCCGCACTGCACGGCTCCGCCGACCGCTTTCGTGATATCCAGCGGCTCGCCGCAGAGTTTACATTTGTGTAGTTTGAGTTCAGCCATAGTTTTTACCTCACTAAAATTTATATATTAAAATTTATATTATTGAGTTTCCGCAGACAACATACAGCCCCGAAGGGCTGCGGCGTCAGCTATTGCACAACTGCATTATGTAGCGTTTTTCTTTAAGCGACACCTTGCCGTCGGCGGAGGTTATCAGCAGACAGAGCATAACTATGTCCCCCGCGAGCTTTTCGTCCGCCGCGGCGATTATCTGCTGCAACAGCCTCGTATAGCCGATTATCTCCTTTTTTACGTCCTTGGAGACCTTGTAAACGCGCTCTACGCCCACGATATCGCACAGATCCCCCAGAGCCTTTACGAGGTCGGGGTGGATATTGAGCAGATCCTTTTCGCTTATCTTGCCGTCGGACACGACGGAGCCTACGATAAACGAAGCCAGCACCTCAACGGGGTTTATCCCCTGCAAGTTGAGGGCGGCAAGCCCCTCGGTTACGCTGAGCGCCCTGTCGGCGAGCATGAGCCCCCTTTCGGCGGGAGTTAAAGCCTCCACTTCGCTACACAGTTTTTGAAATTCAAACATGATTTTTATCTCCCTTTTTATATTTTGCCGCCCGACCGCCTAAGCGGAGAGCGGATATTCGCCCGTTTAAGGTTTTTGGTTCTTTATGAGCGCGTTGACGTTGTACGCGTCGCGAATGCGGTCTATCTTGCCCGTATCGAAATAGCTGAACACGTTGTTGTCGGAAGCGTAGATGCAGTGGTCGTAGAGCGTGACTCCGTTCAGACTGCAAAGCACCTCCATTTCCCCCGTGAACTTGTCGTCCTGCGCGGAGGGCGAGCTGTCGCCCGTGAGGTGATTATGCGCTATCAGCAGCCCGTAGGGCTTGCGCGCGGCGATAAGGGCGGAGAGCTCCTTGCTCTGCGCCGTGACCTTGTGCTTGTCGAAATCGGTGCGCGAATAGATATATTTGACCCTGCCGCCCTTGTCGAAAAAGTACAGTTCGAGGGTCTCCTCCGTCTTTTTTCTCAGTCTGCGGGCGACGAATTCCTTGAAATCGCCGTAGTTTTTGAGATATACGTCCTGTCCCTCGTCGCAGTAAGCGGGCATGGCGCACGCCGCCACGCATTTGAGGTAACACGCCACGCTCTCGCCCACGCCGTAAATTTCCGTGAGCGCGGAAATATCCGCGTCGAAAACTCCCCGCAAAGAGCCGAACGCGTCGAGCAGGGAATGCGCTATGGCGTTTGTGTTCCTCCTCGGGTAGGCGTTGAAGAGCAGCATTTCCAACAACTCGTGTTCATGCAGATAGCCGCCCGTTTTCAGCTTTTCGTAAAGCCGCTGTCTGTGTCCTTCATGATTCATATCCGTCTCCGTAAAATATAGGCAAAAAGCGATAGCCCGCGACAGGCGTCACGATCCCATTATCGTGCACTCGGCAGAGAGCCCGTAGCGCGGCTTGCGGTTAAGAAGCGCCCTGCCCTCCGAGGTCTGCCCGAGCGCGAAAGGCAGTATCGCGCTGTATATTATCGTGGGGAATATATAGAAAATGTGATTGTCGAAAAGGCACATCAGAAGCAGCGCGAATATCGACAACGCGACGTATACTTTGTTTACGTTTGGCTTGCGGGCAAAGAATATCACCGTCTGCACGCGGTGCACGATGTACGCGATAAAGCCCACCAAGCCGCATGCCGCCAGCAATTCGGCAAAAGTGTTGTGCGCCATAAGCGGAATGAAGTCGAGCCCGACGAATCCGGGGTCGTTGCCGTAGTTGACGTGGAAGCCCTGCCCGAACACGGGCGCGCCGAAGAAGTAGCCGAGCGCGTCCTGTATGAGCGTAGTTCTGCCGTTGCCCGTGAACTCCCCCTCCGCATTGAAGAGGTTGTCCTTTACGTTGTTGAAGAGCCGCCACACCGTTTTCCACTTGAAGATCAGCACGGCGACGACCGCGAGCACGAGGACTGAGGTGAGAGTTATGGCGGCTTTTCTGTTTTTGCCCTTCACGCACGCCGCCACGAGGGAGGCGGGGAACACGACAGCCACCGCGAGCATCGCCTGACGGCTCGTGGTGCAGACAGCCGCGACGGCGAGAGCCGCGGCATAGAATATTATCAGATATCCGTGCTTATAGTAGGACGCTATCACCATGACGATGGGGATACTTATGACGAGCAGCATTCCCATGGTGTTCCATATGCCCCAGCCGAACACGAGCATGTTCTTTATTATCTCTCCGTTCCCGTCGAACATATCCGCGCCGTTGGCTATGTACTTTGCGGCGACTTCCACCGCGAGCGCGAGCGAAAACGCCACAAATCCCCACGCGAGCTTGACGTAATTCCGCTTATCCGCGCGCACGTTGCAGGAGATCAGAACGTACACCCCGAGGAAGAAGAAGGCGAGGACGGCGCCGAAGAGCAGGTTGTTGAAATCATATCCCTTAGTGAACGCGCCGTTCAGAATGAGCGCGCCCGAAAACGCGCAAAGCCCCCAGAACACGGGAGTGGGCTTGAAATATCTGTCCCTGCCCATGAAAAATAGCCTCGCGATTATCGCCGCGACGTACAGCCCGACCACGGCGAATATCTGCGCGAGAACGTAGGGCTGCGTATAGAACACGTTGGAATTGTCGTAGACGTGCGTGGGCGTGTTCTTCATGGACACCAATATGTGCAGAAAGGTCAAAGGGGACACAAGAGGGGTGAGATCGTCCAAAAACAGCAGCATCAGAATGCCCGTCGCCGCAAGATAATATATAGTGACAAGGTCCCATCCGAGATAGTAGCATGCGAGGACTACCGCAGCAGTAAAAAAGGGAAAGGCGTCCGCAGACAGGATACCCGAGATGATATCCTTCAACGCCTTCCCCCTTGTTTTCGAATTGGTTACGTTCATTTGTTTTACCGTTTAAGTTATTTAATGACGGACATAATTATATACTTTAACGGCGGATTTGTCAATAGAACGGCGGCAATATGGGATAACGGGCGGGCGCGGGCGCGCGGCGGCGTGTTTTTTTGCCGTGGCTATTGACTTGCAGGCGGGTTTTTGTTACAATAATGTATATGCATATAGAAAAACTGCACCTGAAAAAGACCAAAAACATGCGCGATATGGGCGGTTTTCCCGCCGCGGACGGCAGGAAGATAAAGCATTGCAGGCTGATAAGGAGCGGCAGGCTATACAAACTGCCAAAGTCCACCGTAAAGGCGCTTGCGGACATGAAGGTCGACTCGGTCATAGACATGCGCACCGAAAAGGAGATAGAGGAACACACCCCCACCATTTTGGAGGGCGTCAACTATTACTATATCCCCCTCGTGTGCACCGCCACCCCCGGAATAACCGCCGAGGGCAGCATGGCGCGCACGATGCTCAGGCAGAGCAAGCGCATAAAGGAGGAATTCGGGACGGCGGAGAGATATATAGCGCAGATGTACGAATACATACTCTTCGAACCCGGATCGCGCGCAAAGCTGAAAGAGATTTTCGACATCCTCGAACGGGAGCAGAACTGCGTAATTTTCCACTGCAACTCGGGAAAGGACAGAACGGGGCTTTTGGCGATGCTCATCGAGGGCGCGCTCGGGGTGGACAGGGAGCTGATCGTAGAGGACTATATGGCGAGCCGCCGCTTCCAGCTCCGCCGCAGGACGATGCAGAAGATAGGGCTGTTCATAATGCCCATACCGCTCCGCTTCAAGCGCCTTCTGCGCGCCATGATGGACACCAAACCACAATACATAACGGACGTTCTGGACGAGATAGACAGGCGTTACGGCAGCATAACAGGCTATCTCAAAGAGGGGCTCGGCGTAGACGAAAGGCAGATAGCCGCCCTGAAAGAGAACTACCTCGAATAGAATACGCCCTCCGCGCGGGAGGGCGTTTTTTTATTCCACAGTGACGCTTTTTGCGAGGTTGCGCGGCATATCGGGATCCCTCCCGAGCGCCACAGCCGTGCGGTAGGCGAGCATTTGCAGGGCAGCCGCCGCTACGAAAGGCGCAGCCGTGCGCCCGCATTCGGGTATCTCGACCACCTCCGCCCTGCCGCGGAACTGCTCCTTTAAAGCGGGGATCCACGTGACCACGGCGCACTGCCCTCCCCGCGAGAGCACCTGTTCGGCGGAAGCCGCGTCCTTTGCGGCGAACGCGGGGTCCGTCGCGAGGAATACGGAGAGTATATCGCCGTCCACCACGGCGAGCGTGCCGTGCTTCAATTCGCTCGCGGGGAAGCCGCCGCCCTGAATGTAGCTCACTTCGCGGAGCTTTAAGCTCGCTTCGAGAGCCGTGGGATAGTCCGCTCCCCGCCCCATGAAATATACTCCCCGCGCGCGGGCGCACTTCATGGCGAGGGGATACATGTCTGCTTCCGAGAGCGTGCGCTCTATGAAGGCGGGCACGGCGAGGAGCTCTTCCGTGGCGGCAAGGCGTTTATTGCCGTCCGCAAAGAGGAGAGCCATGCAGTGCAGCGCGGCAAGCTGCCCCAGATAGCTCTTCGTGGCGGCTACGCATATCTCGGGGCCCGCGCACACGGGCGCAACGGCGTCTGCCAAGTCGGTTATCGCCGAGCGCGGCGAATTGGTCACGGCTATCACCCTTGCGCCCAGCCCCTTATACAGCCTCGCCGCCTCCACCGTGTCCGCCGTTTCCCCGCTCTGCGTGACGGCGATGAGGGCGGTATCCGCACCCGCAAGGGGCGTTTTGCAGCGCAGTTCCCCCGCGAACTCGGCTTCGGAAGGGATCCCCGCCAGCTCCTCGGCGTACCGCCTGCCCGCAAGCGCGGCGTGATACGCCGTTCCGCACCCCGTGAACACGAGCTTGCGCACGTCTTTGAGGGCGTTAAAGAGCTCCTTTTCCGCCCGCGGGAACTCCTCCGCCGTCCTTTTTACGGCGGTCGGCGATTCGGAGAGTTCCTTTGCCATGAAGTGCGGATATCCGCACTTGCCCACGCTTTCACGCGTGAACACGTCCGCGGTGAACTCCCTTTCAACGGGCGCGCCGCTTATATCTGTTATCTCTACCGAATTTGCGCATACGTAGGCAAAATCGCCGTCGCGGAGGGCGCAGACGGAGGAACACTTCCCCGCGAGCGCGGGTCTGTCGCTCGCGATAAAATTTTCGCCGCAGCCCCTGCCTATGATCATGGGAGAGCGCATTCTGGCGACGGCTATCCCGCCGCACCCCTCGCGCACGACGGCAAGCGCATATGAGCCCTTTAAAAGGCGGGCGCACCGCCGCACGGCTTCGCAGAGGTCGCCCGAAAAGAACTTCTCGATAAGGTGCGCAGCCACTTCGCTGTCCGTATCCGAAGTAAAGAGATCGCCCTCTTCTTCCAGCCGCCGCCTGAGCTCGGCATAGTTTTCTATTATCCCGTTGTGCACGACGGCGGTCTTTTTGTATATATGGGGGTGGGCGTTCGCGTCCGAAGGTCTGCCGTGCGTAGCCCAGCGGGTGTGCCCTATCCCCAAAGAGCCGCCGCACCTTCCGGCGAACTCCCTGAGCACGGAAACCCGCCCGAGCCGCTTGAAGCAACTCAGTTTATCCCCGCATATCACGGCTATCCCCGCCGAATCGTAGCCCCTGTATTCCAATTTTTCGAGTTCGGAGTAAATTATACGGGCGGCTTTTCCGCCGCCCGCGTAACCGGCTATCCCGCACATATTCACACCCGCCTTATGACGATATATTCCATTAAAACCGCGAGTCGTTGGCGCGTATCTTTTCGTCCAGCAGCCTGAGAGCCCGCGCGCAGTCCTCCATGGAGCCGCCCTCAGCCATGAGCCTTATCACGTTTTCCGTGCCCGAGGGGCGGACGATCATCCTGAGCCCGCTCTCCCGCAGGGACGTGATCAGCCCGTCAAGGTCCCGCACGGCGGCAGCCTTGTCGCTCACGGGAACGCTGCAATTGAGCTGGGGAAGGGGGACGTAGCCCTTTAAGAGTTCATCCGCGCCGCATTTTTTTGCGCACAGCGCCTCCATGAGCATTATCGCGGTGACGAGCCCGTCTCCCGTGGTCTCGTACTTGGAGAACACAATATGCCCGCTCCGCTCCCCGCCGAGAGCCGCCCCCGAGGCGTTCATCTCCTTCCACACGTTGCTGTCGCCCACGCCGCAGACGCGGCACTCTATCCCACGCGCTTTCAGGGAGGATATCAGCCCGCCGTTGCTCATCTCGGTGCAGACCACCCTGTCCCCCGTGAGCTCGCCGCGCGATCTTAAAAAGTTGGCGCAGATATACAGTATCTCGTCGCCCGTGGCTATCCGGCCGTCGGGCAGCACAACTATGCACCTGTCCGCGTCGCCGTCGAAGGCGAAACCTATGTCGAGTGATTCTTCCGAAACGAGCTTCAAAAGAGCCTCTATGTGGGTGGAGCCCACGCCGCCGTTGACGTTGGTGCCGTCGGGGTCGCCCCCAATGAGAAAGGTCTTTGCGCCGAGGGCGTCGAAGACGCTCCTTGCTATCCTGAACGCGCTGCCGTTGGCGCCGTCGAGCCCGATCTTCAGCCCCTTATACGAGCAAGTGGAGAGGGAGACGAGGTGACCTATATATCTGTTCCTGCCCGAGACGTAGTCCACCGTTTTCCCCACTTCCCGCCCCGAGGCAAAGGGGATATCCCCGCCGAAAGGCGACTTGTCGCCGTCCAGATAGCGCTCTATGAGGGAGATGACCCCGCCCGTCAGCTTTTCGCCCTGCGAATTGAAGAGCTTTATGCCGTTGTCGCGGTAGCCGTTGTGGCTCGCCGAGATCATCGCCCCGCAGTCGAAGCCGTCGCACCTCGTCACATACGAGACTGAGGGCGTGGTGGTGACGTGCAGGATATAGGCGTCCCCGCCCGAGGCGGTTATGCCCGCCGCCAGCGCGTATTCGAGCATATATGAGGAGAGCCGCGTATCCTTGCCTATCACGGCGCGGCACTTTTTGCCCATGTTCACGCCGAAATACCACCCGAGCACCCGCCCGCACCTGAACGCGTGCTCGGCTGTTATGGTGACCCCCGCTTCGCCGCGGAAGCCGTCCGTTCCGAAATATTTACCCATTGCGCTCCCCGCCGCCCGCGTATCTTCCCGCGGCGCCGCCCCTTTTGGCGCTCTGGCGCGCCCTGCCTATCACAAAATCGGCGTTTTCCACGTCCTCGGTGACGGTGGTCCCCGCCGCGATATACGCGCCCGCTCCTATCTTTACCGGCGCGACGATGTTGCAATTGGCGCCGATAAACGCGCCGTCGCCCACTACCGTTTCCGACTTGACTTTTCCGTCGTAGTTGCAGAACACGGCGCCGCAGCCGATATTTACCCCTTTCCCCACGACGGCGTCGCCGACGTACGCGAGATGCGCCGCCTTGCTCCCGTCGCCTATGCGGGAATTCTTTATCTCCACAAAGTCGCCTATGCGGCAGTTTTCGCCCACATATGCGCCGCCGCGGAGATATGCGTAAGGTCCCACGGCGCAGTTCGCCGAGACAAAGGAATTCTCTATAGTGCTCGAATACACCCTCGCGCCCCCGCAGACATATGCGTGCGAGAGGCGGCAAAAGGGCATTATCACTGCGCCGCTGCACACGTGCGAGCCGTCCGATATGTGCGCGGGCGCATATATCTTCACGCCGTCCTCCACAACGCTGTCCTCGGAAACGTATATCCCGTCGTAAACCTCTTTTTCAGACCGCATAGTAAAGCATATGCCCCCGTTTTTTTAAATGTTACTTTCCGCTGCGGCTGCCGATTATGCGCAATGGGGAAACGCTTTGCTTGACAAGCGCGCCCGTCAATGCTAAAATCTATCCGTAACATATGAAACCGCGAAAATTAAAAATATCCGTGTGGCAGACCCTTGCCCTCGGCTATCTCACGGTCGTGCTGACGGGCAGCGCGCTGCTTATACTGCCCTTTGCCACGGTCGAGGGCGAATCCACCACCTATCTCGGCGCCCTCTTCACCTCGGCGAGCGCGACCTGTGTGACGGGGCTCACTCCTTACGCCACGGGCACGCATTGGACCCGCTACGGGCAGATAGTGATACTTATTTTGATACAGCTCGGCGGGCTGGGCTTTATGACCTTTGTTTCGAGCCTCTTTCTGCTGTTCAGAAGGGGCATGAAGCTCGGCAGCCGCCGCGCGCTCCTGACGAGCGCGGGGGGCAGTAAGTTTTCGGGCGTTTCCGTGCTCGTGAAGAGGATATTCGCGGGGACGGCTATCTTCGAGACCCTCGGCGCAGCCCTCCTTGCGATACGCTTCGTCCCCGACTTCGGCTGGGGGGACGGCATATTCTTCTCCGTTTTCCACTCCGTTTCGGCGTTCTGTAACGCGGGGTTCGATCTGCTCGCCTCGGCGGGCAGCGCCTCCCTCTCTATGTACGCCACAGACCCCCTCGTCACCCTCACTATCTGCGCGCTGATAGTCATAGGCGGGCTCGGGTTCTGCGTCTGGGGGGACGTGATGGACTGCCGCTTTTGTTTCAGAAAATTCCAGCTCAACACCAAAGTCGTGCTCGTGATGACGGGCGCGCTCATAGTCTTTTCCACGGCGCTCTTCCTCGGCTTCGAGTGGAACGGCTCGGCGGGAGGATACTCCTTCGGGCAGAAGCTCCTTTTGGCGCTCTTCAACGCCATAACGCCCCGCACGGCGGGATTTTTCACCACCGACCCCACCGCCCTTTCGGACAGCGGATACCTCCTTACCCTCGTTCTGATGTTCATAGGCGGCAGTTCGGGCTCCACCGCGGGCGGGCTGAAAGTGGGGACATTCGCCGTGATAATAATGGGAATGTTCAACGTGTTCCGCGGGCAGAAGGAGATAAACATGGGCAAAAAGCGCATAGACTACTCCCTCGTGTCGCAGGCGCTCGCGATATTCGCCGCCTGCCTCATGCTGATAATAACCGCCACGATAGCCATCTGCGCGATAGAGCACGCGCCCGAGGCTTCCTGCAAGGCTGTAGTATTCGAATGCTTCTCCGCGATGGGCACCGTGGGGCTGACAATGAACCTCACTCCCTCCCTTTCCGCGCCGTCGCAGATAATAATAATATTTCTTATGTACGCCGGCAGGGTGGGCATTCTCACCCTCGCGCTGGCGCTCGCGAAAAAGCGGCGCGTATCCGAAATACGCTATCCGCTGGACACCCTTTTGATAGGATAACAAAAAAGCCCGCCTTTGCGGACTTTCGGAGGATATATGAAATCAGTACTCTTGATAGGTATGGGAAAATTCGGACAGCTGCTCGGCGAAAACCTGCTTGAAATGAGCGACGAGGTCATGATAGTAGACCGCGAAGAGGACATAATAAACGCCCTCGCCCCGAAATATGCGGGCGCGATAATCGCCAACGGCATGAACGCGGACAACCTGCAATCGCTCGACATTCCCTCTTTCGACGTATGCGTTGTGGCGATAGGCGAAGA
Organism: uncultured Clostridia bacterium; assembly: GCA_947627955.1. Lineage (GTDB taxonomy): Bacteria > Bacillota > Clostridia > Christensenellales > Borkfalkiaceae > Coproplasma. The sequence goes on from CANQXZ010000015.1 coordinate 9,795, forward strand.
TTTTCAGGCTTCGCTCGAGATCACTTCCATTTTAAAGGATCTGGGCGCAAAATACGTTGTCTCCCGCGCAGACACCGAGATACAGCGCAAATTCCTGCTGCGCGTCGGCGCGGACGAGGTGGTCTACCCCAACCGCGACATAGCCGAAAAGCTCGCCGTGAAGCTGAACACCGAAAAGGTGTACGACTATTTCGAGCTGGACGCCGAATACTCCATATTCGAGATAGCGGTGCCCCAGAAGTGGTATAAAAAGACCATTCTCGAAGCCAACCCGCGCGGCACGCACGGGCTGAACGTGCTGACGATAAAAAAGGGCACGAAGATGCTCCCCTCCCCCGGCGCGGACTACGTGTTCGAGGAGGGCGACCACATGGTCGTGTTCGGCAACACCGAACAGATAATCAAATTCGCCAACGGCAACAAGTAAAGGATAATTACAGCGGGCGGCGGGCGCATTTTTGCGCCCGCCGCCCGCTTTTTTTGCACCTGTTTAAGCCATTGCCGCCTGCCCGATCGCGCGCTTCACGAACAGGTCGAGCTCGCCGCCCTCCGAATAGTCCGCTGGCGCGGCAAAGTTTATCCTGCCGTCCCGCATGAGCGCCTCGACCTTCCGCCTGTCGCCCGTGGCGGGGTCGAAAACGCCCACGGAATACCCGCCGTGCGAGCTCACGAGCTTCATGCAGGGCACGTCCGTCGCGCTGTCGCCTATGTATATCATGCGCTTAAAGGGCACCCTCAGCTTCTCCTCGGGGAAGTAGTCGTTCACGGCGTCGTCGTTCAGATTCAGAACGCCCTTGGATATCCTGAACAGGAACTGCGTCTTGTTGGTGTAGTTGACGACCTGCGCGGGCCACACAGCCACGCCGCGCCCGTTATAGTAAAAGGACGAGGCGTATATCCTCTCGAATTCGCCCGCTATCTCCGTGCCCTCTATCATTTCCCTCATGCCCGAGGAAATGACGTAGTGCTCCACCTTTACGCCCAGCCCTGCGCCGAAGGCGTTTATGCGCGCGAACCACTCCCGCACGCCCGTAAAGAGGCGCACCCGCGCTCCGTACTCGCCGAGCGCCTTTCTGTTGAGCACGAAATTCCCCTCCGCCTCCCTGACCATTTTCAGCATATAGGCGAGGGTGAAATCCATTCCGTTGGCGAGGGCGAGCTCGTTTGATTCCTTCCAGAACTGCGCCACGTCGTAACCGACGGACTGTATGTATCCCTGCGCCTGCATGTCGTCGGGGGAGAGAGTCTTGTCAAAGTCGTACAATAGCGCGAACACGCGCCCGTTTTTTTCGTTTTCAGCCATTGTTCCGCCGTCCGTTTTTTAAGATTATACTCTTCCGCCGCCCGAAAATCAAGGTTTTGCGCCTTTTATGCCCGCCGAGCGGAAAAAATAGTGTACACAGCCGCATTTTTGCGCTATAATGTACGAAAAACATTCCCTTTTCGTCTGCGGGAGAAACATATGAAATTCAAAGAGAGCCGCGCCGCGGGTTATGCGGCGATATTCGTAACTTACGCGTTCGCGATAGCCTACGGTGTGGCGGCATACCTGAACCTGCCCCTCGACTTCCGCCTGAGCCTTCTCATTGCGGACGTGACCGCGACCGTAGTCACGTTTATTTTCAGCGTCATGTTCAAAAACGCCTCCGTGTACGACCCCTATTGGAGCGTGCAGCCGCTCGTGATAGCGATCGCGTTCGCGGCGACAGCCCCCGCGCTGAAAGGGGCGCAGATACTCGCGCTTATCGCCATATCCCTGTGGTCCGTGCGGCTGACCGCGAATTGGGCTTACACTTTCAAGGGCTTGGCTTACGAGGATTGGCGTTACGTTATGCTCGCCGCAAAGACGGGCAGGCTGTATCCCGCCGTGAACTTCTTCGGCATACACCTCGTGCCCACGCTGATAGTTTACGCCTGCACCCTGCCCGCCGTGTACATACTGCGCCTCGGGCTGCCGTTCAACGCGGGGAGCGCGGTGTTTTTTGCGCTCTCTCTCGGCGCGGTGATATTGCAGGGTGCGGCGGACGTGCAGATGCACGCCTTCAAAAAGCGGGGCGGCAAGGGCTTTATAAGGACGGGGCTATGGAAATACTGCCGTCACCCCAATTACCTCGGCGAGATACTCTTCTGGTGGGGGATAGCTCTCATGGCGGTTTGCTCTTCCCCGAAGTTCTGGTATCTCCCTGCGGGCGCGCTCGCAAACACGCTCATGTTCCTCTTCATAAGCATTCCCCTCGCCGAAAAAAAGCAGGCGTTAAAGCCCGGATATGCGCAGTACAAAGCCGAAACGCGCATGCTCCTGCCCATCAAAAAACGGTCATAAAGCCGAAAAACCCGAAATGCGCCCTTCCGCTCAACGCGGAAGGGCGCACTTATTTTTTGCAGGCGTTACTGCGCCGCCTTAAAGATTATCACTATCTGCCATGCCATGCGGTCGTAGAGTTCGGGCACGGAGAACTCCACCGTGTTGCCCTCCTTTATTTCGAGCTCCTCGTAAACGGCGTCGCCCTCGCTGTCGGTGAGGCTCCAATTTGAGCCCGCTATGACAACGCGGCTTATCTCGTAGCCCTCCGCCGCGGTCACGGTGAGGGTCAGCTTGCCGCTGAGGTCGTAGCCGCCCGCGGGCTGGGAAGCGGGGCTTAACGTCCACGAACCGCCCTCCTCGTTCACCTCCGTGGAGGAGGTGGTGGCTTTCACGCCGAACGTGCCGCCGTAAGCGGAATAGAAGCTCATGGTCCTTGCGCCGCTCTGGATGATTATCTTGCCCGTCCCGAAGTAGGAGAAGTTCCACTCCGCGCCGTCGTAGCGGACGACGTAGTCCGTCGAATTGCCGTAAACTCCCACAGAGCACTTTTCGCCGTCTATCTGCAACTCGCTGCGGGAGACTATGTTCATGGTATGCCCGTCGCCCGAAGGGGAAGGAACGGTTTTATATTCGCCCGTCTTCACCGAAGACGACAGCGCCTTTTCCGTGAACGTGGCTTTTGCGTACGTCTTTTGGGGGACGTTCACGTTGGGCGTGACCAGCACGAGGCGGGTGAAGTTCACGTTGTGCGTAAGCGTGTATATGCCGTCGGAAAGGAGCAGTTTATACGTCCCCGCGCGGCTGTCGTAGTCCATGACTATCGCCCCCTCTATGCCGTAAGTCAACTCGCCTGCCGAGGTTATGGTGATATTCCTCATGCCGTCGCACAGCCATTCGGCGACGAGGTCCCCCGGGAAGTCGTAGGTGTAATACGCCTTTTTGCCCGACCTGTCGGCGCCGTCCTTTATGAAGTACAGCGAAAGTTCGTCCGATCTGAGCTTATAGTCGAGGCGGGCGAGATATCTGCCGCCCGTGATGGGGATAAAGGAGAGCGTGAACGACGTATCCACGTCGTTGAATTCGGCGTTGAACCTGAACTCTCCGTCCTCCGCCGTAACTTCGCACTCGTCCGTGGCGCCGTCGTGCTTGAACGTGAGCGCGGTCTTCGTCACGTCCAGCTCGCTCTGCAATCCGCCCGCTGTGACTACGGAGTGCCACACTCCCGCGTACTCCTCGGCGAATATTCCCGTCTTTTCCCTGAACACTACATATATCTCCGTATCCGCGTTGACCGTGAAGCGGTATGTCGTGCCGTCGCTTGAAGAAAGGGGCTCCCCGTTCGCCCTCACCGAGCTTACGGTGTGTTCCCCGTCGGGGGTGACGGTAACGGTTATCTCCGTGCCCGCCTCCACCTCGCCCTCTGCGGAGAGGTCGCATGTGCCGCCCTTGCCGCAGGTAACGGAAACGTTATAGCGCGGCTTTTCCGCGTCGGAAAAGGTTATTTTGAACGCTATGTCTTCCCTGACGGTAACGGAATACTTCCCCGAATCGAGGTTCACGACTTTGCCGTTTTTCGTCACCGAGCCGACCTCTTTGCCCTCGTCCGGGGTGACGGAGAGGGTTATTCTTGTTCCGTCCTCCACCTCGCCCTCGCGGGTTATGGAATAGCTGCCGCCCTCGCCGCAGTCCACGCTTACGGTGTGCTTGGGCGTTTCCCCGCCGCCGCAAGCGGCGAACGCGGCGAAAGATACCGCCAAAAGCAGGGCGAGCGCCGCCGATAAAAATTTTTTATACATGCGCTGTTTTACCTCCTTAAAAAGTTTCGGGGCGCAGCCCCGTCCATGCAAATCCCCTTCCCCCGTATGCACCAAAATACGGAGAAAGGGGACCATGCAAAGAATAAGTGTGAGCGTATTTGTGGTCCGCGGGCGCAGAACGCCACGGCGTTAAACGCCCCGCGGAAATTTGTCAGCCTTCCTGCTTTTCGAGTTTAAGATAGCAGCTATTAAATGAATCCGATGTGAAGAAAACTATCAGTTTGGTCGTGCCTGCGGTGAAAGTGATATCGGATATGCAAATAGTTTTTAATGTATCCGAAGCGTCTTCTACGAGGTCAGTATCGAGTGCGGTGATGTTTCCGCTTTCAGGCAGGGGGTGTTTCTCGCTTGGGTTCATTCTGACATCGTCACTCTCGGCGATAATTTTCCCCGCTGTATAGTCGGTATCGCTGTAAACGCACAGATTATAAGCTATTTTGCTTGCCGTAATAGTCAGTTTGTATTTGGTGGTTCCGTCGCAGACTATGCCGCTATCCAGCCCTATCGCAAATTTGCCGTCGTTTTTCACCGCTTGCCAGTGCGCTTCCGTATCGCCTTTGCTGGGGACCGAGTGAAGTCTCGGGCTTTCTACCACCTCACCCTCTGTTAGCGTTACGGGTTCGGGATCGTATTCCTCAAGCTTCAGTTTAAACGTTATATCCGATTCGCCCTTGTTGTTTTTCAATGCCACTGGTGAGAAAGATTCAATTTCATTATTGGCTCCGCATATAAAGGGATATTTATATACGCCGCCATCTTCTGTTAATATTCCAGATGTTACGGCGGTCGACAATGAGCAATATGCTGTCCCCCGTATTAGCTGGGTATGTTCCGCGTCGCTCGTCTCTATCACGAGGTTATAAGATTTTCCCTCTACCGCGCCCGACTTGGAAAGGTCCACGACATGCTGCTCGCCTGTAGCTACGGTAAATTCGTCAAAATAGCCCGCGTCGGCGCTCGTATCCTTTATGCAGCCGAGAAGTCCCCAGCTGCCGTCCTCTTTGCCGTACACGTTCCATGTCTGCGTATCGAGATACAGATCTCCGTTTTTGCCCGTCGAGGGCGAAGGCTGTCCGTTGCCGAAAAGCCAGCCCGCGCCGTCGCTTCCGTTATCTCCTTTATCTCCCTTGCCGCCCGCTAAACTTTCCAGCCACTCACTCTCGGTAAGGGGGTCCTCGCCCTCCAATTCGCAGGCTTTTTTATATATATCATAGGCGGAATCGCCTTTATCTCCCTTGTCTCCTTTATCTCCCTTGTCGCCCTTTGCTCCCTTTATGGATTCAAGCCACTCTTCATATTCCAGCGGAGTCGTGCCCGCCTCTTCTGCATAGGCGACGTAGCTCTCGTAAATCTCCCTTATATCCGGATCGTAGTCGGCGGAATCGTTATTCCCGCAGGCGGCAAACCCAAACGCGCCGCCGAGCGCGAGCGCACCGCCGAGCGCGAGCGCCGCCAATCTCTTTTTAAATGCCATTTTTTTTATCTCCTTGTCGATTTTGATTAAGTTCAGTTAAATATAACTTGTCCCGCTTTGTAACCGCGTCGCCTTTTGCAGGATCTGCCCGTGCGCGTTGTATCCGGATACGCCGCAGGTCCCCACCCCGGTTTTTCCGAATACGCTGCGCCGTAGCATGAACTTACAGTTATCTGAGCGGTATGCATATTCAGTTCACAATATGCGCAAAAACGATTTATATAATAATAATTATTCGTTCTGCTTATATTTAATCGACCGCTATACACGCGTATTATATAATGTGTATACAGCGGCGAAAGTCAACGCATCATTCCGTTTTCAGACGGCATTTTTTTATGGCATAAAAGCGGAAATTCCGACATTTTGCGCGCTTAACCGAGCCGAAACGCCTCTTTTTGCACCCTTTCGTACCAAAATGAATAATTACATATAATATTCATACAATAATACGAATATACAGTCATTGCAACGGGTTTATGCGCTGAATTTGGGTATATTATAGCGTTATTTAACTACGTTGTCAACTAAATTATGTAAATTTATATATAAAATTTGCGTAAAATTATTTTTGTATTGGGGTGAGAAAATGGACGTCATAAAAAAGCTCGACGATTTAAGGCTTGAAAGAGGCATGAGCGTTTATCGCCTTGCCGAGCTTTCGGGGCTCAGCCAATCCACCCTTGCCAACTCCTTCTCGCGCAAGATCCAACCGTCGATAAAAAACCTCGAGCTGATACTCGCGACGCTGGGCGTTTCCATGTCGCAGTTCTTTGCCGAGGGTGAACAGCAGATGATCCTTTCTACCAAGGAAATACAGATGATCAAAAATTATCGGGTGTTGCCCGCGGAGGTACGCGATTCGCTTGCCGAGACAATAAATTTTTTACCCAAGCTCATGCGATAAAGGCGAACTCCACCTACGGCGCCGCTTTTTCGATTTTTTTCGCCGCCGATCATATGTACTTTGTCTTTTCCGACGGACGCCGTAAATGCGGCTCCGTCTTTCTTTTTTGCGGGACTTTCCCCGCCGCCCAAAGGGCGCGCTGTGCGGCGGCTTTCCGCCGCCCGACCTCCTTTTTAAGGGTCGTCCCGATAATACAGACGTAACGGGCGGCAAAAATGTTACAAAAAATTCAAAAAAATCTTAAAAATTTTTTTTCGGCTGTTTTTCACGCAAAAAAACGTAACTTAAAAGGGGCTCCGCCTGTGCGGAGCCCCTTTCGGCTTTGACGTAGTTATTCCGTTTTCTCTTCCGTCTCTTCGGGCGTTTCAGCCTCTTGCGCGGCTTCTTCCTCGCCCTCTGGCTTTTCCTCCGCGGGCTTTTCCTTTTTGGCGAACTTCTTCTTTATCGCCTCCGCCGCCCGCGCGAACACGCCCTTCTTCTGCTCGATTATCGTGACGTTGTCCTCGTCGAGGGATTGGGTGACTTCCACTTCCTCGTACGCGCAGTACTCGGGGGTGATGGCTTTTGTGGTAGTCTCGTTGAAGAACCGCGCATAACCGGGCTCTATGGCTACTTTTATCACGTCGCCTTCCTTTATCACGTACTTGTTGGGCATCTTTACTATAACGTCCGCGTCGCCCGTCTTGCCGTGCACGTTCAGAATGTCGCCGAGGAGCTCTATTATGCCCACTTTCATTTCGAAGGAATTCGCCTTGTACTTTTCAAAGCGTTCGTCCTTTTCGTATATCAGGTTTTCGGGGCGCACGCCGTACACGAAGCCGTGACCCTCGTAGTCCTTCAACAGCTCGCGCTGGTCGTCGGTGAGGGCGATCTTCTGGTCGCAGCCGCGGACGGCGAACACGCCGCCGCTGAGGTCGCCGTAGAGGAAATTCATTGCGGGCGTGCCTATAAAGCCTGCCACGAAGAGGTTCGCGGGGTGCTGGTATACCTCGTTGGGGGTGCCTATCTGCTGGATGAAGCCGTCCTTCATGACGACTATCCTCGAAGCCATGGTCATAGCCTCTATCTGGTCGTGGGTGACGTAAATCGTCGTCGCGCCGACTTCCTCGTGTATGCGCACGATCTCGCTGCGCATCGCGACCCTCAGTTTCGCGTCGAGGTTGGAAAGGGGTTCATCCATGAGGAACACCTTGGGTCTGCGCACTATCGACCTGCCGAGCGCGACCCTCTGCCTCTGCCCGCCCGAGAGCGCGCGGGGCTTTCTGTCGAGATAGGGCGTGAGTTTGAGTATGGCTGCCGCCTCGCGCACGCGCCTGTCTATCTCCTCTTTGGGGACCTTGCGGAGCTTCAACGCATATGCCATATTGTTATATACGGTCATCTGCGGATAGAGGGCGTACGATTGGAATACCATCGCTATATCCCTGTCCTTGGGCGCGGCGCTGTTCATGAGCACGTCGTCGATATAAAACTCGCCGTAGGAGATCTCTTCGAGACCGGCTATCATTCTGAGCGTCGTGGACTTGCCGCAGCCGGAGGGCCCTACGAACACTATGAATTCCCTGTCCTTTATGTCTATCGAGAAGTCATGGACCGCATGGACGCCGCCGTCATACACTTTGTTTACGTTTATAAGTTTAACAGATGCCATTTTCTTTTACCGCCTTATCAACATTTTCTTTATTTCCCATTGCAGAGATAGCGCCGAAATTCATTGTCGTATACGCGCCGCACTTGCACGCAAAGCTGAGCATATACATGTAGGCAAACGGAGCGGTGAGCAGATTTTCGCTCGTGGCGCCCTTTTCGAGAAGCTGTGCTATGAACGCCCCGAAAAAGGAATCGCCCGCGCCCGTGGTGTCAACGGTTTTTACCTTGTATCCGCTGCACTCCGCGCACCTGCCGTCGGCAAGATACAGTTTAGCGCCCTTGCCGCCGTTCGTCAGAAGCAGTATTTTGAGGTTGCCCGTGAACATGGCTTTCACCGCGTCGGCGCCTTCGAGCCCCGTTATGAACGAGAGCTCGTCCTCGCCGACCTTTATCACGTCGGCATACCCTGCGAATTCCCTGACGACCTGCCTCAGCTCCTCCGGGTCCTCCCAGAGGTTGAGCCTGAGGTTGGGGTCGAAGCAGACCATCGCACCCTCCTCCTTCGCCTTGTCGATGAGATACTTGTGCGTAGTCCTCGCCACGAAGGTCTTCAATGCCACGCTGCCGAATTCGAGTATGTCGCCCTTTTCAAAGACGACGTCCTTGAAGTCGCCTATCGTGAAGTGCAGGTCCGCCGCGGCTTTTCTGAAAAAGCTGAACTCCCTCTCGCCGTCCGCCGTGAAGCTGACGAACGCGAGCGAGGTGTCGTATTCGCTGCTCTTTGAGATGTACGATACGTCCACGCCCTCGTTTTTCAGCGTTTCTATGAGGAAATCGCCGAACCCGTCGTTGCCGACCTTGGAGAGATACACCGCCTGCCCGCCGAGTTTTACGGCTTGCACGCACACGTTCGCGGGGGCTCCGCCCGCCTTTTTGACGAACTGCTGGGTATCCTTCAAAGAGGCTATGCCCACAGATTGGAAGTCGATTATCAGTTCGCCCACAGAATAGAGTTTACTCATAGAATTTTATGTCCTTGATCTTTGCCGCCGCCTTATTGGAGTAGAACGCAAAGTTGGTTTCTTTCATGTCGGGGATCCTCGCGGTCAGGGCAACTTCGCCGTCCAGATAGAGGGTGACCACCTCGCCGTCTATAATGACGTCGGCTTTATAGCCCTTGTCCTTTTCGAACGTGAACCCGACTTCCGCGAGGGGCGCGCCGTACCTTAAAATGCTGGACACGCCGTTGTAGCAGACAATGCGGTTATTCGCCGGCTCGAACGCGATAACCGCGCTGCCGAGCCTGTTGTTGTATAAGCCGTCCAGCCCGAACGAGAGCCCGAAATCTCCGCTTTCGCCGCCCGCCTCAGCCGTAAAGCTCATTCTCGTGACGCCCGCCGCAAGTTCGCCCATGCCGTGCGCCTCGAACTTTTCTCCCGTGAACTCATAGCCGACCGCGCTTCCGCCGTCCGCTGCGGGATACGCCTTTTCGTGCGAGAAGAAATCCTTATAGTTTTGCGGCATGACGGCGCAGAGTTCGCCGTTTTCCTTTTGCACGAGCTCGTGCGTGACGAGGTTGCCGCCCCAATCGAACCCGCCCGTGCTGCCGCCCGAAAGTCTGGCGCACCACGCGAACGCGTAAAGCTTATCGCCCGCCTTTTCGGGTCTGCCCGCGTAGAAGCCGCTGGCGTCTATCGTATCGCGGGGGAAGCTCTTCCACTCGCCCGACGTATCCGACTTGCTCTTATATAGATAGTGCGTGACCCTGTTTTCGCCCTGCTCGCTGAACATGAGATAGCAGTAGTCGTTGTATTCGATATATGAGGGGCACTCCATGTTGTAACTGCCGTAGGGATTCGTGAAGTAAACGCCCTCGTCTTGCCATTCTTCCCACGTCGCCGAGAGGGTCGTGGAGGAAAACCTCTTTATCACGGCGTTGCCCCTGTCCCTCGTCATGACGAGCATATAGTAGCAGTTATCCGTACTGTCATGGTAGACGTATGGGTCGCGGAAGTCGTCCTCATAGCCGTAGAGCTTGAAATCCTCGTCCTTGACCCATCTCACCTGATCTTCGCTCGTGGCGTGGCGGATGACCTCTACAAACTTCAGATTCACGTCATCGTCGTGCGCCTTGCCGTTGTGCCCCGTATAGAAGCAGTGATACAGCCCGTTTTCGTCCTTTATGAAGGATCCCGTGCCGAGCGCCGCGTCCACCGAGTCCATCTCTTCCTCGAAGTCCAGCGCAACGCCCTCGTCCGTGTAGTGGACAAAGTCGGAGGTGGTGAGGCGAGCTATGGGGTGATAGAAGAGGCTGTTCGTGCCCGTGCTGTTGCGGAGGTGATAGATATTCATCACGCCGTCGTCATAGAAGGGCATAACGTCGCCCATTGCGACTTCGAGCGAATCCTCCATCGAGGAAACGGGGAAAACGTTCGCGCCGCCCTGGTCTACGCCAGCCGCCGGGGCGCATGCCGCCGCTCCGAAACATATTGCCGCCGCCAAAACGGGGATAGCCCACACTTTTTTCATTGTCTTTTACCTATTTCCTTTATATGGATTTCAGATATGTTGCCTTTGGTTTCGAGGCTGTAATCGCCGTCGATGTAGATCCTGCTGCTTATGGTCTCCCTGCCGCCGTCCACGAACACCTCTATGCTCGAGACGTCGAGGAGGACGCGCACTTCGCAGTTTTTGTACCTGCCGTTGGTCTTGCGCACGCAGCCGAACAGGTTGTTTGTGCGCAGTGTGTCGAGATATATCCCGCTGTCGTTGCCGACTGTCACCTCGCCGTCAGCCCCCCTCACGGTGAGGGAGCCTTCGCCGTTGAATACGAGCGTTATGTCCGCGCACTTGGGCACGCCGCCTTCGGCAGGCTCGGTATGGTAGCCTGCGAGGCTCCCCACTGGGGTCTGAAAAATTTCGCCATCCTTTACCGACACCTCGCGCGGTATCGAGAAGGCGCCCACCCAGCCGTGGTTCTTCTCGCGCGTGGGATACTTTTTCTCCCACATCTCCAGCCAGCCTATCATTATGGGCTTTTCCGCACCCCTTATGAATTGGGGGGCGTAGAAGGAGTCGCCCTTGTCTATCTCGCGGATACAGTCTATCTTCATCTCTCCCCTTTCGAAGTCGAGATCGCCGACTATGAAAACGCTCGAATTTATGTTCTTGAAATCGTTGCCCCTTTCGGGAACGTTGCAGCCCGAAACTATTATCACGTCCTTGCCGTCTATCCTGTAATAGGAGGGGCACTCGCCCATGTCGCCGAGCTCGTAATAGGGTCCCAGCGTGAACGCATATTCCAGCTTATCGGGGTTTACTCCCCTGAGGACGACTATCACGCCCTTATCGGCAACGCGGTCCTTACCGCCCACGAATACGTAATAAGTATCGCCTATTTTCACGGGGCAGGGGTCGCGGAAGTCCGTCCTGCTCAGGTTTTCGGGAAGGCTCTCGTTATCGAATACCTTTGCGCCCTGCCCGAAGCAGAAGCCCGCCGCCGATTCCGCCCTGAACACCTCTTCGCGCTTGCCCGCGGCGTTTTCCGTGTGCTGCGTGTAGAACGCGCAGATCTTGCCGCCGTACTCTATCGCGCCGCCCGAATAGGCGCTCGCGTCCTCCAGATCGGGCTTTAACGCCACGCCGTCGTCGAAGTAGTTTACAAGGTCGTCCGAAACGAAGTGCCCCCAGCACATCTTCCCCGGCTCGATCGCATACGGGTTGAATTGGTAATACAGGTGATACCTGCCCTTGAAGTATATCAGCCCGTTGGGGTCGTTGAGCCAGCCGATGGGCGGCATCATGTGATAGTTGAGCCTGTACTCGTTGTTCACCGTCCGTCTGGACTTTTCTATATAGTTGTTCGCCGTCTGAATTTTGTCCGTCATTTAACCGTCCAATTGGTTGTTTTTGAGGCACACCCGCACGTCCGTTATCTCTACGGTAACGCCGTCTGAAAGCGGGTTTATCTGCCATGCTATCTTGTGCAGTCTGTCCGAATCGCTGCCGTTGCACATGAACGTGAATATCGTCCAATCTTCCGTGACCGTGACCTGCTGCCATAAAATGGTGGGGTCCCAGCCGCCCGCAACGGGGATCGCCACTACCATGCTCACGGGCGCGCTCGCCTTGGCTCTGAATGTTATGGCGTAGTTTGCGCCGCTTCCCGCAACGAGGAAGGACTGGCTCATTATCTCCACGTCGCCGCCCGTGCCCGTAATTATGAAGTTGCCTTTGTCCGTTGTAAGCGTTCCCGTTTTGCCGGGAGTGGAGGTGAAGTCGCCTATTTCATAGATATCCTTGCCGGCGTCGCCGAGCTTTTCATATACTTTCAGCCCGCTCAGCGTTATCATGTTCTTCTGCGTGCCCGACTGTACGTATATCCAGAGGCTGCCGACATGCGCCGCGTCGATATTCAAAGTCTCTTCCACCTTGCCGTCCGAGGGCTTTATTGCTTTTTTTATCACCTCGGAATCATCCGTCCACTGCTCAAACTGGAACAGTATCTCGTAGTTGTTCTCTTCCTCTCTCACTTCATGTTCGCACTTTATGTCGAAGGAGACAGTGTATTCCACGCCCTCTTTCAGCGCGATCTCCGTATTTATGAACATGCCGCCGCACCATAACGCGTCGGGTTTGGTGCTCGCCTTGGTTATTTCGAGGTGCGCCTCTGCGCCGTCCTGTGAAGCGAACGCATTGCCCTCGAGCCCGGGACCGTTTTCGGTGTCTATTCTGGGAAGCACCTTGCCCGTGAAACTGAAACCCGCCGTGCGGTCGACCTGCAATCCCTTTTTCTGCGGGTAGTCGCACTCCACGCCCTTTACTACCCAATCCACCGAGCCGAGCCCGCCGAGGCAAAGGTCTATGACTATATCCTCGGGGTTACCGTCTTTATCGAGGGCGGGGAAACAGGTGAAACTTATCACGTTTTCCCCTCTCACGACGCGCGCCTCGGCGCAGTCGCTGCCGTCTGCCATGACCTTTATCTTGCCCTCGGCGTTGGAGTTCACCGTGTAACTGAAAGTGCAGGGCTTGCCGCTCGAAGCGTCGTATGTGTCGCTCATGGCATATGTGCGGGAGAGGACTATGTCCTCGGCTATCTGCCCGCCTTCGGCTTTGAGCACGAAGTTGCCGTTCACCATGCCGCAATTTTCTATGCTCGCCGCGCCGTAGGAAAACGCCTCGAAGCCCTCGGGCATGTTGAACGTCCTGTACGTCTCGCGGTCGACGACGTCCACGAAGGCGCGCTTCTGCGCCGTTCTGCCCTCGCTGTCCGTTATCTTGTAGTTTACCGAGTACTCGCCCACCTCGTCGAAGCGGGCATAGCCGTCCTTTACTTCGACATGCGGGCTCACAGTTATTTCGAGCTCGGGGGTTATGTCCCCGTCCTCGGTGTCGAGCGCCGCAACGCCGTCGAGAAAGTCCACCGTGCTGTTAACAATGCACTGCACGTCCTTGACGCCCACTACGCTGGGAGCCTTGTTTGCGGGCTCCGCCGGCGCGGAAGCGCAACCGGCAAACAGCATTGCCGCGAGCACGGGAATTGTCAATATCTTAGTCTTTTTCATTTTCTTTCTCCATTTTATCGCGTTTTACCGCGCCCTTTTCGTCGAGATAGTCGTCCGCGTTTTCCTTTTTTCTGAGCTCGAACACGCTCGTTTTCAGCGCCTTGGCTTTCAGGCGGTAGAAGTTTTCCGTCATCATCCGGGTGATAACCATCGGCGCGAAGTACAGCGTTACCGCCACGAGATAGGGATAGAAGAGTATCAGCGCCACGACGCCCGCTATCAGCAGAACGGCTATTAGGCTGCGCCACAGCGAGCCGAACAGCATCATTACGCCGTTATAGAGCAGCTGGGGGAACTTCACTTCCATGTTGACTATCACCGTGGGGGCGGTAGCCAGATACACGATCCCGACGATCAGAGCCACAACGCTCACCGCGAGCACGAAATAATTCACGTTGGCGGGATGGGTGTTGAAGAAGTATATGTTCAGTATGGGCACGACGACGATCACGAGCTGGAATATCGTATAGATTATGAGTATCTTCCAATTTCTGCCTATCGTCGTGAAGATATCTTTGAACCGCCGCGCGTCCATGCCTCGGGAGAAGTAGCCCGTGACCCCCACTATCATGGGGACGAAAAATATCACGCTCGCGGCGGAAAGGGCAACAAGCACCGTGATCACAAGAAATTCAAGCGCATAGTCGCCCAATATCCGCAGACCTTTCATTCCATTTCCCCCGCAGTCAGGTTTTTAAACCTTTTTTTCGGTAGCAGTGAGATACCTCTTATACGCGTCGTTGTTTATCTTCAACACGGCGTCCAACGCAGACTTGTTAGTGTTCAGCATTCCCTGCCACGACTCGCGCGTGGGGTCCTCGAGCGTTATGCTCTTTGTGAACCAGCCCGAGATGTTGTTCGCGAGCATCGCCTCGTAGGTGTTGAGCTCTTTCAGCTCCTGCTCGGTGTAGTTGAGGTTGGGAATGGGCTTTATGCCCTCTATGGTGTAAGGCTTGACGTAATTTTCGAGGTTTTCGAGCCTGAGCTTTGCGCGTGATTCCATCTCCACGGAACTGTTCCACACTTCCTCTGTGAGATATACCACGCCGTAAGGGGCGTTCTTCATTCTGAAATCGTCGGCGCTCTGGTCGCCGTGGTCGTTCTGCGGAATGAGCTTGCCGCCCACTTTATTGGGCAAAAACGCCCCCGATTTTATCGAGCCGTAGTTGAGCTGCGCCGAATAGTCGGGCTCGAAAAACTTATCGAAATAGGACAAAAGGCTTTCCTTGTCCGCGCAGGTGGAGAGCACTACGCACTCCCCCTTTTCGATCTCGAGCTCGTTGCTCATGCCTACGTATCTGTTGCCGTCGTCGTCTTTAAGGGGCAGGACTATTATATAGTCGTCCCTGAGGTCCTTTGCGAGCACCGTGTCCTTTTCCCACCAATAGAACGCGCCGTATCTGCCGTCCTGCCCGCGGGCGAGGAATTCGATGTCGCTCTGCGTGAACGACGAGGTGCGGATGAGCTTTTCCTTGTACCACTCGCGCATTTCGCACACCGCGTCGAACCACTTTTCGTCCTCTATGGTGGAGATTATCGTGTCGTCCTTTATTATCTTATGGTCCCTGTTTTCGGGAACGCCGAAGGAGGCTATGAAGTCGCTCTCGTTGCCCTGCCAATTGCCGCTGACGAACGTGAGGGGCACCGTTTTGCCGTCTCCCGCAAAGTCATGGTCGCGGAACTTCTCCAATATGGCTTTGAATTGGCTCCTCGACAGATCGAGCCCGTCTTTGAGCATATCCGCGGTGAGTTCCACGCCCGCAGGCATGTCGTTCTCCTCGATCAGCTTCTCTATCCACGCCTTGTTTATATAGAGTATGTTGGGATAGGCTTTGAGCCCCATCTCCTCCACTCTCGGCAGGGAATATATGTGATGGTCGGGGGATTCGAGCGCTTCGCGTATGTCGGGGCGCTTTTCGAGTATCTCCGAGAAGTTGGGCATCACGTCTAAATATTCGTCGATAGCCACTATCCTGCCGCGCCTGCCGTAGTCGTACAGTTTGAGGTTGGAAAAGCCCGTATGATATATCGCGTCTATGCCCTTGGTGCCGACGGGGTCGGTGGTGTTGCTGTATTGGGTGGAGTTCTTGTATATCCACTGCACCTCTATCCCCGTATCCTCGGCAAGCTCCTTGAAAACGGGCATGGTGTTATAGTCCTTTACGGAGTCCTCTTTTACCGTGAGCACCACGAACTGCGCGCCCGAGGCTCCCGCGCGGCTCGCCGCAACCGAGAACGCCACAACTCCCACGAGCCACAGTACCGCAGCCACTACGCCTATAATTATCTTCTTCATACATTTACCCCGCTTATCACTTGAACGAGCCCACGAGCACGCCCTGTCCGAAATGCTTTTCTATCATAGGATATATGACGAGTATGGGCACGGTCGCGACGATTATCGAAGTAAATTTTATCTGCGTAGCCATGCGCCACTGTTCGAGCATGACCTCTCCCTCTCCCGTCGCGCTGACTTCGAAAAGCGATTTGAGCACGGACTGCAGGGGATAGAAGTTCTCGTCTATGTTGAATATAAACGCGTCGATGTAGTTGTTCCAATGTCCCACGGCATAGAACAGCACCATAACGCTTATTATCGACTTGGCTATGGGGAGAATGAGGTCGAAGAACGTCCTTATCTCTCCCGCGCCGTCTATCGCAGCCGCTTCCAGCACCTCGTTGGGAACGTTGGATTGGAAGAACGACTTGCACATGAACACGTTGTACACGCTTACGCCGCCGCCTATTATCAGAATGAGGGGGTTCTGGTAGAGCCCCAGAGCGCGGCACACGACGAGGTAGGGCACGAGCCCGCCGCCGAAAAACATCGTTATAATGAGAAGGGTCATTATGAGCTTGCGGCAGGGGAGATAATCCCTTGAAAGCGCCCAGCCCGCGGGGATCGTGAGCGCCACGTTGAACACCGTGCCGAGCCCGGTATACGCGAGGGTGTTGAAGTACCCCCTCCATATATCGTCCCTCTTGAACAGGCTGGCGTACCCCGAAAAGGTCACCCTCACGGGATAGAGCCACGCCTCGCCGGTCAAGACCGCGTCGGGATCGGATATGGACGCTATAACTATATAATAAAGGGGATAGATTATTATCACGGCAAGCAGGAAGAGTATAAACCCGCATATTACGTAGTACACGTAGTCCGACTTGCTTTCCCTTATCCTGTTTTTCTTCTTTTCAGCTTTTAATTCCTGTACATCCATAAATCCACCCCGCTATCAGAACATACTGCTTCCCGAAATTTTCTTGGAAGTGAAGTTGGCTATCACGAGCAGCACCACGTTTATTACGGAGTTGAAAAGTCCCGCCGCGGTGGCTATGCCGTACCGCCCGTCCGTCAAGCCGACCGTATACACGTATGTGGACAGAACTTCGCTCGTCACCTTGTTTGTGGTCGTCTGCATCAGCAACACTTTTTCGTAGCCGCAGCTCATGAGGTTGCCCACGGACAAGATCATCATCATTACTATCGTGGGGAGAATCGCGGGGAGGTCTACGCTGAATATCCTCCTGAACCGCGAAGCGCCGTCCACCTTAGCCGCCTCGTGAAGGGCGGGGTCGACCCCCGAGAGAGCCGCGATATAGATTATCGCCGACCAGCCGAAGTCCTGCCAGTTGCCCGAGAAAATGAAGAGGGGTCTGAACGCTTCGGGGGAGAGGAACAGCTTCAAGCCGTTCTCGTCGCCGCCCATCTTTATGCTTAGCTGGTCCAAAAGTCCTTCCGTGCCGAATATGAGTTTCAGCATTCCGACGAGCACCACGAGCGAGATGAAGTGGGGCGCGTAATACAGTATCTGCAAACCCTTTTTCACCTTTTTTGCGCGCAGGGAGTTCAGAAGGAGCGCCACTATTATCGGCAGAGGGAAGCCCACTATGAAGCCGAGTATGCACAGAAGGAATGTATTTTTGAAGTAGTCCCAGAAATTCGGATGGGAGAAGAACTCCCTGAAATTGTCCCAGCCTACCCATACCGTGCTGCTGCCTATTATCTGGTCGCCTATAACATAGTCCTGAAACGCCACGAGTATGCCGTACATGGGCACATAGCAGAAGATTATAACGTATATGAGCGCGGGCAGGATAAACACGAGTATCCATCCCTTTTTCTTGAAGTTATCCTTCCACTTCTCCCACTTTGTCTGGTTGCGGGTGTCGTGCACGGGGCTGCCGTCGAGCGCTTCGTAAGCCTGCTCTATCAGCTCTTCGTCGACCGCTCCGCTTTCCGCCGCGGCGGGCATAGAGTCGTTTGCCATAAACTTTCCCCCTTTTTCAGAGTAGTTGATTTTTATTTGAAAATTATTTCTTTCTGGTTTTGGATATTATCGAATACGCGGCATAGCCTATTATCGCCGTCCCGAATATAGCTATATCTATCCAGAGGAAGAGATGCGTGGATTCTTCGGGGATATCCACGAGCGTTTCCACAGCTTCGGAGACGGTTACGGAGGTATCGGGTCTGCCCTTTTTGGTGAACAGCTTCACGCTGTGCTCGCCCACCGTGAGGGTGTTCGCGTCCGCCGCCGAGAGGGTCACGCGCGTGTCGTTCTGGGCGAAGCCGAACTGCTTTCCGTCGATCAGAAGTTTTGTCACCTCCACGCTGTCGCTCAGCTCGAACACCACGTCCGTATCCCTGTAATACTTCTCCACCGCGGGCTTAGCCGTGACGGAGGTGAAGTCCGCCGTCACGCGGAAGTTGAAATCGGTAAATGACGTTACCGCCCTGAAAAGATATTCCCTGCCCGCTTCGAGCGTTTCGAGATAGCTCTCTTTGACGGTGAGCGCGCCGCCCTCGAACTCATAATCCGCTTTATCTGCCAACATGGTGTTGCCGTCCGTGAGGTTCACCACTTTCAGCACGTTGTAGCCGCTGCCGAAATAGATATCGCCGTAGGGCGCGTCCGTATCGGTGAAACTCTCGCCTCCGACGGTGAACTCCCCGTCCCTTTCCGCCTTTATGCCGCCGCCGGAATACCCGTCTAACTTACAGGTGACTATCGCCACGTCGTCGTCCGCGAATATCTTAGCCACGCCCTCGTTTACGACCACCGTTAACTTCACGGCGCTCCCCGTTGAAAAGGAGTATACGGCGGATCTGAGCTCCGTTTCGCCCTCCGAATCGCGCACGAGCGCGATCTTTCCGCCCTCCGCGTCAGCCACGGCTTTCCAATCCGAGCCATTGCCGTCCGCGCCGAATACGAGGCTCGCCTTGCGCGCCCCCGCTTCGGGAGTGAGTTCCGCCGAATAGATGAAGTTTTCCGCGTTCATGGCGTAGCTCTCCTCTTCCGCGCGCGCCGCCGTCCACGGGAAAGCTATCCCCGTGAAGAGCGCCGCGAGTATGAATGCGGCGAGGCATACAAATACGCCACTTTTGGTTTTTACAGGCTTCATAATATCCCCCTGAGGTGGTAAAATTGTAAATATCTTTCAAAATATTGTAAGCATTAACATTCTATAAAAGGCAGTTTGCAATGTCAACGGAAGTCAACTTTTTTGTGCATATGCAAACCGCAGGTAGCGGAATTATTGTGCATATGAAAAAGCGCGGCGGATCTCTCCGCTCTGCGCTCTCCATATGGTTCCGTCACACATTGTGCACGGTTATCTGCAACCTGCCCTGCGTCCAGCCGCCTTCATGGAACAGCACCACGTATACCGTGTCGTCCTTGCCGACGGTCAGATCGCAGTACGCGCTCCAATCGAGCGTGCCCGGATTGAGGTGCTGCACGAACTTGGTGTTGCGGTCTTTGTCCACAACGAGCACGCGCGCGCTGAAACGGGGATCGCCCGTATAGATCTTTCCGAAGTAAGATACGGTCACCTTCAAGCCGCTTCCGATATCGTCGGGCACATTGTAGCCCACTACGATATTCTTTTCGTCCATCTGGAAATAGTCTTTCTTTAAGATTATCTTGCCGTTATCGTTCTTCCATTCGTCCGCTCCGTTTTGGGTGAGCGCGCTGAAAGTGAAGGTGTTGTTGCCGAAGTCGTAACCGTCGGTATAGCCGTACAGCCAATCCCCGGGCGCCGAGGTGGAGAAATCGTTGAAGAGGTTCCCCCTCTCGGTGACTGCCCCGTTCGTAGCGGTGAGGGTTATGCTGAGCGCGAACGAGCCGCTTACGTTGCTGTCCTTGTGCTGTATGGCAAAGTATATCTTGTCGCCCGCGGCTACGTCTACCGCATCCCCGTTCACATAGTATTTATCGTATTCCTGCCCGGCGTCATAGATGCCGTCGTTGTGCTTGAAGCTGTTCTCCGCGCTGACGGTAATTATCCGCACGGTGAACCCGTTATTCTCTTCTTTGCCCTTGAAGCTGAGGTGGATATTCGCCTTGCCCGCCTCGGGAACGGTGTAGAGTATGCCCGCCATGCCTTCCTCGCAGGTTATCTCGCCGGCGGTGAGCTTTATCTTCCCTTCGTTTGCCGTCCACGCGCCGTCTGCGTACTCGCCGGGCGTGAAGTCGAAGGTCTCGCTGTTCTCGCCATTGCCCTGTATCGAATGCCCGCGCGCGTTGCCGAAATCATAGTCTATCTTGCCGTACTGCCATGCGTTGGTCGTCTGGTCGTCGTGGAAGTCCTGCGCATAGTTGGCGGTGGCGGAAGTATACGTTCTGTTGGTGACGGTGCAGGCAAAGTCGCCATTGTAGTTGTCCCCATCCGGCTCCCTGAACAGCATCACATATATCTTGTCGCCGCTGTTGAGCGCGATATTGGGGAACGTGACCTCCCACTCGTTCTTGTTCTTGTGGGAGCTGTCTATGCCGAATGTGGCAAAGTCGTAGCGGTATTTGTCTGCCGAATCGGTAACGGTTATCCTTGCGGTGAGATAGGACTTCTTGCCCTCGGGTCCCTTGAAAGCGAGCCTGAGGTCTGCCTTGGCGTCAGCTTCCGCGGTATAGAGTATAGCCGTCTTCTTGGCGTCGCCCGCGGAGATCCAGCCCGCCTTTATCTCAACGCCGCCGTCCGCCGTCCATGCGCCGTTTTCGGCGTTATATGCCGTGGCTTCGGTGAAGTCGAAAGTCTCGCTGTTGCCGCCGTTGGCTTGTATCTGATGCCCGTGCCGGCTGTCGAAATCGTAATCGACATAGCCGTACTTCCAGCTGCCGCTTACGACGTCGTTGCCGTGGAAGGACTCAAAGAAGTCGGCATGCGCGGGCATGTATTCGTCGTACTTCGTCTCATCGGCGTGGCAGACAGAGCACTCGTAGTGCTTAACGCCCGCAGCGTTGAGCGTGGGGGCTTTCTGCACCGCGCCCTCTACTTTGTGCCCGGAAACGGGGAGCTTTTCCTCTCTGGTCTCGCCGCAGCCCTCTTTGGTGCAGGTGTAGGTTCTGGTACCCTGCACGGTGCAGCTGGATTCCGCGGTGACCTTTCCGCCGTCCCATACGTGCACGCAGGGAGCCGCGATAGTGAAACTGAGGTCGCCGCCCGCTTTGCCCGTGCCCTTGTTTTCGAACACGAGATAATATGTATAGCCCTGCTCTATGTCCTGAGCCTCTGCCGTGGAATATTCCCAATCCTTTTTGCCCTCGGCGTTGAGTTCCTCGGGCTCGCCGACTGCCTCTCCCGCGCCGTTTGTCAGCACGAGATAGGCGTCGAGATCGGTCGCGCTCTCTTCGCCCGTGAATTTCACGGTGACGTTCGCCTGTATCTTTTCGGGCATTTCATCGGCGAATCCGTAGGCTATCACGGCGTGGCTGTCCGTCTCGGAGAGAACGTATCCTCCCGCTATCTCCACGCCCTGCGCCTTCCATACGCCCTCTTCGGCGGTAGCCTCCGCAAACGTTATATCCCCCGTTTCGGAGGTAAAAGCGGAAGCGTAACCGTATTTCCAATTGTTTTTAGCCTCTGCGGAGCCGTAGTACATCTCCTCAAAGTCCGCGTGCGCCGCAACGGGCACGACGTTGGGCTTTTCGCATACGGTGCACTCGTATGTCTTTTCCCCGTCATGGCAGAAGTCGGGGACCTTTGTGAGCGTGCCGCCGTCCCACGTGTGCTCCGTCATGCCGATGGGCGCGGTCTTGGTCTGCTTGCAGCCCTCCACCGTGCAGGAGTACGTCCTCAAACCCTCCGAATGGCACGTGGGCTCCTTGGTGACTACGCCCTCGTTCCATACATGGTCGTGCTCAGGAACCGAACCCTTTTCGCATGCGGTGAGCCCCATGGTGGCGCACACCGCTATCGCCGACAAAATGCTCAATACTCTGAATTTTTTCTTCATTTCGACCCCTTCGATCTTATTTTATTGATTACGCGGCTGCGCGTATGCGCGAATAGCCGCAAAACCTGTTCGGCAAAATATTATTTAACCGCGCCTTAGGTGTCAATGCAAACAAAAAAAATTGTGCATTTGCAAACGCCTGCCCCCGCCAGTTTTGTGCATTTGAAAAGTTTATTTATCAAACGGGATTTATCCGGCGATATGTTGTATAATACACGCACAAGGGGGAGGCAATGAAAAAGGCGGTAACCATAAAGGACATAGCCGAAAGGATTAATCTCTCGCGGAACACTGTTGCAAAGGCGCTCAACGGGCAATACGTTCCAGAGCGGACGAGGGAGCTCGTGCTCAGAAAGGCGCAGGAGATGAACTATAAATCGCTCAGTTCGACGCACTTTGCCGATGAGGGCGGCAAGTTCCGCATTCTGCTCGTCTCGGGCAAGCCCCTCAACAACATGAACTACTTCATCCCCCTCGTAAAGGGCATCGAAAATTACTGCTTCGAGAACAATTACGAGTTCTTCCAATACACCTATAACGTGAACAGAACGCCGTTCGCTGTCTTTTCGGACTACGTAAGTGAATTGGACCCCGACGGCATAGTGGCGATAGAGTGTTTCGACAAAAACCTCATAACGAAGCTGATAAATCTCGACAAGCCCATCTGCTTCAACGACTTCACCGCTTACGACCTGCCCTCGGACAGGAATTACGACATAATCAGCACCAACGACGAAAAGGCGGTGTGCGACCTCGTCAAACTATTGATAAACAAGTTCCGCGTGAAGTCGTTCGCGTTCGTGGGCGACAGCAGGCACTGCCTCAGCTTCCACGAAAGATACATGGGGATGCTGAAAGGGATCTTGGGCTCCCACGCGGAGCACTCCAAAAAGGACGACATGCTCTTCAACGACGAGGGCTTCGACTACGGCAACGCCGAAGCCATAAAGACGGAGATACTCAAACTCAAAACCGTTCCCGAGTGCTTTATCTGCTGCAACGACTTTGTGGCGAGAAACGTCTGCCATGCGCTGAAAAGCCTCGGCATAGCCGTTCCCTCCGCCGCCCTCGTGGCGGGTTTCGACAACGTGTCGGAAGCGACGGCGTTCAGCCCGCGCCTGACCACCTTTTCCACGGACAAGGAATTTTTGGGGCGGGAGACGATGCGCACCCTCGTCCGCAGGATAAAAAATCCCGATACCCCATCGCGGATGATCACCGTAGGCACGCAGCTCATACTGCGCGAGTCCACCAACAGACTGCCGCAGCTTTAAGGGCGGGCAAAGAGGGTTCGGAATATAAAGAGCGGGGCGCCCGCGGCTGTTTTTAAAGCCGCGGGCGCCCCTTTAAATGTTAATTTTCAATTTTAACACTCTGGATTTTTGTTAATTTGAGATAATTTTTCAGCGAAATCCCGTCTTTTTACAATTTTAAAATAAGTAACACGAAATAATGATAATAACTAACAAAAATCAAAATAAAAAATTTTTCATAAATGTGATTGACTGACAGTCTCACGCGCATTATACTGCAAGTGCGATCGGGAAAGGGCGGCAAAACCCTCCCGCCGCCTTTTGCGGGTCGGCTAAAACTCGCGGAAGGATAAAACAGATCAAACTTTCTTTAAAGGAGATATGAATATGATTTACGAACTTTTCGGCGAAATGGAAGAACTTGACGGCAAAAGCGGTGAAAAGAACTTCACCTGCGCCTTCTTGAACGCATTCCTGCGCACCATGTAATTTGCCGCAGAATTTAAGGCACAAAAAGCCGACCGCACAAAAGCGGTCGGCTTGTATTTTTTATCAGCTCTACCCCTCCCCATGGTCGTGAAGGTCGGGGCGGAAGGGCAAAACGCATTCACTTTTCAAGACGTCTTGCGAAAATCAGGATGCGCTTTGTAAAACTGAGACCGCTCCCACGTTTTAAGGGCGCAAGTTGCTCCACGAGCACAAATTCATATTCCCCGTAGTTTTTCACGCCGCGCTGTATATAGCCGGCGTATTCTTTCGTCCTGCCGTCGGAGTAAAGGGGCGTTTCGGCGGCGTAGTCGGAGCGGACTATGTCTACAAGGTTTGCCGCTCTCAGCTTGCGGTTGAGCTTACAGTTAAAAAAGCCCGCCGCCCGCAGAGCCCTCTTCATCGCCGCCAAATCGCACGTCTTTACTATATCGCCGAGTTCTTCCGCCGTCATATGCGCCCTCCTGCAAGTATTATAGCACCATATGCGGCTAATTTCAATTATAAAACCGCATGTTCTGCGCATATGTAAGGCACATTTTTTCGTCGTGTCGCCGCTCCTTGATATCTTAATTGCGACAGCGGCTTGAATTGCCTTTGCACAAATCAAACTTCCGCGGCTTGCCCCAGAAGTTAAGCTCGAATGGCAAAAAAATAAACAGCCCGTAAAAAACAGACTGTCTATTTTTTGAAATCCGGCAACGACCGTATCTCCCAGAGTTAAAACCCAAGTACTTCGGGCGCGGGCGAGCTTAACTTCTGTGTTCGGAATGGGAACAGGTGGATCCTCGCCGCCATTATCACCGGAATGGCTATATTTACGGCTTAAAGCCGACAATATACTTATTAAATTATCTTCCTTTTACTTTTTTTCGGGAGTATTCCCAACAGGAACGGGCGGAAAAACTGCAACCCATTCCCCCTTTTTCTCGCGAAAATCGCAACGCAGCGAGATTTTCGCGAAAGAGGAGCAATCTGCGTTTGAGGCGAGGCTTTACGCGAAGCGCAAAGCCTCGCTGACCGCGCAGTATTGCGACGTGGCTCCGCTTGTTGGACTTGAACCAACGACACTTCGGTTAACAGCCGAATGCTCTACCGACTGAGCTAAAGCGGAATAAAATATGAAAACGTGTTGAGTTTTCAGGTTATCGCCCTTGAAAAACCAATGCGCTCCGCGCAAACGGCTTTAAGCAAGTTCGCATGCCGACGAAAATTGACAACTGCACAGTCAAGACGAAACAGAAACAGCCAAGAAGGATATGCTCGTTAAAAATGTAGCTGATTTCTGTATAAGATTCGTAAATCTCTGTTCTGTATCTCATTTTCTATGAGATCAAGCCCTCGACCTATTAGTATCGGTCAGCTAAACGCATTACTGCGCTTACACCCCCGACCTATCAACC
>CANQXZ010000016.1 GCA_947627955.1 uncultured Clostridia bacterium
ACATTCGACTTGCATGTGTTAAGCACGCCGCCAGCGTTCATCCTGAGCCAGAATCAAACTCTTAAGTTCAATTTGTATAAAACCAATCTTTCGATTGTGGCTCTATCTCGACTAAAAAGTCAAATTATCTTTGCTGACTTTGCTTTGTGGTACTAATGTACTTCAAAGTAATTGACAGAAACTTTATAAAATCGTTTCCTTCTATTCAATTTTTAAACTGCGAAAACCGACCAAAAACAGTCGGCGCTCACCAGCGAGCTTGTCTATAATATCATAACGTGAAATATTTTGTCAACGGTTTTAGCAAACTTTTTTAAATAATTTTTAAAAATTTGCCGCGACAAAACCTTTCGCGAAAGGTTCTCCCCGCCGAGAGCTTTTCTAAGATAACACACCGCAATTTCAAAGTCAAGCAAATGATTTAAAATTTTTTTAAATTTTCGCGGCAGGTTATTTTTTGACATTTTACGAAAATTTTATACATAAATTTTCAATGTTGACTTTTCCCGCGATATGCTTTATTATATATATATGGAAAATACGGAAAAAGTGAAGGGAATGAAGGGCAAGAGGATCTGCTCCGTCCTGGCGGGTATAATAAACATCGTAAAGGCGCTGCTCATGCTTGTGGTCATCGTAGTCGACGTGCTCGGCGGCGGGGCGAATTGCCTCGGCTACGTCGCGGGAGGAGGCGTCACCGGCAACGAGGGCATCGGCGTCATCGGAATGCTGCTCGCGGGTCCCTTTATGATCATTTTCATACTTATAGCGGTCGTAGTGCTCGGCGTGCCCCTCGTCGTGATGCTGTGCGGCGCGGTGACCCTGTTCAGGGCAAACGGCAAAAAGACGCGCTCCACGGTGCCCGTAGTCCTTTCGATCATAGCCGACTCTCTCGTCGCGCTGATATTTGCGGCGAACGCCGTTAAGATGTTTTTCGGAGACGTCACGGACGCAATCACAATGATTGCCACGCTTACGCTCGCCGCGATCTGCATAGTCAATATCCCGCTGTGCGCGGTGAGCCTTTCCATGATAAAGGCACAGAACAAGATAATAAGCGACAAAAAGAAAGCCGAACGTGCGGCGCAAGCTGCCGCCGCGCAAGCCGCCACGGGAGCGCAAAATGCTCCCGCCCCCGCGGCACAGCCCGTAGCGCCCGCGCCCAAACCCAAGCCCGCGCCGCCCGCCGTGCCCGAAGTGCCGAAAGGTCCCACGCCCGTGGCAAGATATCCCCGTCCCTCGGACGCTGACAAAGATTGACTTGGGGAACTGTCACGCCATGTATAAAGTGCTGAGAATAATCTTCTGCGTAATATCCGTGCTCGCCGCGGCTTCGGCGATCTTTATCTTCGTGTATTTCCAATTCTGGGGGCTCGCCGCGGTAGGCGTCTGCGTTGCCTCGGCAATCGGCATGATACTGTGCAAGCGCGCGCAGGAACGGGAGGAACTCAGAAAAAACCCTCCCCCTCCCGAAGGCGACTTCATTACGGGCAGAGTAGTAAAGGATGAAAAAGAGGATAAATAAGGCGGCTGTCGCCGCCGCGGCGGTGAACTATGCCGCGTTCACCTTTTCGCTGCCGATACTTGCGGTGCACGCCATGTTTTTTGTCATTAGCATACCTATCCCCTTTCTGTGGGGAGTCTCGATAATCGTAGGCGCGTTCGCCGCCCTGCTATTTGTCCTCTCGCTGGCGCAAGCCCTGCTTTCGGCAGGCGTGGCGGCGTTCGCGTGCATGGGCAGAAGGACGCCCGCGCTCGTGGCGGATGGCGTGCTCATAGGCGTTTCGCTGCTGTTCGCGGGGGCGTACGCCGTCTATTGCGGCTTATACGTCTACTCCGTCGTGACCTCGTTCGAATTCACGGAATCGGGCATGTTCATACTGCTGAGCGGCATTGCCGCCGTCTGCGCCCTCGCGGGCTCGGCGTGCGCCGTCGCCGCGCTCATAGGGGAATGCAGATCCCCGAAAAAATAGGAAAAAGGCTCTCCTTATACGGGAGAGCGGAGGTAGATATGAAAGAACAGAGAATAAGGACAGCCGTGACGGTATTGATATGGCTCGCCGTCGCGGCGGGCGCGGTCGCGGCATGGTACTGCTTCGGCGGATATGCCTTTTTGTACTCAAAAATAACCATGGGCGACGAAACCACTCTCGACGAGGGGTTAAGCACTTTTTTCACACAGCTGTTTCTCGTGTTCGCGGGGGTAGCCGAAAGCATACTGCTGATAATAAAGTTGGTGTGCGCAATAGGGCTGACCGTTGCCGCCGCGCGCAAAAAGACGGGCGGAACGGGCTTCCTCTATGCGGGATTTATACCCTGCCCCGTGGGCGCGCTCGTACACGTGTTCTGCGCCGTCGCAGGCACAGGCGTGCATATCGGCGTGACGGCAGCCTTCGCGGTCTTCGCCGCACTTGAAATAGCCCTGTTCGTGACGGGGATAATCTCCGCCGTCCTCAGAAAAAAGGCGGCGGCACAGCCCGCCGTTTAAACGGGCAAAGATAAAGCGGCGCGGTCTCCCTTCGCGGGGACCGCGCCGCTTTTACATGTGGTCATTCGCCGACAACGATCTTTGCGCGGGGCTTTGTGAGGAACACGCTCGCGAGCATGCTCACGGCGGAAATGGCGGCGAATATCCCGCCCACAAGCGAGCCGAACGCAAACGTTATCTGCTTGCGTATCTCGTTTGTAACCTCTTTGCCGCCGACCGCGGGGTTGAATATCACTATATATCTGGTGACGAAAAAGAGCGTTGCAGCCACCGCAAAACAGCACGCGGCTACGATGGACGGTATCCTTTTGCCTATGCCGAGCATGTCGAGGACCGTCGCGACGACCCCGACGGGCAACAGCAAATACGCTATCGCCACGGGCGAAACCGTGAACAACCTGACCGAATAAACTATGCTCATGTACGCCGGCAGCTGCGTCCCCGCCGCCTCAAGCACGTCCGCCGCGTCGCGCGTGACGGGCGAACCGAACGCTATGTTCAGCCCGGAACACGCCGTTCCTCCCGCCCCGAGCGTGATATTAGGCGCAAACAGCATGAAAAACGCCGTTACGCCGAAGAGCAGCGAGGCAACGCACGGGATCTTGTTCAAAACCTTGTCTGTTTCGTTCATAATTTTCCCCCCGACGGAATAAATTTCTCCGTCCGACATAATTATATTATAGTCATATTTATGACCATATTCAGTATAGTCATTTTTATGACAATTGTCAAGTAAATGACAATAAAATATAATAAAAATATGATAAGCTACGAACCGTTCTGGAAGACGGTGAAAAAGCGCGGGGAAACCACCTATACGCTGATATACCGCCACGGCATCAGCAGCGCCACAATAGACAGAATGAAAAAGGGCAAGGGGATAAGCACTGCAAAGATCGACGATTTTTGCAGGATCCTCAATTGCAACGTGCAGGACATTTTGGAATACAGAGAACGGTCCCCCGAACAAAAATGACGGGAGACCGCGCTTTCTTTACACCGTTTTTTCACGGCGTTTTTTGTAATTTTACCCCTTCCGTCATACCCCTTACACAATCGCTCGGTATAATTTAAGGGCACATTGGGAAATGCCGGAAGGCTTTCATCAAATTTTCCTCTTTAAAGAAAGGCTCCCGCCGCAGGGCGGAAGCCTTTCCGTTTTTTATGATATCATTCCCATTCGATAGTCGCGGGAGGTTTGGAGGTGATGTCATAGACTATCCTGTTGACGTGTTTCACCTCGTTGACTATGCGGTTGGATACCGTTTCGAGCACGTCGTAGGGTATCCTCGCCCAATCGGCGGTCATGGCGTCGAGAGAGGTCACCGCGCGGATGGCGACGACGTTCTCATAGGTGCGGAAATCGCCCTGCACACCCACCGTCTTGCTGTTGGTTATCACGGTGAAGTACTGCCATATCTCGCCGTCGAGCCCCGCCTTTGCTATCTCCTCGCGCAGAATGTAGTCGCTGTCGCGCAGGGTCTCGAGCTTTTCGGCGGTCACTTCGCCCATTATCCTTATCGCGAGCCCCGGCCCCGGGAACGGCTGGCGCATTACCACCGATTTGGGGAGCCCGAGCTCGAAGCCGACCTTTCTCACCTCGTCCTTGAACAGGTCGCGGAGAGGCTCTATTATCTCCTTGAAGTCCACCACCGAGGGCAGTCCGCCCACGTTGTGGTGGCTCTTTATCACTGCCGATTTTCCCTTGCCGCTCTCGATTACGTCGGGATATATGGTGCCCTGAACGAGAAAATCCACTTTGCCTATCTTCTTGCTCTCCGCCTCGAAGGCGCGTATGAACTCCTCGCCTATTATCTTGCGCTTTTTCTCGGGATCGGTCACCCCTTTCAGCTTGGAGAGGAACACCTCCCCCGCGTCCGCTTTTATGAGGTTCATGCCGAGCCCGTCGCGGAACACCTTCATGACTTCGTCCGCCTCGAACTTCCTTAAAAGACCGTGGTCGACGAAAACGCAGACGAGCTTGTCGCCCACCGCCCTGTGCACGAGGGTGGCGGCAACGGCGGAATCCACTCCGCCCGACATTGCGCACAGCACCTTTCTGTCGCCTATCTTTTCCTTGAGCTCCTCCACCTTATGCGCGACGAAGTTGGACATGGTCCAATCGCCCGTTGCGCCGCAGACGCCGTACAAAAAGTTTTTGAGTATCTGCATGCCGTATTGCGTGTGGTTTACTTCTGGGTGGAACTGCACGCCGTATATCCCCCTCTTCACGTCGCCGAACGCCGCAAAGGGGCAGTTGTCGCTGTAAGCTATCCTTTCGAACCCTTCGGGGAGCTCGGTTATCCTGTCCGTGTGGCTCATCCAGCTTACCGCGCGCTGCGGCAAGCCCTCCGTGAGCGGGGATTTGAGATAGGTCACTTCGGCTTTGCCGTATTCCGAAGCCGAGGCGCTCTCCACCGTGCCTCCGAGGAGGTGCGCTGTGAGCTGGCAGCCGTAGCAGATGCCCAGAACGGGTATGCCGAGGGAGAACACCTCCCCGTCTATGCGGGGGGAACCCTCCTCGTAAACGCTGTTGGGACCGCCCGTGAAGATTATGCCTATGGGAGCGTATTCCCTTATCTTTTCAACGGACATCTCCGATGGCAACAAATCGCAGTATACGCCGAGTTCGCGCACCCTGCGGGCTATCAACTGGTTGTACTGTCCGCCGAAGTCGAGGACGAGAACTTTCTGATGCTGCATATAATTTTCCTTTGAAAGAGTTTAACCCTTGGGCGAATAGTTGGGGGCTTCCTTGGTTATCGAGATATCGTGGGGATGGCTCTCTGCGAGGGAGGCGGAAGTCATCTTCACGAACCTGCCGTTCTTTCTGAGCTCCTCGATGGTGCCGTTGCCCGTATATCCCATGCCCGCGCGCAAGCCGCCCATGAGCTGGAATATGATGTCCGCAAGCGCGCCGCGGTAGGGAACGCGTCCCTCGACGCCTTCGGGCACGAATTTTTTGGCGTCGGACTGGAAATATCTCTCCTTGCCGCCCTTTGCCATTGCGGGAAGGGAGCCCATGCCGCGGTAGCTCTTGAAGCTCCTGCCCTGATATATTTCGAGTTCGCCGGGGCTCTCGGTTGTGCCCGCAAAGAGCGAGCCTATCATGACCGCGGAGCCGCCCGCCGCTATCGCCTTTACTATGTCGCCGGAATACTTTATCCCGCCGTCGGCTATGATGCGCTTGCCGTATTTGTCCGCCTCTTCGGCGCAGTCCATGACGGCGGTGAGCTGGGGCATGCCTATGCCCGCGACTATGCGCGTGGTGCATATCGAGCCGGGACCTATGCCCACTTTAACGACGTCCGCGCCCGCCTCGATGAGGTCGCGCGTTGCCTCGGCGGTGACGACGTTGCCCGCGACGAGGGGCAGCGAGGGATACGCCTTTTTGACCTTGGCTACGGCGTTGACTATGCCCTTTGAGTGGCCGTGCGCGGAGTCGAGGACGACGAGGTCGACCTTGGACTTTATGAGCTCGGCTACCCTTTCGAGGACGTCCGCCGAAGCGCCTATCGCCGCGCCAGCGAGGAGCCTGCCGTTCTTGTCCCTCGCGCTGTTGGGATACTGTATGGATTTTTCTATGTCCTTTATGGTTATCAGACCTTTGAGGTTGCCCGCCTTGTCTACGATGGGCAATTTTTCTATCCTGTGCTTGCCGAGGATCTTCTGCGCCTCCTCCAAAGAGGTGCCCTCGGGAGCCGTCACGAGGTTTTCCTTGGTCATGACGTTGGCTATGGGCTGGGCGAAATCGGTTTCGAACCGCAGGTCGCGGTTCGTGAGGATGCCCACGAGTTTCCCGTCGCGCGTGACGGGAACGCCGCTTATCTTGTACTTAGCCATGAGCTCGCAAGCAGCCGAAACGGGCTGTTCGGGAGAGAGGTGGAAGGGGTCGGTTATTACGCCGTGTTCGCTCCTTTTTACCTTGTCCACCTGCTGAGCCTGCTCTTCTATGCTCATATTCTTGTGGATGACGCCTATGCCGCCCTCGCGCGCCATCGCTATCGCAAGGCGGCTCTCGGTGACGGTATCCATAGCCGCGGAAACGAGCGGTATGTTCAGATCTATGCCCTTGCACAAGGACGTTCTGAGATCCACCGTCGCGGGAAGCACGTCCGACGCCGCGGGGATAAGCAGCACGTCGTCGAACGTCAAAGCCTCTTTTACAATTTTGTTGCTCATGTATGTTCTCCTGTGATTAGTTTTCCGAAAGAAGTTGCATCAAAAGCCCCTTATACTCCGCCTCGGTTTCGCCGTCGGGCCGGATGGGCTCTATTATCTCGTACAGCCTGTTTTCAAATTCCCTGTCCTTTACGCCGTGCGCCTCCACCGCGAGCGCGGCGACGGCGTTGTTGACGGGAAAGCCGCTTCCGAGCGAATCCTGCGCCACTTTGAGCGCGCCCTCCTTGTCGCCCGAACGGTATTTCGCGCACGCCACGTTGCGCGACGCGTATTGGGAGTAGTTCACGTCATTGCGCGTAGAGCAGTAGTCGGCGAAGTCGCCCCTCGCGAGGAGCTGGTCCCCGAAGTTGACTATGTTCCTGTCGTCGCCCGCGAAGATGCTGTCGTCGAGGCAGCGCGCGAGGTCTGAACACTTGCCCGAATAGGTATATGCAAGCGAGGCGTATCCCGAAGCGAAGGAATACGCCCCCATGTTCTCGAAGAGGGAAGCCATCTGCGCGGGAAAGCCGAGGCTTGCCACGCCGAAAGCTACCGCGGCGGCTATGAGCACCGCCAAAACGGTTTTTAAGGCAGTTTTTGCGATAACGTTGTTCAAATTCTTTGCTACCGACCGTGTAATTTGTGAATTTTCAATATTTTATCACAGCGACGTGAAAAATGCAACTAAATAATATGGAATATTATTCATAATATCCGCCGCGCGCAATATATTTATCGTATGAAAAAACTTGTTCCCATCTTCCTCGCGGCGTTTTTCTGCGCCGCGGCGGCGGGCTGTTCCGCCAAGCCCGACTACATGGACTGCATCTCCGAAAAGCGGAGCGATATCTTCCTCTATTCCGACGACAGCCTCACATTGCAGATAAACTGCGTCTGCCGCGAGCAGCCCTTCAACGCCGACGGCATACGCGGGGAGATGTGCGAGCTCACCGAGATCTTCGCAAAATTTGCCAAAACGCCCTCCTCCGCGGAGATAGAGCTCTGCGGGCATTCGGGCGAGATGAATTATTCCGCCGTCAAGGGCGAATTCTCGCTCGTCTATTCCTCCCCCGCGCTGACGGGCGAGGGCGTGGACGTGAAGATAAGCGCAGACGGGCAGGAGCGCGAGGTGCGCGCCCTCAGCGTGAAGGACGCGGGCGTTATAAGCTGCGAGAGCGCGGTGCGGTGCGCCGCCGAGCACGACAGGGAGCTGTTTTCCTCCCTGACCGCGCGGAAGGCTTTCAAGGGCGAGATATTCGTGCGACTCTTGTACGACGAGGGGTGTTACTACTACGTCGGCGTGTGCGACAGGGAGAAAAATATAACGGCTATGCTCCTCGACGGCAATCTCGGAAAAGTGATAGCCACAAAAAAGCTGAAAGCCGAAACGGCTTTCAGCTTTGGAGAAATTCGGTTATTATAGAATTCTGCACGAACAGATATTTGTCCTTTATCCGCATGAAATTGCCGCGGAACTCGATATATTCCGACATTTTTTCGATCGCGGCGGCTTGCTCTTTTAAAAAGTCGGAGCCGAACAGCTCTCTGTACTCCGCGGTGTCGAGCCCGCGCGACGTCCTCAGGGCAAGCATTATGAACTCTTCCTTTCTGCCCGCCTCGTCCACCTCCTCGCGGTCTATCACCGCCAGATGCCCCGAGAGTATGCACTTGAAGTACTCGTCGAGGTCGAAGGTGTTCGTCAGGCGGACGTTGTTTATGCAGGAGGAAGCCGAAACGCCGAAGCCCATGTATTCGCCCCGACGCCAATAGTTCATGTTGTGGCGGCTCTCCATGCCCTTTTTGCAGAAGTTGGACACCTCGTACCGCCCGAACCCGAGCTCTTCCAGCCGCTTTACCCCCGCCTCGTAGAGGTCCGCGACCTCGTCCCCGTCGGGCAGTTCGCCGTTGAGATAATCGGTGTATATCGGCGTGCCCTCCTCGGGGGTCAAAGCGTACATCGAAATGTGCGAAGCCCCCGCCTCCGCGGCGACCTCGATGGTCTTTATCACGTCGGCGGCGGTCTGGTCTTTCAGACCTATCATAACGTCCGCGCTGAAATTCTTGCCTTTGAGCAGCTCGGCGCAGTTTAAAAACTGCCGCAAGCCGTGTATCCTGCCCAGCTCTTTGAGCTGGCTGTCCAGCGCGCTCTGCAAGCCGACGGAATAGCGGTTTATGCCGCAGGCGGAATATACGGCTATCTTCCCCGCGCTTACGGTGCCGGGGTTTATTTCTATGGTGATCTCCGCGTCCGCGGAGAGGCGGAAGTTCTTCTTCACGGCGGCGACGAGCATGGCGATATACCTCTCGTCTATGACCGACGGCGTTCCGCCGCCTATGTAGAGAGTGTCGAAAGAGAGGTCTTTGAGTTCCTCCCTGCGCATAGCCATTTCCCTGTAAACGCACGCCATATAGCTCTCGGCGTAGTATATCTTGTCGGGAAAGGAAGCAAAGTCGCAATAGCGGCACTTGGATTCGCAAAAGGGTATATGTACGTAGATCCCTGCCATCAGAAGCCCTCCCACCTGTAAATTTTCATATCTATCCTGCCGTCGCCGCAAAAGACCACGCCCTCGCTTTCGAGGAGCGCCCGCTGCACTCCCGCGCCGCCGAACGCGAAACCCGCGCTCACGGAGCCGTCGGCAAACACCACCCTGTGGCAGGGCACTTCGCCCGGGCGGGGGTTGCAGTGGAGAGCCCACCCCACCTGCCGCGCCGCGCGCGGCTTGCCCGCAAGAAGAGCCACGTCCCCGTATGAGAGCACCTTGCCGCGGGGTATCCTTTCAACTACCGAATACACGTCCCCGAAAAAGCCCATATCAGTCCTTATTCGTCTTCAATATCTGCATGAACACTTCGCTGGGCACTTCCACGTTGCCTATCTGCCTCATGCGCTTTTTGCCCTCTTTCTGCTTTTCGAGGAGCTTCTTCTTCCTCGTTATGTCCCCGCCGTAGCACTTGGCGAGCACGTCTTTGCGCATCGCCTTTACCGTTTCGCGGGCGATTATCTTGCCGCCCACAGCCGCCTGCACGGGCACCTCGAAGAGCTGCCTCGGAATGGCTTCCTTCAAGTTTTCGCAGAGCGTTCTCCCCCTCGGATAGGCGGAATCCTCGTGCACTATCATGGAGAGGGCGTCGCACACCTCGCCGTTCAAGAGTATGTCGAGCTTGACGAGCTTGCTCCTTTCATATCCCTTCAGCTCGTAGTCGAAACTCGCGTAGCCGCGCGTTCTCGACTTCACGGCGTCGAAAAAGTCGAAGATTATCTCGTTGAGGGGCAGGTCGTATTCGAGGCGCACGCGGCTCTTGTCGAGATAGGTCATCTGCAGGAACACTCCCCTCTTCTCCCTGCACAGGTCCATTATCTGCCCCAGATAGTCGGGCGGGGAATATATGTCCGCCTTGACGATGGGCTCTTCCATGTGCTCTATCTCCGAGGCGGGGGGAAGGTGCGAGGGGTTGTCCACGAAGAGCTCCTCCCCGTCCGTCTTTACGACCTTATAGCTCACCGACGGCGCGGTGGTTATTATGTCCAGCCCGAACTCCCTTTCTATGCGCTCCTGTATTATCTCCATGTGCAGCAGCCCGAGAAAGCCGCAGCGGAAGCCGAAGCCGAGCGCCTGCGAGGTGTCGGGCTCGAATAAAAGGGAAGCGTCGTTGAGCTGGAGTTTCAAAAGCGCCTCTTTGAGATCGCCGAACTTGCTGCCGTCGAGGGGATATATGCCGCAGAACACCACGCTCTGCACCTTTTTGTAGCCGGGCAGGGGCTCGGCGGCGGGCTCCGCTGCGCCCGTGACCGTGTCGCCCACGGCTACGTCCGTTATGGACTTTATGGAGGCGGCGATATAGCCGACTTCGCCCGCCGAGAGCCCGTCTTTGGGCACGGGCGAGGGATTAAACGCCCCCGTTTCGGTGACCTCGTATATCTTTTCCGAGCGGAAGGTCTTTACCCTGTCGCCCGCCTTTACCCTGCCGTCCTTTATCCTAACGAAGAGTATAACGCCCTTGTAGTTGTCGTAATAGCTGTCGAATATCAGCGCCCTCAGAGGGGCGTTTTCGTCGCCAGCGGGCGCGGGGAAGTACTTTATCACGTCCTCGAGCACCTCGCGGATATTGGTGCCCTCTTTTGCGGAGACGAGGGGCGCGTAAGAGGCGTCGAGCCCTATTACCTCCTCTATCTCCTTTTTCGCCTCGTCGGGGCGGGCGGAAGCCAAATCTATCTTGTTTATCACGGGCAGTATTTCGAGGTTGTTTTCGAGCGCGAGATAGACGTTGGCGAGGGTCTGCGCCTCCACGCCCTGCGTCGCGTCCACGATGAGCACCGCGCCCTCGCATGCGGCGAGGGAACGGGATACCTCGTATGTGAAGTCCACGTGCCCCGGCGTATCGATGAGGTTGAGCTCGTACTCCTCCCCGTCGTCAGCTTTATAGAACATTCTCACGGGCGCGAGCTTTATGGTTATGCCCCTCTCGCGCTCTATGTCCATGGAGTCGAGAAGCTGGGCTTCCATGTCCCTCTCCGAGACCTGCCCCGTGCACTCCATCAGCCTGTCGGCGAGAGTGCTCTTGCCGTGGTCTATGTGCGCTATTATGCAAAAATTGCGGATATGCTGCTTGTCTGCCATAATTCAATTATATAAAACGCGCCGTGTTTTTGCAAGGAAAAATCCCCGCCCGCGCGCTGTTTTTTAAGCGTTTTAAGAGGTGCGGGCGCCGCGGCAAACAGCCGCGGCGCCCGCAAAGCTATCATAAGTCAGTCCACGGCGAGGCTGTCGCACAAGTCCTCGTCGGCGAGAATGGCTCCGCCCCCGATAACCGCCGCAAACAGCGGTTCTTCGGGCATTATGACGGGGATATCGAGCTCCTTGCCGATATACTCCGAAAGCCCGTCCATCTTCATGAGCCCGCCCGAAAGATATATTCCGCCGCGCATCACTGCCGAGCACGCTTCGGGCGGAAGTTTCGACATCACCGAGCGCACATATTCGAGTATCTTGTCTATATGCGCCTTTATTATGGGCAACAGCATGCCCGAATTCACCGCAAGGCAGTCCGGCGCGCCCGACGAGACGGCTATGCCGTCCGCCACTATCAGCTTGTTGTCGTCGCGAAGGAGGCTCCCGACGGTGTTCTTGACCCTCTCCGCGGTGAGGGCGCCCACCTTGAAGTTGTTGTTTTCGGCGAGTTCGTCCATTATGCGCGCGTCTATGTTCCAGCCGCCCACGTTGAGCGTGAGCCCCGAGATCATCCCGTCGCGCGAGAACGCCGCCACGTTCGTGACGGTGTGACCCATGTCGAGGGAAAACACGGGCGTGCTCTCCCCTATCACCGCGTTGTGCCCCGCCACAGCCGCGAACGGCGTGAACGTCACGTTCACCGCCTCGAACCCGCACTCAGTCGCGAGCCGCACGTATTTTCCGCGGATATCCGCCTTTGCGCCGCAGGGCACGGTGAGCATGAGCTCGGCAAATCTCGCCTTTCTGGGCGGGAGCTCCACCTTTTCGAGAAAGTACTCCAAAAGGAGAGCGGCGAGCCGCTCGTGAACTATGTCGCCCTCCCACACGGGGGAGACGATTTTCGTTCCCTGCGCCGCCCTGCCCGCAAGCGCGCGCGCCTTGTCGCCGAACGCCTTTACGGCGAACTTCTTTTCGCCCTTTTCCGCATACTCCTCCACGGCGACGCACGTCGCCTCCGTGAGCACCACGCCGCAGCCCGGCATGTATATCTTGGTCGTGGACGACCCCATATCTATGGCTATCTTCTTCATATGTCCTCGCTTATCTTTCCGAGCAGTTTTTTTATGAGGGGCAACGGCAGCCCGACTACGTTTGTATAGTTCCCGAAATATTCCTTAACGACCCCGCCGTCCTGTATGCCGTAACTGCCCGCCTTGTCGAGGGGCGAGCCGCCCGCCACATAGAGATCTATGAACTCGTCGGTCAGGACGTTGAACTTGACTTCCGTCCTGTCGAAGTCCACAAGTTTGTTGTATCTGTTCCTCACGCAGACCCCCGTTATCACCGAATGGGTCTTGCCCGAGAGCATTTTGAGCGTCCTCTTCGCGTCGTCCCTGTCCTTCGGCTTGCCCAATATCTCGTTGCCGAACACGACTATCGTGTCGCAGCCTATAACTGTAGCCGAGGGGTATTTTTCAAACACCTCGTCGCACTTGTGCTCGGCGAGCGCGCACGCCATCCTGTCGGGGAAGAGGGACATGTTCACCTTTTCCTCCCCTGTGGCGGGGACGACGTCGAAAGACGGCAGTATCTGTGAAAGAAGTTCCTTGCGCCTCGGCGAGGCGCTTGCGAGAATGTATTTCATATCCGTGGTAAAAATGCCGCCCGCTGGGGACGGCATTCGCTTTACAGTATTTCGAGATTTTTGTGGAAGGATTTTCTGAACTCCGTGCCCGCCGCCATCGCGTTCTTTATCTCGAGCGAGGCGTCGCCCACGATCTCCGTCTTCATAATTACCGAATCGCCGAGAATGTCGCAGTTCACGCTCTTTATCGCGCCCGAGCTCGCCCTGTCCAGACTTTCCGCTATCCTCAGCATTACGCCGAGCTTTTTCACTATTTCGAGGTCGTCGTCGGACACGAGATCCCTGAACCGCGCCCAATCGTAGAGGTTTATGTCCTCCTTTTTGTGGCAGCAAGCCACGAACGCCGCCAGAACTATTTCGCGGTGGGTGACGCCGTACAGCGTGGAATTGAGTATCATATACCAGCTGTGCCGCTGGTGGTTGTAGTACTTTATCCTCATCCCGCAGTCGTGCAGCATCGCGGCGACTTTGAGTATTTTGAGATATTGGCGGGGGAACTTGTGCAATACCCTGAGCTGCTTGAAGAGCTGTATGCTCAGATTGACGACGTGCTCCACGTGTTTTTCGTCGCAGTCGTAGTACTTCACGAGGGTGAAGAGCGAATAGTTCAAAACGTCCGCGATGGGCTTTTCCAGCGTCATGGGGAGCGCCTGGTTGAACATTATCCCCTCCCTGAGCCCCGCGCCCGAAAGGGTGAAACTATCCAGATTCATGTACCGCATAAAGGACTTTATCACGGCAAGGGCGGCGGGAAGGATGTCCGCGCGCTCGGCGGAGAGCCCCTTTATCTTCTTCTTTTTGTCGAGGTCGAGGACCTTTATCATGTCGTATATGGGCGTGAAGTCCTCTTCGAGCATATGGTAGTTGTGCACAGTGTCCAGAGGATACTTGTGCACCATTTTGGTGATCTTGAACAGATTCCTGAACGAGCCGCCAACGCCTATCATCTGTACGTCTTCGTCCACCTCTTTGAGCCAATCGACCTGTTTGAGCTGTTCGGTGAAGAATTCCTCTATCTTTTCGGCTTGCTCCTCGGGTCTGAGCCCGTCCTCGGAGAACATTCCCGTAAGCGTCACTGCGCCGAAAGGCAAAGTGACGTAGTTGAGCATGTTCCTGCGGTTATAGTAGACTATCTTCGTGGAACCGCCGCCTATTTCGAGGATTATGCCCTTGGGGGCGTCCATGGTGTTTATTACGCCGCGGTACACCAAAACCGCCTCCTCCTCGGCTGAGAGGACGCGTATCTTTATCCCGCAGCTCGCCTGTATCTCGTCGAGGAAACTGCGCTGGTTCTTCGCCCTCCTCACGGCGGCGGTGGCAACGGCTATCGTGCGCGTGACCCCGCTCGCGTCGCAGAGCTTGCGAAACATTTTAAGGGTCTTTATGGTCTCGGCAACGCGGGCGGGCTTCAAAAACCCGTCCCTCTCCATGTCCTGTCCGAGCCTTACGCTTTCCTTCAACTCGTCCACGACCATAAAGTATCCGTCCGCAAAGAGATTAACTATTACAAGTCTTGCGGAATTCGAGCCCAAATCGATGATGCCAATCTTTTCCAAAATCTATACTCCCACGCGGCGCTCCTGCGCCCTGCGTTTACACACGGAAACCTAAAATTTCAGCGTTTGAATTATAACATAATAATAATAGTTTGTATAGATTTTTTAAAAATTTTTGTGCACTTTGCACAAATAAAAATTTAAATATCAAAAAATCACAATCTTTTGAGGGGTATTTTCAAATCGGGACAGACAAAATCGGGGGCGATCTCCTTTAATGGGGACAGCACAAAGTCCCGCTTTGCGTACTCGGGATGGGGGATGATCAGCCCGTCCCCGGCGATAATCTTATCGCCGAAAAAGACTATATCTATATCGAGCGTTCTGTCCGCCCAGCGCCTTTCCCTCGTCCTGCCGCACTCCGCCTCTATCCTCTGCGCCGCGGCGAGAAGGGCGCGCGGCGTAAGTAAAGTCTCCACCTCAACGGCGCAGTTCAAAAATCTGTTCTCCGCAACGCCGCCATACGGCTCCGTTTCGATATATGAGGAGACCTTTTTCACCTTGATATGCGGGAACGTGTTCAGTTTTTCTATCCCCATGTCGAGATAGGCTTTTCTGTCGCCCAAACTCGAGCCGAGGGAAAGATACGCCCTTTCGCGCTCCACTTCCGCAAAGACGCCCACGGAGCCGAACTTCTGCTTCATGGGGGCTTTGGGCTTGTACAGCGTGAGGGCTATCTTCTTTGCGGGGAGTTCCTCCATGACGGCGTACGCGCACTCGTACGCCAATTTTTCTATGAGGTTGAAAGTGTTTTCCCGCGCGATCCTGCCTATTATCTTGCAGACGGAGGAATAGTTCACCGTATCGGCGATGTCGTCGGAACTGTAAGCCCGCGAAAAGTCGGCGTATATGTCCGCGTCGAACACAAAGGGCTGTGGCTCCCTCTTTTCAAAGTCCTTCACCCCGTGGCAGGCTTCGATCTCCAGCCCGCGTATCAGAATTTTATCCATCTGTACCTCCGTTCCGCCCGTAGTATTCGCGTATGACGCGCGCGTTTTCGGCGACGTCGTGCACCCGCACGAAGAGCGCGCCCTTTTTGCACGCCGTGAGAGTGGCGGCAAGGGTCATCGGCAGCCTGTCCTCCGGCTTGCCGCCGAACATCGACTTGCGCGAGCAGCCGAGAAGGGTGGGATAGCCGAGGGATAAAAGCCTTTCGTAGCCGTTTAATAGCTCGAAATTCTGTTCCTTCGACTTCGCGAAGCCTATCCCGCCGTCCACGCAGATCCTGTCGCCCGATATCCCCGCGGCGAGCGCCCTTTGCACCGAAGCGCGCAGAAAGCCCATAATGGGCTGCCATATGGGGTCCCGGATAGGGGTAACCGAGTTGTGCATTATGCACACCGCCGCGCCGCGTTCGGCGATCACGGAAGCCATCTTCTCGTCGTGGGTGAGCCCCCATATGTCGTTTATCATGTCCGCGCCGCCCTCGAGGGCAGCCTGCGCGCTCTCCGCGAAATAGGTGTCCACCGATACGGGAACGCCGAAATTGCGCTTTATGTCCAAAAGGGAAGAATAAAAGCGCTCCGTCTCCTCCGCCGCGCTTATCTCCTTATAGCCCGGGCGGGTGGACTGCGCGCCTATATCCAGCACCGCCGCGCCGTCGGCTATCGCCCTCTCCGCCGCTTTCAGCACGCCGTCGCGCGTCTTTCTGCTGGGCGCGTAAAAGCTGTCCGGGGTGAGGTTGATTATCGCCATCACGTATGTGCGGTCCCTGAATTCGGTTGTGCCGATCTTCATTTTAAAAGCAGGAATACCTCCTCCTTTTTGTCCTCGGGAAAGGCTCCGCCGAAGGCGTAAGTCACCGTCTTGCTGCCCGGTTTTTTAACGCCGCGGCAGGTCATGCAGGTGTGCTCGGCTTCGCATACCACCATCACGCCCTTGGGCTTCAATACCCGCATGACTTCGTCCGCTATCTCTCTTGTCAGCCTCTCCTGTATCTGCAATCTCTTTGAAAATACTTCCACCGTGCGCGCGAGCTTGGAGATGCCCACCACCCTGCCGTCGGGGATATACGCTATGGCTATCCTGCCGAAAAAGGGCATAAGGTGATGCTCGCAGGTGGACGAAAAGGCGATGTCCTTTTCCACGACGAGGTCGCCGCTCTCCGCGGCGAACGTCTTTGAAAGGTGCTCTTCCGCCGACTTGCCCTCGCCCGAGAGCAGTTCGGCATATGCGTCCGCGACCCTGCGCGGCGTGTCTTTCAGCCCCTCGCGCTCCCTGTCCTCGCCGAGCGCTTCCAACAGCTCCTCTATTGCCTTTACGACCTTTTCCCTATCCAATCCGATGCCTCCTTTAAAATAGTGAACGTGCCGCACACCGCGACTGTGCCCTCTGCGCTTTCAAGCGCACGGCTTACCCCGTCCGCCTCGACTACGTCCCCGCAGTATTTGCGGCATATCTCGGCGATAACGCTCCTGTCCGCCGCCCGCGGGCTGTCGGGGGTGACGACATATATCTTCCGCGCGCATGGCGCGAGCCGTGAAAGCACCCCGTCCGCGTCCTTATCCGCAAGGCACCCGAAGACGAGGGTCGCCCCGCCCGGGAAAAACTCCTTCAGATACGCCGCAAGGGGCTCAACGCCCGCGGGATTGTGCCCGCCGTCCAGAATATACGTGTTTTTGCCCGAGCGCACCGTCTGCAACCTGCCCGCCGAAAACGCCTCGGCTATGCCTTTACGGATAGCCTCTTCGCCTATGCCGAGCCCTCTCGCGCACTCTATCGCCACGGCGGCGTTGTAGGGCTGCGCGAAGCCCTGCATGCGCGTGAAGAATTCCCTTCCGCGGTACAAAAATCTCTGCCCGCTCCCGTCCGCGGAAAGCGGGGTTATCTTATCGCAGATAAGACACTTGCGCGCGCGGAAAAAGTCGAGAGCTTCGGGCGGCTGCAACGCGCAGACCACCGCGGGGCAATCCCTTATTATCCCCGCCTTTTGCCTGCTGATCTCCCCTATCGTGCCGCCGAGCACGGCGGTGTGGTCCAGCCCTATCGAGGTTATCAGCGCCATTTCCTTCCTCAATACGGCGTTGGTGGCGTCCGAGAGCCCGCCCAGCCCGCATTCGGCGACGGCGTACTCGCACCCCTCCCCCGCAAACGCGGCAAACGCCGCCGCGGTGAGTATCTCAAACGGCGTGGCGCCGTCCTCCGCCGCTTCGAGGGCGGCTTTGAGATAGCCGTCCGCTCTCTCCTTTTCAAGGGGCGCGCCGTCCACCGCTATCTGTTCGTAAAATCCGAACACCGCGGGCGATGTGAAAGTTCCCGTGCGCTTGCCCGCGGCAAGGAGTATCGCCGTGACGTACTGCGCGACGGAGCCCTTGCCGTTGGTGCCCGCAATGTGGATGATCTTGAGTTTTCCGTCGGGAGAGCCGAGCTTATCGAGTATGGCGCGCGTCCTCTGCGTGCCGAACTTCATAGCCCCGCCGCCCGCCTTTAAAACGGCTGAAACAATTGCCGTATCCATTTTTTGAAGCCTCTTATTACGGGGAAATTATAGCATATCGCCCGCTATAAAGCAAGAATATTAGAGTTTTTTTTGACAATACTAAATTTGACTGTAATTATCACGGAGAAAGGTTTTGGCGCTCGTTTTTATACGCACAACTATAATATTTCTGACCCTGCTCGTGGTCATGCGGCTCATGGGGAAGAGCCAGATAGGCGAAATGCAGCCCTTCGAGTTCGTCATAACACTGCTTATCGCCGAGCTCGCGTGCATTCCCATGGCGGACTCGTCCGTGCCCCTGCTGTACGGCATAGTCGCGGTGATATCCATATTTATACTGCATCAGATAGTGTGGCTCGCCGACCTGTGGTTCAGACCCGTAAAGGACGTCATCTGCGGCAAGCCCTCGGTGGTGATAAACCGCGGCGGGATAGACGTATATCAGCTGAAAAAGAACAATCTCAACGTCTCCGATCTTATTGAGAGCATGCGCGGCGCGGGATACTTCAATCTCGACGACGTGTATTACGGGCTGTACGAGGCGAACGGCTCCTTTTCCGCCCTCGCAAAAGAGGAGCCCGTCTCCTCCCTCCTGCCCCTGACCCTCGTCGACCTCGGAAAAGCCGACAAAAAAAATCTGTCGGCGTGCGGTCTGGACGGCGACGGGCTGAACGCCTTTTTGAAGGAGCGGGGCGCCCGCTTAAAAGACGTGGTAGTGCTCACCGTGAATTCCGAGGGGCGGGCTTACTTCCAGAAAAAGGGCTGCAACTATGAAATTCTTAAACTCGGGGTGACGGGCAAATGGTGAAGTCGATAAT
This sequence comes from uncultured Clostridia bacterium, assembly GCA_947627955.1. Taxonomy (GTDB): domain Bacteria; phylum Bacillota; class Clostridia; order Christensenellales; family Borkfalkiaceae; genus Coproplasma. The sequence continues at coordinate 18,781 of CANQXZ010000016.1, forward strand.
CTATACCCTCGCCGCAACTGTGCTGTGCATTGCGCTGTTTGTGTTCACGGAGTTTTACGTCGGCAAGCAGTTCGGCGATTTTTCCGCCGCGCTCGAGACTTTGTACGACAAGGTGGAGAACGGCGACGCCAACCGCGAGGACGGCTATGCCGTGCGCGCGCTGTGGGAGGACAGAAAGAAGAAATTGCAGACCTTCCTCCCCCACAACGACATTTCATACGTCGACTATTGGCTGAACGAGGCGTGCGGGCTTATCTACACGGGAAATTACGAACTCGCGCTCGGCAAGATAGAGGTGCTTAAAGCGGTCGCCCGCTCCCTGCCCGCGGCGTACGGCATAAGCCTCGAAAATATCTTTTAAATTACAGTTTTCCCCAAAAAAAGCGACGACAAGCGCCCCGTAGCTCCTTCATGCGCGCGCGGACTTGACAAATTATATCTTTTCAAAGTATAATATCGAATATAGGAATTACAAGCAGCTCGACGGGCAGATTATAATTCCTATATATGGCATTATATATTGAAAATATATAATTTGTCAAGCGCATGCGCGCATGAAAGGTTCAACAAGTGCGCAACCGAGCACAGCGCGCCCGCCGTTCGGAAAGAACGGCGGGCGCGGGCTTCAAAATATGATCTATTCGTATTCCTCGAAGCTCCGCCGCGAACGAGGGGGCGGCGGCGGACAGGGCGGCGGGCACGGAGGGGGCGGACAGGCAGGCTTTTGCCCCGCAGGGGGCGGCGGCGGATTTTCGCCGAAGTTCACGAGCACGGCGTCCTCTCCGATCTTGTTGACGCACCTCAACGGCAGAAACAGTTCGGGTTTGGACAGTCTGAACCCCTTGCAGCCCGTAACGGTGAAACCTGCCACCTTGCCCTCGGGGAAGGAAAAGGTGATATCGCACACCTTGCCGAGGTGCTTGCCGTCGGCAACGTTTATCACTTCTTTCTGCTTCAATTCGGAAAAAACGACGTCCATATACATAAATATATGCGGGAAGCCCGTCAAATTGCTTCCCGCATAAAAATTTTGTCGATTTTTCAGTGACTCATCAGATCTTTCACGAAATTCACTATCCCGCTCGCGGGGTTGTGCTCGTAGATGGGGCGGACTATGCAGTTCGCGTTTGCGGCGAGGGAGTTATAAAAGCTCTCCGCAGTGTTGCCGCCGACCCACATGATAATCTGGAAGACAAGCAGGATAATGACGAACGCCGCCGCGACAAAGAGCAGCGCGCCGCCTATCCTGTTGACCACGTTTATCACCGGCACGTCCGAATCGGTTATGCGGTCTATGAGTTTGACCGTAAGGAAAAGGAGCAGCATGAAGATAAGCGCGAGCACGATGTAGTAGATTATCAGTTCGAGGTGTATCTTCGCAAGGAAGCCGATATGCGCCCACTTGGAAGCAAGCTCTTCGAGCATGGTGCTGACAAAGGGGATCTTGAGGATAACTCCCCCGAAAAAGTAGCAGAGAATTACCGCAACTATCACCCTCGTGACCTTGCCCGCGAAAAAGCTGAGCCCCTTGCCGAAGCCGACTATCACGCCCAACAGCGCCATAACGAGCAAGACTCCCAAAAATATCCAATCGCCGTAGCCCATAAAATCCTCCTTTCGCATATTCTGACAAATATATTATATAATCTTTGCCCGCAAATGTCAATTGTCGGGGCTTATTTTTTCCGCGTAAACAATGCCCGCCGCGCGCGGACCTATGTGCGCGCCGATAACGGGGCAGATATTTTCCTTTCGGGTGTACCCAACGCCCGACTTTTCCATGAGTTTGAGGGAGTTGAAATCGTCCATGGTATATATGCAGAACACGGGCTTTGAAAAGTCTATTTTGTCCTTTGCCACCCGCGAGCACACATAGGACATGGCTTTGGGCATTCCGAACTGTTTTGAAAGGACTTCCACCTCCCCCGCGGCGTTCACGGTGACGACGGGCTTTACCCTGAACGCCGTGCCTATCGCCGCCGCGGCTTTGGGGATCCTGCCGCCCTTGCCGAGATACTCTATCGTGTCGAGGGCGGCGTACAGCTTTATCCGCTGCCTGTACTTCAAAAGGAGATCCGCCACTTCCGCCGCGCTCTTGTCCCTGTTCGCCGCGCCCTCTTCCACGAGCATTTTGAGCATCACAGTAGTGCACTTCAAATCGCACACGCTCACGTTTTTATAGCCCGCCGCCACCTCGCGGCACCTGTCGTAAGAGCCCGACAGCGCCGAGGATATGGGCAAAATAAGCGCCTCGTCCGCAGAGGCGAGCGCCTCTTTTACGGCGCCTTCTATACAGCCGTAAGTCAGCTGCGAGGTGTGCGGAAAGGTCTTTTCGCTCACGAGCAGCCTGTAAAAGCCGTCGCAGTCTATATCTATGCCGTCGCGGTATTCCCGCGTTCCGAACTCTATCGAAAGCGGCATCACCTTTACGCCCAGACTTTCGGCTTCGGCGGGGGAAATATTCGCGGAAGAATCCGTTATTATCGTCAGCATCAGCCCTTACCTCCGTTTATCCCGTCTATCGTACGCACGAACTTTTCGAACAGCCTGTCGGTCTCTTGCAGCTCTTCCTCGGTGAGCGCCGACGCGAGAGATTCGAACACGTACTTGCCGTAGTTGTCCTCGCCGTGGTAAAACTTTTCGAATTTTTCGGTGGTTTTCAGCCTGAACGTGCGCCTGTCCCCGGTGGGTATCCTCTCGAGATACCCCTTTTCCATCAGCTTTTTCACCTTATACGCCGCGTGGGAGGAGGTTATGGAGAGGCACTCGGCGAACTCGCCTATCGTAGGCTCGCCCATCAGCCCCACCGTCTCCACGGCAAAGAATTCAGTGGCGGTGAGCGCGCCGTCCCCCTCGCCTATCGTCCTGAATATCTTTTTGTAGAGTTTAAGCCTGAAATCCCGGTAGATCTTTTCGAAATTTTCCTCTATCATGAATATCTCCGTTAAAAATTTTAGCTAAAAAATTTGAGATAATTATACATATAAAATTCCCGCGAGTCAAGCGGTATCGGGCTTCGCGGGAAGATCCGTTTAAAAAAATTTTATCTTTTGCGGGAAAAGCGCGCCTTTTTGCTGTTTTTGAGCTTGCGGGGCGCGGGCAAACGCTTCCTTTTGAAAGAAAGGCACACCCTTCCGCCGAACGCCCTGTCCCTCCCGCGGGGAAGGGAATAGAGTCTGAGCCTTTCCGCCGCCGAATACAGCCCGAACGGCGCCTCTTCGCCGCCGAAGAGATATTCGTCGTTGAAGATCCTGCCGCATGCGTGGCAACCGTTGGCGGGCAGACTGTAACCGTACGGCGCGAAATAGCGCTTTTTTATCCCGAACTCCTCCCTGAGGGTGCGGGCGACGTCCTCGGGGAGCCCGTCCAGCCCGAAGAGAAGGCTTATCTCGCCCTTGCCGTACACGGCGGGCAGAAGATCCTCGCGGTATCTGCCGAGCGCGACGGCGACAAGGCGCACGTCCGCGCCGCAATAGGGGCACTTTTCCCCGACTTCGGCGATGTACGTTTCCGAAGAGAATATCCTGCCCTTTATCCACTCCGCAAACTTCGGGTAGTCGGCGTAGCGGGCGACTTTCCACTTCCCGCCCGCGCACGGTTTCGCGCCGAGGGCTCTAAGGCGAGGCGCGTCCTCTTCGGGCGCAGAAAACTCTATCATGCTTCCCTCCTTCATACAAGTATAGCACGCTTTGAGGCGGATTTCAAGGGCGGAGCGGAATTTTGCCGCAGAAAGGCAAATTATGACTGAAAAGGGAGAAAATCAAGGGCGGACAAAGGGAATTTCCTGTTGATTTTGCGGCGGGCATTTGTTATAATGGATTCGGGAATACGGCTCGCGGATCTGTCCGCGCGACCGCAGCGCGGCGTTTGGGAGAATACTGCCCCGCTGCACCGTATAAAAAATCCCCGAAAAAGAGGTATCTCATGAAGAAACTTTTGATCGCCGTTCTCATCGCCCTGACGTGCGCCTGCGGCGCAGCCGCGCTCTCTTCCTGCGCGCGCAAGGACGAACACACCCACTCTTTCGGCGAATGGACCTCCGTGACCGAGGCGACATGCACCGAAAAGGGAACGGAAAAACGCACCTGCGAATGCGGATACTCTGAGGAGCGCGAGACAGACGAGCTCGGGCACAGCTGGCAGTATACGCACGCCCAGAACTCCGACGAGCATTCGCACACCAAGTCGTGCGCGCGCTGCGACATTGCGCCCACAGCGGAAAGCTGCACCTTCACCGACAACGTTATCACGCCCGACTGCATGCACGGGGGATATATCGAGCACGTCTGCACGGCATGCGAATACGGTTACAGGGACAACGAAACGGGTCCCACCGATCACGTTTACGGCGCATGGAAGCACGTGGACGACACTGCCACCCACATGCGCACCTGCCTCAACGCAAACTGCGGGCATTCCGAGACCGAGAGCTGCACTTACGATACGGAAGATGTTCCCGCGACCTGCACTTCGGCGGGCTACACCAAAAATACCTGCCGTGACTGCGAATACTACTTCGAATCCGCGCAGGTCGACAAGCTCCCCCACGCCTACGGCGGCTGGACGTACGCCCACACGGACAGCGAGGGCAGACATATCCATCAGCGCGTGTGCGGATACGGCTGCGGCGCGACCGAGACCGATTACTGCACCGAAACAAACCCCGTAGTCACCGAACCCACTTGCAGGAGCGGCGGCTGGACGACATATACCTGCGAGGTCTGCAACGTAGCGCACACTGCCGATCCCAAGCCCATAGGGGAACATAGTTGGGGCACGTGGACGGTGGGCACAGGTCAGCCCCTGCACCACGAGAGGGTATGCTCGGTATGCGATCTCCACAGCTACGGTCTGTGCTCTGTCACCACCACGGTGACGGACGCCGACTGCGAAAACGACGGCGTTACCGTCACGGAGTGCTCTGTGTGCGACAGGCACACGGAAGTCACCAGCCCCAAGCTCGGGCACGACTATCCCGACGAATGGACGCACAACGAGGGCGTGGACACCCACTCCCGCACCTGCCGCCGCCCCGAATGCGGAAATATAGAGACCGACGACTGCGAGATGGAGAGAAAGGTCAATCCCTACACCTGCACCACGGACGAAACGATAACGGAGAGCTGCCTCTATTGCTCGAATTCGAGGACGGAGAGCGGCGAGCCCGCGCCCGGGCACAGCTGGGGACAGTGGACGCACGACAGCGGCAAAGAGACGCACACCCACACCTGTTACGTGTGCCGCGCCACGCAGACCGAGGAATGTAACTACAACATAACGGAGATACCCGCGGACTGCACCAACGTGGCGAAAATCAGAAAGGAGTGCGACGCCTGCCAAAACACCGTGACGGAGGATAAGCCCGACAGCAAGGCTTACGGGCACCTCATAGTTCAGGTGGAAGAGCCCACCGCCACCCACCATCACGTGCGCTGCGACCGCCCCGGCTGCGATTTCGAGCACGACGGCGCGCACGAATACTACGATACCAACTACTGCCTGTACTGCAACCGCGACGGGCTCGAATACAAGCTCGACGCCTCGGGCACGTACTATATCGTCCTACACGACAGCAACATAAAGGGCGCAAGGCGGATAATAATTCCCGAAACGTACAACGGCTATCCCGTCAGGGAGATAGCCTCGGGGATAACCACTACGAACGGCTCGTACAACGGCTTCTACAACAACAAGGACATAACCGAGCTCGTGCTCCCCGAAACGCTCGAGACGATAGGCGATTACGCCTTCGAGAGCTGCACGAACCTCAAAGCGGTGACCGTGACGCACGAGGACGACGGGGACGAATATCACCCCTCGCTCAGGGAGATAGGGGATCACGCGTTCGGCAACTGCTCGAGCCTGCGCTCGGCAGCCAACCTCCCCGCCACCCTCAAACTGATAGGCGACTATGCGTTCAGCGGCTGCTCCCAGCTCGCGGAAATAACCATTCCCGACGGCGTTGAGACGATAGGCGACCACGCCTTTTATAAGACCGCCTACCGCGCCGACAGAACGCACTGGACGGAGGGCGCGCTGTACATCGGCAGGCACTTAATAGCGTTTGACGGCGCCACGGCGGACTTCGAGATAAGGCAGGGCACCCTTTCGGTGAGCGCAGAAGCCTTTAAGGACAACAAGACCCTCAAAAATCTGACGATGTACGCGGGCATAAGGGAGATAAACAAGGACGCATTTTTGGGCTGCGACAACCTCGACAGCGTAATTTTCCACGGCAAATTCGCCGATTGGCTGAAGATAAACTTCGCCTGCGACCACTCCAACCCCGCCCACCTCGCGCCCAACCTCAGCATAACGGAAGCCGAATCGGACATAGTCATACCCGAGGGCATTACGGCTATACCCAACGGGACGTTCCGCGACACGGCGATAACCCGCGTGGATATCCCCGAAACGGTGACGTATATCGGCGCCGAAGCCTTTAAAAACTGCGCGGGGCTCGCCGAGATAGTCCTTCACGGCGGGATAACCGAAATAGGCGCGGGCGCGTTCGACGGCACGGCTTACTACGCGGAGGACGGCAATTGGGAAAGCGGAGCGCTCTATATTTACACAGCCGACCGCGCAATATCATACCTTGTCGCCTCGAAGCAAGAGGCGGCGGGCGAGACCGTGAACATACGCACCGACTGCAAGGTGATAGCCGACCGCGCCTTCTACGGCAACGCCGTATTGACGACCGTGACGGCGGGCGACGGACTGTACACGATAGGCGAGAGCGCCTTCGAAAACTGCTCCGCCCTCGCAAACGTGACTATCGGCACGGGGCTCAGGATCGTATTCGAAAAGGCGTTCTACGGCTGCAACAGCCTCGCAAATGTCACGTTCGCACAGCACGCCGCATGGATGGCTACAAACGGCGGCGGCGCGGCGCGGGTCAAGACGACGGGTCCCTCCGTCAACCTCGCGGGAGAGATAAACAGATATTCCTACGGCAAGTGGAACTTCCTGCGCGCGATAGAGGGCTGACATAACACAGATCAAGGCGAAAGCACCCCGAACGGGGTGCTTTCTCAAAAGTCGAAGCTATTTCATGGAGAGGCACGTGGAAAAATATGCAAAAATCAAGGGGACGTTCTTCCCCGCATACTTCCGCTGCATACTTTGCGGCTTGGAGATTTTCGGGGGTGAACTGTGCCCGCGCTGTCTTGCGGAAGTGGAGTTCAACGACGGGCACACCTGCCCTGTCTGCGGCAGAAAGACGGCAAAGAGCGAGATATGCATGGACTGCAAGGACCGCCCTCCGCTGTTTACAAAGGCGGCTTCGCCCATAGTATACGGCGACGGCGGCACGAAGCTCATATCCCGCTTCAAGCTCGGCAACCCGTGGCTCGCGGAATATCTGGCGGGCAAGATGGCGCCTCTCGCCGCAAAACTGCCCGCCGCCGACCTCATTGTCTGCGTGCCCGCCGCGCGCGGCGCGCTGAAAAAGAGGGGCTATGACCAATCGGCTCTGCTCGCGGAGAGGATATCCGCCGAGTGCGGCGTTCCCTTTTCAAAAGACGCCGTAATAAAGACAAAAAAGACCCGCCCGCAAAAGGGACTTTCAAAGCGGGAACGGCTGAAAAACCTGCAGGGGAGCTTCAAGGCGGACAGGGAACTCGTAAAGGGCAAAAAGGTGCTTTTGATAGACGACGTCATGACTACGGGCGCCACTCTCGACAGCGTTACGGAGGCATTGAAAAAGGCGGGTGCGGGCGAAGTTTACGCGCTCACAGCCGCCTCCGTGCGCTACAAAGCGCCCTGAAAAGTTCACATATATCCGTATTTTTTTCTGAAAGCGAGCACGCAAGCCACCGTTATGGCGAGGGCGGCGAGCTCGGAAAAGCACACCGAAGCCCACACTCCGTCCAGCCCCCAAACGAGGGGAAAGAGGAACACCGCTCCCACCCTTAAAAGGAGGGAACGCGAAAAGGAGATCACCGCCGAGATGAGCCCGTTGTTGAGCGCCGTAAAGAGCGCCGAGCCGAATATCCCGAACCCGCTGACAAGATAGGACAGGGAATAGATATAGTGCCCGCGGAGGGTTATCTCATATATCTTTCCGCCGAAGCCGAATATCCCTACGAGGGGCACGGCGCACGCCTCGGCGAACACGGTCATGGCAAGCCCCGCCGCGGCGGTTATGACCACTCCCTTTTTAAACAGGTTTTTCAGCTCGGCAGAGTTGCGCGCACCGAAGTTGTAGCCTATCACGGGCGTAGCTCCCACGGCAAAGCCCATGAACACCGAAAAGAATATCATGGAGAGATAGCCTATCGCGCCGTACGCCGCTACGCCCGCCTCCCCCACGAACCTCGTTATCTGCTCGTTGAAGAGCAGCATCACCACGGACGTGGAGATATTGGAGAAGAACTCCGAAGAGCCGTTCGTCGCCGATTTTACGAGGGCGCGGAAATAGAACCGCGTGCCCGTAAAGCGCAACAGCCCTCCGTTTTTAAAGGAAAAATAGAACACGGGCACGAGCCCGCCGAACGCCTGACTTGCGAAAGTCGCCCACGCGGCGCCCGTAAGTCCCGCCTTAAAGCCCGCGACGAGCATGGCGTCGAGAGCCATGTTCATCAGCCCCGCCCCCGCCGTAACGGCAAGCCCGAGGCGGGGCTTTTCCGCCGTCACGAAAAAGCTCTGGAACACGTTCTGCAATATAAAAAAGGGCTGACCGGCAAGCAATATCCGCCCGTACTCCACACAGTAGGAGTACAGCTCCCCCTCGCTCTCGTGGCAAAGCGCGCGCGCTATCGACGGCACGGCGAACTGTCCCGCTATCATAACGCACGTTCCCGCCGCCGCGGTGAAGTACACGACGAGCGAAAAGTACTCGTTCGCCCTCTTCCGATCGCCCTCCCCGAGCGTCTTGGAAACGAGCGCGCTGCCGCCCGTCCCGAACATGAACCCTATCGAGCCGAGGACTATGATCAGCGGGAATATGTAGTTTGTGGCGGCGAGCGCCGTCTCCCCGACGAAGTTGGATATAAACAGCCCGTCCACGATGGAATACACGCTTATGAACACCGTCATCACCACTGACGGCGCGACGAACCGCAGGAGCCGTTTATATGTGAAATGGTCCGAAAGCCTTATCTTGTCTGCCTTTTCCATAAATACCCGAAAAAACGCGCCTTAAAAAGAGAGCGCGCCGCCCGCACCTTGGCGGGACGGTATCCCGAGTATAGCCGCCGCGGAAGAATATGTCAAGCAATTCGCCCGAATGGGTTGACCCGAATGCCGCAATGTTGTATAATTTTATCATGGACTCACGCAAAACGATAGAAAATATAGTTACCGACAGGGAACGCGCCCTCTACAACACCGTCTGCGCCGACATAACGGGCTGCACTTTCGCGGGCGAAGCCGACGGCGAGTCGGCTTTGAAGGAGTGCCGCGACATAAGGGTGCGCGGCTGCGCCTTTTCGCTGCGCTATCCGCTGTGGCACGTGAAGGACTTCACGGCGGAGGACTGCGTAATGGACGTAAACGCGCGCGCCGCGGTGTGGTATTCCGAGAGGGGCAGATTCTCCCGCTGTAAGCTCGGCGGGATAAAGGTGTTCCGCGAATGCGCTGACATCGCCGCGGAGGATTGCGAGATATCCTCCTTCGAATCGGGCTGGCATTGCCGCGGGATAACGCTCACAAACTGCCGCGTGCTCTCCGAATACCTGCTTTTAGGCAGCTCGGACATACGCATAGCCGGCTGCGCGCTCGACGGCAAGTACCCCCTGCAATACGTAAATAACGCCGTTATAGAGAACTCCGCGATAAACTTTAAAGACGCGCTCTGGCACGCGAAGGACGTCACGGTGAAAAACTGCGAGCTGAAGGGCGAATATCTCGGCTGGTATTCCGAAAACCTCACCCTCGAAAACTGCCTCATAGAGGGCACCCAGCCCCTCTGCTACTGCAAGGGTTTGAAACTTATAAACTGCCGCATGAAGGACTGCGACCTCGCCTTCGAGCTCTCCGAGGTGGAGGCGGATATTGCGGGAGAGATACTCTCCGTGCGTTCCCCCCTCTCGGGGACAATCGTCTGCGACGGCGTCGGCGAGATCGTCCGCGACGTGACGGGCTATGAATGCAACGGAAAAATAGTCGTCCGCGGAAAGTGATAACTTGGCGCAAAATTGTGGATAACTGCCGAAAAACGTGCACGTTCGGGCATTTTGGGGGTGGTTTATCCACATTTTTTTATCCACAAAAATTGTTCATTGCCGCCATGCATAATAAATATTCATAAAAATTATCCACAATTTGTTGACAGCTGTCTGTTTTTACGGCTTTTTTCGCCAAAATTGGCGTTTTTATGCCAAGATGATGTGAAAAGTTATCCACAATGCACCGTTTTGCATAAAACGCATGAATAAAAAACGGGCGTTTGCCTCCGCCCGCGCAAAAGGTATGGGTCAAAAGCGCGGCGGGCGTCCCTTTAAAAGGGGCGCCCGCCGCGCTTTTTTACTTTACTGCTTTTCCACCTTCTCGCCGTACACCGCCGAGAGGTTGTTCGCGTACTTTGTCATGTTGTCGCAGGATCTGAGGGGGACCGAATCCTCGTAGTCCTGCAATTTCTTCGCCTGCTCGCGGCTGAGGCGGGAGGGTATGTCTATCTCCACAGTGACGTACAGATTGCCCGTGCCGTTTACCGTTTTAACGCCCCGCCCGCGGAGGGTGAACTTCGTGCCCGAAGCCGTTCCCTCGGGAATGGTGAGTTCCAGCGCGTTGTCAATGCCGGGCACCTTTATCTTGCCGCCGAGTACCGCCGTCCTGTAAGATATGGGCACGGTGACGTATAAGTCCCTGTCCTCGCGGCGGAGCATCTTGTGCGGCTCTATCCTGAAATAGATATACAGATCGCCGCTCTCGCCGCCTCCGCCCGCCGCCTGTCCGTAACCGCGCTTAATGAGGCTCGAATCGCTGTCTACGCCCGCGGGAATGTTGACGGTGAACGTCGTGTCGCCGCGCACAAAGCCCTTGCCCTTGCAGTCGGGGCACTTGTCGAGGATCTTCTTGCCGAGCCCGTTGCAGTCGGGGCAGACGCCCACCTGAATGGTTCTGCCGAAAATTGTATCCTGCTGGTACTTGACCTTGCCGCTTCCGCCGCAGCGGGGGCACTTCTGGAAAGCCGTGCCGCCCCGTGCGCCCGTGCCCGAGCACGCCGCGCAGGGCTGGTTGCGCGTGTAGCTGACAGTCTTGGAACAGCCCTTTATGGCGTCGAGAAAGGAGAGATTTATCGTCTGTCTTATATCCGCGCCGCGCGGGGTCGCCGCCGCTCTCGGACCCCCTCCGAAGCCGCCGCCGAACATGGAGTTGAATATGTCCTCGAAGCCCGAAAAGCCGCTGCCGGAAAATCCTCCCGAAAAGCCGCCGCCGAAGGGGTTGCCGCCCATTCCCGGGTGTTCGAGTTCATAGTCGTACTGCTTCCTCTTCCCCTCGTCGGAGAGGACCTCGTTAGCCTCATTTATCTCCTTGAATTTTTCCGCGGCAGCCGCGTCCCCGGGGTGGAAATCGGGGTGATACTGTTTGGCAAGTTTTCTGTATGCCGATTTAATTTCGTCCTGCGACGCCGTCTTGGAAACTCCGAGCACGTCGTAGTAATTCTTCTTTTCCGCCATAGCCGATCGTTCTCTCTATGCAAGTTTGAAATCAACGCCCATAAACGCGTACAAGGGGGCGCTCAGCCCCCTTTCGCTATTTATGACCTTTTAATGCTGCCTGAATTCCGTGTCGCCGCCGTTATCGCCGCTGCCGTTATCGCCCGCGCCGGGATTGCCTCCCGCCTGCTGGTACAGCTTGGCGATTATGGGCTGTATTTCGCGGGTGAGCTCTTCGCTTGCCGCCTTTATCCTGTCGTTATCGCCCGACTCGAGTTCGCCCTTCGCCTTTGCGATGGCGCCCTCAACGGTCTTCTTGTCGTCTTCGGAGAGCTTGTCGCCCGCCTCTTTCACGGTCTTTTCGAGGCTGTCTATCATGCCCTCGAGGTTGTTCTTGTTGTCCACCGCCTCTTTGCGCTTCTTGTCCTCTTCGGCGTACTTCTCGGCGTCCTTTACCGCCTTGTCTATGTCCTCTTCGGAGAGGTTTGTGGAGGCGGTTATGGTTATGTTGGTGCTCTTGCCCGTGCCGAGGTCCTTTGCGGTCACGTTGACTATGCCGTTGGCGTCTACGTCGAACGTTACCTCTATCTGGGGCACGCCGCGGGGCGCGGGAGGTATATCGGTGAGCATGAACTTGCCGAGGGACTTGTTGTCGCGGGCAAACTTTCTCTCGCCCTGCAACACGTTTATCTCAACGCCCGGCTGGTTATCCGCCGCGGTGGAGAACACCTGGCTCTTCTTGACGGGTATGGTCGTGTTCCTCTCGATAAGGGGCGTGGATACGCCGCCGAGAGTCTCTATACCGAGGGTCAGGGGCATTACGTCGAGAAGGAGCACGTCCTTGACCTCGCCCGAGAGCACGCCGCCCTGAATGGCTGCGCCTATCGCCACGCATTCGTCGGGGTTGATGCCCTTGAAGGGCTCCTTGCCCGTTATGCTCTTCACCTTGTCGAATACGGCGGGGATACGCGTGGAACCGCCCACCATTATGACCTTGGATATGTCGGCATAGGTGAGCCCCGCGTCCGCCATGGCTTTCTTCATGGGCTCTACCGTACGCTCGACGAGATCGGACGTGAGCGAATCGAATTTCTGCTTGGAGAGGTCTATGTCGAGGTGCTGGGGCGCGCCGTCTACAACCGTTATGAAGGGCAGGTTGATATTAGTAGTGCTCATGCCCGAGAGCTCTATCTTGGCTTTTTCGGCTGCCTCTTTGAGCCTCTGCATAGCCATCTTATCCTTGGAGAGGTCTACGCCCGTGTCGCGCTTGAAGCTCTCTACGAGGAAGTCTATTATCTTGTTGTCGAAGTCGTCGCCGCCGAGATGGGTGTCGCCGTTGGTCGCAAGCACCTCGAACACGCCGTCGCCTATTTCGAGAATGGAGACGTCGAACGTGCCGCCGCCGAGGTCGTATATCATGACCTTCTGGCTGCCCTCCTGCTTGTCGAGCCCGTACGCAAGCGCCGCCGCGGTGGGTTCGTTGATTATCCTGAGCACATTGAGACCGGCTATCTTGCCCGCGTCCTTCGTGGCTTGCCTCTGCGAGTCGTTGAAGTATGCGGGGCAGGTTATAACCGCGTCGGTGACCTTGGTGCCGAGATAGCTCTCCGCGTCGGTCTTGAGCTTGGAGAGGATCATCGCCGAGATCTCCTGCGGAGAATAGCCCTTTTCTATATTTACCTTATACGCCTCGCCCATGTGGCGCTTGATGGAGATCACCGTCTTTTCGGGCTGGGCAACGGCAAGACGTTTAGCCGCCTGCCCCACTATCCTCGAACCGTCAGCCTTGAAAGATACTACCGAGGGGGTAGTTCTGTTGCCCTCGCTGTTGGCGATAACTACGGGCTCGCCGCCCTCCATCACAGCCACGCAGGAGTTGGTCGTGCCTAAATCTATGCCTATTACTTTTCCCATAATATTATATCGATCCTCCGATTTGTTTTGATTATATGTTCAGCCGCGCGATGGCGGCGGATTTTTTTAGACCGTCACCGAAACCTGTGCGTAGCGGATGACCTTATCCTTGGTCCTGTAACCCTTTTTGAGCACAAGTTTCACTGTGTTGGGAACTTCCCCTTCCGCGCAGGGAACGTTCATTACCGCTTCCGCCACGCCCTCGTCGAACGCGTCGCCCGCGTTTACGGGTATCTCCTCTATGCCGAGGGACTGCAAGACCGTGGAAAAGCTCTTTATCACCTTTTCAATGCCCGCTTTCGTCTTCTCGTCGGCGGCGGAGTCGTAAGCATATCCGAAGTTGTCCGCCACGGGAAGAAGTTTCAGAACGGCTTCCGCCGCGCCGTCGCGGTAGGCGTTGGATACAGCCGAGGCGTTGCGCTTCCTAAAATTGTCGTATTCGGCGGAAACCGAATACCACTTGCGCTTATAGTCCTCGGCAAGCGCCCTGACTTCGGCAAGTTCGTCCTTTTTTTCGGTTTTTTCCGCCTTTTCCGCCTTCGCCTCTTCAGCCTCTGCGGCGGGCTGACCGCCTGCGGGCTTTTTTTCCTTTTCGCTCTCTGCGCCTGCGGTATGCGTTTCGCTCTTTTTGCTCATGTTTGCTCCGTTTTATGCTTTGTTCCTTTATTATATAAAACAAAATCGCCCCCGATAAACAGCCCGTAGCAAAAAAGTTACGTTTTTTATGCCGATTTCTGCTAATAATTATGTGGATAAACCGTCCGCGCGCCCTTTTCGGCGATGTGCGCGCCGCCGTCCGTGCGCACAGCCCCCGGAAAATCTGTTGACAACGCGCCCCGCGTTTGGTAAAATGAATCTGCTTCGTAAGCTGGCAAGCGGTGCTGCTTTGCAGGCGACACGCCGTTTGCGGCGGGCTTGTGAGGAGCGAAGCGACGGAATAGCGAACCTCGCCTACCGAGGCGGGGTCGCGTCAAACCGTTCGGCTTGGCGTTTGCGAACCCCTTCGCGAACCAAGCCGTCTGCATATCAAAACTTAATAACTATTTGCAGAGATGGCAGAGTGGTGCTGCTTTGCAGGCGACACGCCGTTTGCGGCGGGCTTGTGAGGAGCGAAGCGACGGAATAGCGAACCTCGCCTA
>CANQXZ010000017.1 GCA_947627955.1 uncultured Clostridia bacterium
TTTTATCTTACAAAAAACCTGTTGATTTATTTAACTTTTTTATCTCTTACTGTTGCACTTAGTTTGACAATTCAATATATCCTCAGACCTTTGGGATAGTGGTTTTTGGCGACGCCGCCCGAAGCCTTGCACCAGCCGAGCGGAAGCCCGCAATATGTCGCGAGATACCAGCCTTTCAGCTGCTGCGGGCAGGGGAACGTCCGTCCGCGCAGATATTCGAGGGCGTCATGTTCGTCCAGCTCTATCCCGTTAGCCTCGCCGCGGGAGAGCCTTGCGGCAAAGGCGTGCGCGGGGGTGAAGATCTTGCCGTCCGTCCTGCCGACAAAAACGGTCTGTCGCACCGTGCGCATGTTGAAATTCCGCTCGCCGCCGTAATACGTGAAGAGCATATCCCCCGCCTGCACGAGGTTTTCGAGAGGGCGCAAAAGTGTGCGGCTCTCCCACTCCCTGTAAGAGCGGATATCGGCGGGTCTGTACGACGGGCTGAAAGGGGGAAACTCCTCCGCCCTGTCCCCGTCGCCTTTTTCGAGGACGGAATAAAAATGCCCCTCCCCGCGCACTTCGTGGGGATACAGCTTTTTCATTTCAATCAGGGTGTATGCGGGATGCGAAGAGAGGAATGCCTCCACCTGCAACTCGTCCTCCTCGGGCGAGAAAGTGCACGTGGAATAGACGAGCCTGCCGCCGCCGCAGAGCATCTTGTCGGCTTCGGCAAGTATCCTCTTCTGCCGCGCCGCGCACATGAGGACGTTTTCATAGGACCATTCGGGAATGGCGTTGGGCTCCTTTTTGAACATACCCTCGCCCGAACAGGGGGCGTCTACGAGTATCTTATCGAAATAGCAGCCGAACGCCGCGGAGAGCTCCGAAGGATCGGCGCAGGAGATGGCGGCGCCTTTCAGCCCGAGGCGCTCGGCGTTGCGTGCGAGCACGTCGCGGCGGGACGGAACGGGTTCGTTCAAGACGAGTACGCCCGTGCCGCCGAGGCGGGAGGCTATCTGCGTGCCCTTTCCGCCCGGAGCAGAACAGAGGTCGAGCACCCTGTCCCCCTTTTTTATGCCCATCGCGGGCACGACTGCCATCGCCGAAGGCTCCTGCACATAGTAGGCGCCCGCGGCGTGCAAAACCGTCTTGCCGAGCCCCTCGCCGTCAACGTAAAAGCCGTCCGGCTCCCACCCGACGGGCGAGAGTCCGAACGGCGAGATCTTCGCGAACTCCTCCGCGCCGATCTTCAGCGTGTTCACGCGTATGGCGCGCGCGGGAGGCGTTTCATAGCTTGAAACAAAGTCGCCGAACGCCCCGCCGAGGGCGGAGCGCATTCTTTCGAGAAAGGCGTGCGGCAGTTCAACCATCCAACATACCCCTGAATTCGTCCGTCGGCACGGTTTTGATGCCGCGTGCCGCCGCGGACTGCGTTCTTGCCGTTGCGTCGCCCTCGTCCGCGACGTACAGGTTGCACTTGTCGAGTTTTTGGGCATACCTGCCGCCGAGGGCGTATATCCTGTCCACGAGGGGGATGGAGAGCTCTATCTCGTCCTCTATGGCGCGGGAAAAGGTCACTACCTTCCCCGCGAGCGCGCCGCCGTTTCTGTTCACCCTTTTGCGTGTCAGATTGTTGTAGAACTCCACGCGGCGGCGGGAACGCTCCTCCTTTGCCGCCTTTTTGCCCGCGTTGTAGCGTTTGAAACCCTTGGAGACGGGGCGGGATATCTGATACGAGGAGATCTTCCCCGGTCTCACGTTCAGCTTTTCGAGGAGTTCGGGGAAAGTGCAGCCGTGTGCCTTGCACATAGCCTCGGTTATCCGCATGGTCGCGTAGGCGTCGTCCGCCGCCCTGTGGGGGGTGAACTCCACGCCGAGCGCGCCCGCTATGTATTCGAGACCGAACTGCCGCGAGAAGTCGTCCACATGCGCCATAAAAAGGAGCTGGCTGTCCGAAAAGGAGAACTCGAAAGAGGGCAGGTGAAAACGCCGCGTTTCGAGGTTGAGATATTTCACGTCGTTTAAGACGGCGTGCCCCAAAACATAGCTGTCCTTGTCCTCCAAAAGCTCCTTTATGCGGGGATATACCGCCTTGAACGGGGGATGTTTTTTGAAATCCTCGTATTCGTAGGGCAAAACTATCCCCTTTTCCCCCTTTCTGTCGGTCAGCTCGAACCTGCCCTTGGGGTTGACGAGAATGTCCTCTTTTTCCACTATATTGAAGTTTTCGTCGCAGACGACGTAGCCGAATGCGCATATCTTGGCGTACGTCTTGTGCACGCACGCGCACTCGATATCGAAAAATACAAGTTTCATTTCCCTGCCATTATACCATAAAACGAGCCCGCAGGCAAATACCTGCGGGCGTTGCGCGGTTATTTTTTGGGTTCTATTTTCTCCTTGCCGCCCATATACTTGCGGAGCACGGGTGGAATATATACCGAGCCGTCCTCCCGCAGATGGTTTTCGAGGAACGCTATGAGCATTCTCGGCGGCGCGACGACGGTGTTGTTGAGGGTGTGGGCAAACTCGTTTTTGCCCGTCTTTTCGTTTTTATAGCGTATCCCGAGGCGGCGCGCCTGCGCGTCGGTCAGATTGGAACAGCTTCCCACCTCGAAATACTTCTGCTGGCGGGGGCTCCACGCCTCCACGTCGCAGCTCTTGTATTTCAGATCCGCCAGATCGCCCGAACAGCAGATCAGCTGGCGCACGGGGATCTCCATCGAGACAAAGAGCTCAACGGTGTAGCGCCACATCTTCTCGTACCAATAATCGCTCTCTTCGGGCTTGCAGATGACGATCATCTCCTGCTTTTCGAACTGGTGGATGCGGTAGATGCCGCGCTCTTCCAGCCCGTGGGAGCCCTTTTCCTTTCTGAAACAGGGCGAATACGAGGTGAGCGTGAGGGGAAGTTCGCCCTCGCGGAGGGTCTGCCCCATGAACCTGCCTATCATAGAGTGCTCCGACGTGCCGATAAGATACAGATCTTCGCCCTCTATCTTGTACATCATGCCCTCCATCTCCTCGAAGGACATGACGCCCGAGACGACGTCGCTCCTTATCATGAACGGGGGTATGCAGTAGGTGAAGCCCTTGTCTATCATGAAGTCGCGGGCATAGGTCAGCACGGCGGAATGGAGACGGGCTATGTCGCCCGTGAGATAGTAAAAGCCGTTGCCGCTCGTCCTCCTCGCGCTGTCGAGGTCTATCCCGCCGAGGCTTTCGAGTATATCGAGGTGATAGGGCACCTCGAAGGGCTTCTTCGCGGCTTCGAGGAACACCTCGCCCTGCACGTTCTGCGAGTCGTCCTTGCCTATGGGAACGTCGTCGGCGATGATGTTGGGAATGGAAGCCATCACCGTTTTGAGGCGGGCTTCCGCTTCGCCGCTCTCGCGCTCTATCTCCGCGATGCGGTCGTTGTTCTCCTTGGAGCGGACCTTTGCCTCCTCAGCTTCCTCCCGCTTGCCCGCCTTCATGAGGGAGCCTATCTCCTTGGCGAGCCTGTTTCTGTCAGCCCTGCGGGCGTCGCCCTCCTGTTGAAGGGCGCGGCGGCGGGCGTCGAGTTCGAGCGCTTCGTCCACGAGGGGAAGTTTGTGGTGCTGGAATTTTTTTCTGATGTTCTCCCGTACTCTTTCGGGATCTTCACGTATGAGATTTATGTCGATCATGACTCAATTATAATTCAAATTTTTGCCAAATGCAATTAAATTATTGTAATATCTTGAAAAACGGTATTTTTTATGATATAATTCAAAATGTATAATTATCTTTCGTACGGACCTATATATGAGTAAGATTTTTTTCAGAAGTTCGGGCAAAAAGACCGCGCCCCCCGAAGAGGAGAGCGCAGTCCGCTCAGAAGAAGCCGCAGCCGACAGCGTGCAGATGGCGCTCTTCCCCGGCGACGAACCCTCGCCGCAGGGCGGCGATGGCGCGCCCGCAAAGGAGAGCTTTGACAAAGCCAAGATAGTGCGGTATTTCAAGAGGCACCCGAAAAAGGAAGTTTCATACAAAGTGGAGAGGTTTGCCCCGAAGCTGAACGCGGGGCTCACTTCCGCGCAGGTGGAAACGCGCTTCAAGCAGTTCCTCTTCAACGACACGAACAAGCAGTATTCCCGCTCCTATGCGAGCATATTCATAGGGAATATCTGCACGTTTTTCAACCTGCTGTGCCTGCTCGCGTTTATCGCGCTCGTGCTCGCCAACACGACGCAATTCTCGAACTATCTCGTGATAGTCATAACCACCGCGAACATAGTGATAGGCATCGTGCAGGAGATCCGCTCCAAACTCGCCATAGACAGGCTGGCGATACTTGCGACGAGCACGGCTAAGGTGATGCGCGACGGCGAGGCCGTGGAGATCCCCGTGAACGAGATAGTCCTCGACGACGTGATACTCCTCGAAACGGGCAACCAGGTGCCCGCAGACTGCATTCTCGCAGAGGGCAGCGTGGAAGTGAACGAGAGCCTGCTCACGGGCGAGAGCATAGCCATAAAGAAAAACGTGGGCGACACGCTGTACGCCGGCAGCTTTATTTCGAGCGGAAACGGCAAGTTCAGGGTGGAAAAAGTCGGCAAGGAGACCTATCTCGAAAAGCTGACAGCCAAGGCGAAAAAGTACAAGCGCCCCAACTCAGAGCTCATGAACTCCACCAAGCTCATAATAAAATGCGTGTCGCTCCTCATAATCCCCGTCGCGATAGGCACCTATATCACCACGCTGCACAACACGGGAAGCGACCCCGCGGGGCTCGCGAAAGTGGCGCCGTGGCTCTTTTCGCAGGAGATAAACTACTCCATCCAGCGTACGTGCACGGTCGTGATAGGCATGATACCCTCGGGAATGCTGCTTCTGACCTCCCTCGCCCTCGCGCTCGGCATTATCAGGCTCGCCAAGAGCCAGACGATGGTGCGGGATATGTATTCCCTCGAAATGCTCGCGCGCGTCAACGTTTTGTGCCTCGACAAGACGGGCACCATAACGGACGGCAGGATGCGTGTGAACGACAGCGTCATTTTAAACACCGTGGACGACCTTTCGCTGACCGATATCATGGGGAGCATGCTCGCGAGCTTGCAGGACAACAACCAGACTTCCATAGCCCTGTACAACCACTTCGGTTACAGCGACAAACTTACGCCCGTGACGAAGATACCCTTCTCCTCCAAGCGCAAACTCTCCGCGGTGACCTTTGACGACGTGGGAACGTTCGTGATGGGCGCGCCCGAATTCGTGCTCAAACCCTATCCCGCCAAGGTGGAAAGGATAGTCAAGCAATACGCGCAGATGGGGCTCAGGGTGATAGTTCTGGCGCACTCTCCCTCCGCCATTGTGGCGGAAAAGGTGCCCGCGCTGTTGAAGCCGATCGCGATAATCTCGATAGCCGACAACATCCGCGAGGACGCCATAAATACGATAAAGTGGTTCAGGGATAACGACGTCGCCGTAAAGGTGATTTCGGGCGACAACCCCGTGACCGTGGCGGAAGTCGCCAAGCGCGCGGGCATCGCCGACGCAGACAAGTTTATCTCCCTCGACGGGCTGAACGACAAGGAAGTGGAAAACGTAGCCAATAAGTACACCGTGTTCGGCAGGGTCTCCCCCGAGCAGAAAGCCGTTTTGGTGCGCTCCATAAAGGCGCACGGCAACACGGTGGCTATGACGGGCGACGGCGTGAACGATATACTCGCCTTGAAAGAGGCGGACTGCGCAATATCCGTGGCTTCGGGCAGCGACGCGGCGAGGAACGTGAGCCATCTCGTTTTGATGGACAATAACTTCAACTCGATGCCGAAAGTCGTAGCCGAGGGCAGGAGAGTAATAAACAACATTAAGAACTCCTCCTCCCTCTATCTCATGAAGACGCTGTTCACGGCTATGCTCGCGATAATCTGCATAACGCTCGGGCAGCCTTACCTGTTCATGCCCTCGAATATGCTCCTGCTCGAGACGGCGATAATAGCCATACCCTCCTTCTTCCTCTCGCTGCAACCCAACAAGGAGAGGGTGCAGGGCAAATTTATCTCGCACGTAATGAGCGGAGCCGTGACGGGCGCGCTGGTCATGCTGATATGCGTAATGTCCATTTACAGCGTGTACCATATAAGCTATAAGACTTTCGGATATGCGGAATTCGTGGACTTCTACAAGCCCATGTGCATGCTCGCACTGACATTCTCGGGATTCGTGATGGTGTTCAGGCTGTGCCAGCCCTTCAACGCATACCGCGCGGTGCTGTGCATAGCGGTGTTCACGATCTGCGTAGCGGCGTTTTCGATACCGTTCGTCACCGACAAATTGTTCTATCAGGGGTGGCTGGACCTCAAATGGGACTACCCGAAAATTCTGATAGTCGTAGTGGTATTGCAGGCGGCGTTCCCCATCTCCAACTGGCTGATGGAACTGATGCACCTGATCATGCCCTCCTCCAAACAGGTAAAACAAAAACAGCCCAAAACGCGGGCTGCGGAAAAATAAGGTAGCGCGATATGAAAACCGTCCGCGGCGATTTTGCCGCGGACGGTTTATTTTGTCATTCGTCCGAACCGCTTTCTGCGGGGAGGTCTTCCGCCGCCTCTTCGGGGACTTCGGTTTCAGCCTCGTCGTCGCGCTCGGTGACCGCTACGGTGGCGACGGCGCCGTCCTTTAAGCGCATGAGCCGCACGCCGCGGGTGTTTCTGCCTATCTTAGAGATCTTGTCTACGTGCATGCGGATTATCGTGCCGCCGTCCGATATTATCATTATATCCTCGTCGGCGGATACCTGTTTGAGGTTCACGAGATACCCCGTCTCCTCGGTGAATTTGCCGGCGAGTATGCCCTTGCCCGCTCTGCCCTGAATGCGGTAATCGTCGAGCGAGCTGCGCTTGCCGTACGCGTTGGACGAAACGGTGAGCACGTCCTTGTTCTCGTCTACGACGAGCATATCCACGAGGACGTCGTCCGCGGCGAGCTTCATTGCCCGCACGCCCGCCGTGCTCCTGCCCATCGCGCGCACGTTCTGCTCCGAAAAGCGGATGCACTTGCCCGAGCGGGAAGCTATCATGAGCTCGCTCTCGCCCGTGGTGAACATCACGGAGATGAGCCCGTCGCCCTCGTTGAGGCGGATGGCTATCTTGCCGTTTTTGTTTATCCGCTCGAATTCGCTGAGGGCAGTCTTCTTTATCAGTCCGTTACGGGTGGCGAACGCTATGTAGCCGCCCGTGGTGTTGACGGGGATTATATTGGTTATCTTCTCGTTCTGGTCTATCTGCACGAGATTTATGACCGCCCTGCCGCGCGCCGTGCGGGCGGCTTCGGGTATCTCGAACGCCTTTATGCGGTACACCTTTCCGAAATCGGAGAAGAGCAGCAAGTCGGCGTGGGAAGAGCATACGAACATCTTCTCGACGAAATCTTCGTCCTTGGGACGGTGCGCCGTGACGCCCATGCCGCCCCTGTTCTGGGCGCGGTATTCGGCGACGGGCAGCCTCTTGACGTAGCCCGAATGGGTCATGGAGACGACTACCTGCTCCTCGGGAATGAGGTCGGCGTCGTCTATGTCGCCCGTGAAGTCGACTACGACTTCCGTCTTTCTTTCCGAGGGGTATTTGCGCTTTATTTCGAGGAGGTCGTCCTTTATTATGCCGAGCACGCGAGATTCGTGGGCGAGAATATCCTTCAAGTCCTCGATCTGCGCTTCGAGCTCGCTGAGTTCGCCCGTTATCTTGTCCACTTCGAGGTGGGATACCCTGTAAAGGCGCAGTTCCGCGACGGCGGTCGCCTGCCTTACGTCCAGCTCGAAGTTGTCGGTGAGCTTCTGCACGCAGTCGTTTTTGTCCACGGCGTTGCGGCAGACCTCCACCACCTCTTCTATGCTCGCCTGCGCTATCACGAGACCGCGCAGGATATGGGCGCGCTCTTCCGTCTTCTGCAAGTCGAACTTGGTGCGGCGGACTATTATGTCTTTCTGGTGCTCGAGATAGTAGTACAGGCACTCTTTGAGGTTGAGTATCCTCGGGGTGCCGTCCACGAGGGCGAGCATTATTATGCCGTCGGAGATCTGAAGGTTGGTGTGCTTATATAAGAGGTTCAGAACGACCTGCGCGTTGGCGTCCTTTTTGATCTCTATGACGATGCGCATGCCGTCCCTGTCCGATTCCTCGCGGATATCGGAAATGCCCTCTATGCGCTTGTTTTTGACGAGGTCGGCTATGCTCTCGATGAGCTTTGCCTTGTTCACCTGATAGGGTATTTCGGAGACTATTATGCGCGTTCTCGTCTGGTTGCCGCTCTGGTATTCCTCTATCTCGCAGCGCGAGCGGAGAACTATGTTGCCCCTGCCCGTGCGGTATGCCTTTTTGATGCCGCTCCTGCCGAGTATGAGCGCGCCTGTGGGAAAGTCGGGCGCGGTGACGTACTGCATGAGCTCGTCTACGCTTATTTCGGGGTTGTCTATCAGGGCTATTACGCCGTCTACCACCTCGCCGAGGTTATGGGGAGGGATATTGGTCGCCATGCCTACCGCTATGCCGTCGGAGCCGTTTACGAGCATATTGGGGAAACGGCAGGGCAACACCGTGGGCTGCATGCCCGTGTCGTCGAACGTCGGGTAGAAGTCCACAGTCTCCTTGTCGAGGTCGCGGAGCATTTCGGAGGCTATTTTGGAGAGCCTCGCCTCCGTATATCTCATAGCCGCGGGGGGATCGCCGTCCACCGAGCCGAAGTTGCCGTGCCCTTCCACGAGGGGCTCGTTTATAGAGAAGTCCTGCGCAAGGCGGACGAGCGCGTCGTACACCGAGCGGTCGCCGTGGGGGTGATATTTACCGAGGCAGTCGCCGACGATACGCGCGCACTTCCTGAACGCCTTGTCGGAGTATAAGCCGAGCTCGTGCATCGAGTAGAGTATGCGCCTGTGCACGGGCTTTAAGCCGTCGCGCACGTCGGGAATGGCGCGGGATACGTTGACCGCCATGGCGTAGGCTATGAACGATTTTTTGAGCTCTTCGTCCACTTCCACGTCGAGAAGTTTGGTCATTTGAAGAGTTTTTCTGAATTCTTCGGTAAGCTCGGGGCTTGTTTCTTTCTTTGCCATAACCGCTCCTTATACGTCGAGCTCTTCGACGAGCTTTGCGTTTTCTTCTATGAATTGCCGCCTCAGTTCGGGCTGTTCGCCCATGAGGAGGGCAAACGTCTTGTCCGCTTCCACCGCGTCCTCCACGTTTATCCTTACGAGAGTGCGCTTTGCAGGGTCCATGGTCGTCTCCCACAGCTGTTCCTTGTTCATCTCGCCGAGACCCTTATAGCGCTGCAATTCGAACTTGCCGTCGAAATTCGCCCTGAAATCTTCGAGCGCCTTGTCGTCGTAGAGATATTTGTCCTCCATGCCCTTTGCGGACACCTTGTAGAGGGGAGGCTGCGCCGCGTACACGTGCCCGTTTTCGACAAGAGGGCGCATATAGCGGAAGAAGAACGTCAGGAGCAGTATCCTTATGTGCGAGCCGTCCACGTCGGCGTCGGTCATGATTATTATCCTGTCGTAGCGGAGCTTGCTCTCGTCGAAATTTTCCTGTATGCCGCACCCGAAGGCGGTTATCATTGCCTTTATCTCCTCGTTTTCGAGCACGCGGTTTATCCTGACCTTTTCGACGTTGAGTATCTTGCCGCGCAGGGGAAGTATCGCCTGAAAGCGCCTGTCCCTGCCCTGCTTTGCCGTGCCGCCCGCCGAGTCGCCCTCGACGATATATATCTCGCACAGCTCGGGGCGCTTATCCGAACAGTCGGCGAGCTTGCCGGGGAGTTTTGTACTTTCCAGAACGCCCTTGCGGTGGGTCTCCTCGCGCGCGAGGCGCGCCGCCTCCCTCGCCCTCTGCGCCGTTATGCAGCGCATTATCAGCTCGCGGGTCTCGGCGGGGTGCTCTTCAAGATACGTCCCGAACTTTTCGGTAACTGCCTTCTGCACGAACCCCCTCACATATGTGGAGCAGAGCTTAGCCTTGGTCTGGCTCTCGTACTGCGCGTCGGCTATCTTCACCGAAACGACCGCCGTTATGCCCTCGCGCACGTCCTCTCCCGAGAGCTTTTCGTTCTCTTTGAGGATATTTAGGCGGTGGCCGCAGTCGTTTATGACCTTGGTGAGGGCTGCCTTGAAGCCCTCGAGGTGGGTGCCGCCGTCGGGCTGGCGGATATTGTTGGAAAAGGGGAATATCTGCTCGGTATAGCTGTCGTTATACTGGATAGCGACTTCCAGAAATCTGTCGTCGCCCTCGGAATCCTCGAAGTAGACGGGCTTTTCGAAGAGCACGTTTTTGCCCTTGTTTATGTCCTCTATGAAGTGCACGACGCCGCCCTCGTAGCAGAAGCTGTCGTGCCGCTCCTTTTCGCCCCTGTAATCGGCGAGGGTGAGCGTGAGCCCCTTGTTGAGATAGGAGAGCTCCCTCAAAAGGGTTTTGAGGGTGTCGTAGTTGAACTCCGTGGTCTCTAAAATGGTGGCGTCGGGGTGGAAAGTTATAGTCGTGCCCGTAGCCGCGGTGTCGCCGACTACCTGCAAGGGCGCGTCGGGAATGCCGCACTTGTAGCTCTGGCGGTGGATATGCCCGTTCTGGCAGACTTCTGCTATAAGATAGTCCGAGAGCGCGTTGACGCAGGAAACGCCCACTCCGTGCAGACCGGACGAGATCTTATATCCGCCTCCCTTGTTGCCGCCGCCGAACTTGCCGCCCGCGTTGAGGTTGGTCAGGGCGAGCTCTACGCCGCTTATGCCCTCCTCCTCGTTTATACCCGTGGGAATGCCGCGCCCGTTGTCCTTTACGGTGCAGGAACCGTCGGCGTTTATTATCACGTCGATGCGGTCGCAATAGCCGGCGAGGGCTTCGTCTATGGAATTATCGATGACCTCGCGCACAAGGCAGTGCAGACCCTTCTCGTCGGTGGGTCCTATATACATACCGGGATGCTCGCGCACGGGCTCCAGACCCTTCAATGCGCGCAGTGAATTGGCATCGTAATTTGATTGAACTTTTTCAGGCATTATATATCTCCCGAACAAAATATTTTTAATCATTTTGATTATACCATATTATTAGAAATAACGCAAGAATTTGAGTCTTGATTTGCAATAAAAAACCGCGTTTTGCGCATACTTTTTTCATGAAAAAGTCACTGTGCGCCAACGCGGCGGAATTTGATTTTGCGGATAGATTTTTTGAGTGCGGAACGTGCGGGAACCACCTGTGCAGGACCCAAGCCGAGAGGTGGAAAATGGTCTGCCCGCACTGCTTCGGCACGCTGTTCAAGATAAGCTGAATCAGAGATACTGCTCTTTGAGTTCCTCGAACCGAGCCTGTTCTTTTTTTGCCTCTTCCTCCTCGCCCGCGGCTTTGAGATACATGACGCGGAGCTCGCAGAGGGATATGAAAGCGGGGTCGTCCTCCCTTATTTGCGGAAGTCCGAAAAGAAGAGACCTGTCCAGCGCTTCTATCGGCTTGCCGCTCAAAACGTGCGCCTGCGCGGTCAGAACTGCCGACATGACCTGAGCTTCGGGGGTGTTTTTTATCAGTTCCGAAATTACGAGCCCGTCCGATCTGCCCGTCCTGTGCTCTATGGGGAAGGCGTTATCCAGAAAGAGGCTCAGATGCCATACCGAAATGCCCGAGAGCCATATGGGGAGCTGCGGGACGAACAGCGCGCATACGCCCAAGATCACGAATATGAGATTGAACGCAAGCCCGCCGAGCGCGGTGACCGTAAGGCGGGATCTTATTTTATCCGTGCGGCGGGGCACGATCTGCACTTCGTTGGCGCCAAAAGTCGGCAAAAACGACCTTGCCGTAAGTTTGGCGCGCATGCCGGAAAGCAGACCGAAAAAGAAGTGCCCGAGCTCGTGTACGGGTGAAGCCGTAACAAAGGAGACGACAAAGAACACGGCAAACCATAGTATGCCGGGGTTGTCCGACG
Organism: uncultured Clostridia bacterium; assembly: GCA_947627955.1. Classification (GTDB taxonomy): domain Bacteria; phylum Bacillota; class Clostridia; order Christensenellales; family Borkfalkiaceae; genus Coproplasma. The sequence continues at coordinate 11,920 of CANQXZ010000017.1, forward strand.
AGACTGCCGCATGGCAGTAATACGCCACAACAGCCGCGACGCACACCGCCCAGACGACGTTCGCGGTTATTCTGAGGGCGCGGTTCATAGCGTCCCCTCTTTCAGCATTATATAGCCCTCGAGGTTGTCGCTCTCGGACACGGTTATCCTCTCAATGCCGAAATGGCGCATTACGAGATAGTTCAGAAGGCAGCCGCCGCCTATAATGTCGGCGCGGCGGGGCTCCATGCCCGAAATGCGGCGCACTTCCTCCACCGATAGCGAGATAAAGCGCTTTGCCATGTCGTACACCTCGCCGGCATACAGCACTGTGCCGTCCGTCACCTGAGGGTCGTACACCTTCAAGCCGTGCTTGACGGAGGCGAGCGTGGTGGCAGTGCCGCCTATGGCGTACATATCGTACATCGAGGCGTCGAATTCGCCGTATTCGGCTATCCGCGCGAGCGCGGCTTCCGTGAGCTTTGCAAGGTCCCTGCCCGCGAGGTCGTGGAGCCTGACGGTGCCGATGTTGGCGCTGTGGGAATAGAGGCACTCCCCGCCGCGGCGCACTGTCACTTCCGTGCTTGCACCGCCGACGTCGATTATGCCGCCGTCCCTGCCGCCGAGCGCGCCCGTTATGCCGAGTTTAGCCTCATCGGCGCCGCTGACGACGTCCACTTCGAGCCCGCAGAGTTCCCTCACGCGGTCTAAAAACGCCTGTCTGTTTTGGGCGGAACGCACTGCCGCGGTGGCGAATACGTATATGCGGGCGCAGTTTTCGCGCTCCGCTTCCTCCTTGAAGTCCTTTATCGCGAGGGCGGTGCGCTCCATCGCCTGCGGGAGCAGCGAACCCGTCAGGGCGAGATTTTCGGCAAGGCGGGTAGCCGCGCCGCGCTTATATAAAGTTTTTCCGTCCGCCGTTACTGCGAGGCGGACGGAGTTGGATCCTACGTCTATTGCCGAAATTTTCATGGTTTACTCGTCTTCTTCGGGATAATGATAGTTGCGGACGAGAAGTTCTTCAAGGTAAAGCTGGGATTTGAGCCTGTCGTTCAAGTCCCTTTCAAGATCTTCCGTCTCCTGTTCCACCGCCGCTATTTCCGCTTTCAGCCAATTGTACTTTGCGCGCGCCGTGGCGATGACCACCATCTGATACACGGCGACGGCGGCGAGGATGACTATCAAAAACACGGCGTTTACCGTTACCGCGGCGGCTATTCTGTTCTGTTTTTCCTGCGTCATCGGCTTTCTCCCTTGCGGATATGTATTTATTATATACTTTGCGGGCAAAAAAAGCAACAATTATGTGAAAACTTTTTAAATATATGAGCGCGCCGAGGGCGCAACCCGCCAGCATGTACAGTCTGAGGTCGCCGAAACAGAACAGAACGGACATGAAAATGTAGCCCGCGGAAAACACCGCGAAGTACAGAACGTCGCATATGACCGTAAAGACCTTGTCCTTTACGGTATATAGCGCCTTATCCGTCCCGCACAGCATACAGCGAGCGAAGTACAGAACGTCGTACGCAACTCCGCTTATCACGCCCGTGAAGAGGCAGACGATGAACTCGAATATCTTCATCAGCCGAAGAGCTTCTGCCTTATGGCGGAGCCCTTTTTGAGATATCTGACGGAAGTTATCTCCCCCGCCGCGGAGAAGGCGCCCGTGCTCTTGGAAAAGTTGACTATCTTCATTCCGCTGCCCTGTACCACTATCCTGCCGTCCTGTATGCCGAGTACGAGCTGTCTGTCCGAAAAGCTGTCCACGCTGATCACGGACGTGGCGGTCACGCGCTTGCAGTTTTCCACGGTCAAAGTATGGTTTTCCATGTTCGCTCCATAAAAAAATACCCCTCCTTGCGGAGTGGTATATAGTATTCCGTAAAACTGCGGGTTATGCCTGTTTCTTTTCCTTTGCGCGCGCCTTTGCACGAAGCTCGCTGTCGAGAATGCGCTTTCTTATGCGTATGTTCTTGGGCGTTATTTCAAGCAGCTCGTCGTCGGCTATGAATTCGAGGCACTCTTCGAGGCTCATTTTCTTGGGGGTAATGAGCCGCAGAGCCTCGTCGCTCGCGGAAGAACGGGTGTTGGTGAGGTGCTTGGTCTTGCAGACGTTGACGTTTATGTCCTCGCTCTTGGGGGACTCGCCTATGACCATGCCCTCGTATACGGGCGTGCCCGCCCCTATGAACAGCGCGCCCCTGCCCTGCGCGTTGAAGAGCCCGTACGTCACGGCTTCGCCCGTCTCGAACGCGACGAGGGAACCCGTAGTGCGGCGGGAAATTTCACCCTTGTAGGGCTGGTATTCGAAGAAAACGCTGTTCATGACGCCCTCGCCCTTTGTGGAAGTGAGGAACTCCGACTTGTAGCCGAAGAGCCCACGTGCGGGGATTATGAATTCGAGGCGGGTGCGGCTGCCGACGGCGCTCATGTGCAGAAGTTCGCCCTTTCTGTTGCCCATGCTTTGGAACACCGCGCCCGTGGACTCGTCGGGAACGTCGATGATCAGCCTTTCCATGGGCTCGTACCTGACGCCGTCGATGTCCTTATACATAACCTTGGGAGTGGATACCTGAAACTCGTACCCCTCGCGGCGCATGCTCTCTATCAGTATGGATAGGTGCATCTCGCCCCTGCCGCACACGCGGTAGCTGTCCGCGCTGCCCGTTTCCTCCACGCGCAGAGACACGTCCTTCAAGAGCTCGCGGAAGAGTCTGTCGCGCAGGTGGCGGGTGGTGACCCACTTGCCCTCCTTGCCAGCGAACGGGGAATCGTTGACCGAAAAGGTCATCTCCACGGTGGGCTCGGTTATCTTGACGAATTTTTTGGGCTCCACGCAGTCGGGAACGCACACGGTATCCCCTATGTTTATTTTTTCGAGCCCCGAAAAGCAGACTATGTCCCCCGCCTTTGCCTCCTCGCAGGGAACGCGTTCAAGCCCCTCGATCTGGTAGAGGTTGACTATCTTCCCCGGGTTTTTGAGGTGCACGTCGTTGTAGTTTGCCACGACGACGGACTGCCCCTGTCTGACCGATCCGCGCTCTATCCTGCCGATGCCTATCCTGCCGACGTAGTCGTTGTAGTCTATCGAAGAGCACAGAAGCTGGGCGGGACCCTCGGTATCCGCCTCCATGGGGAGGATATGGCTCAGGATCGTGTCGAAAAGCGGGCACAGATCCTTGCCCGGCTGGGTGGGGTCGAGGGTGGCTGTGCCGTCCCTTCCCGAACACCATACGACGGGGCTCATGAGCTGGTCGTCGGAGGCATCGAGTTCGAGCAGGAGCTCGAGAATTTCGTCCTGCACCTCGCTGAGGCGGGCGTCGGGGCGGTCTATCTTGTTGACGACGATTATCAGCCTGTGCCCCATTTCGAGCGCTTTCTGCACGACGAAACGGGTCTGCGGCATGGGACCTTCGGCGGCGTCCACGAGCACGAGAACGCCGTTGACCATCATCATGACGCGCTCCACCTCGCCCGAAAAGTCGGCGTGCCCCGGGGTGTCGACTATGTTTATCTTGACGCCCTTGTAGTGCACGGACGTGTTTTTGGCGAGTATGGTTATGCCCCGCTCCCTTTCGAGGTCGTTGCTGTCCATAACGCGCTCTTCCACCGGCTGATTGTCGCGGAATGTGTGGCTCTGTTTGAGCATTGCGTCGACAAGAGTCGTCTTGCCGTGGTCAACGTGGGCGATTATCGCCACGTTACGTAAATCTTCTCTAAGCATATCTGAAATTTTAGTCCGTATATCTTGAAATTGCAAGTTCAGACGTTCATTTTGTTGCCGAACTCGGATTTTGTGCTTCTTTCAAATAATTTTAAAATTATTTTCATACAGTTCTCGGCTCCGTCGCCCGATTCGAACGCGTGCGAGAGGAAACATGCCTCGTACACGGCGTTGGTGATGGGCAGATCTATCCCGAGCCTGTCGCCCAGCTCCTTCATTGCCTTGGCGGTCATAACGCCCTCGGCGAGCTTGGAAAATTTGGCGCCGTGCGCCATCATCTCCCCGTACTTTCTGTTATGGGAGTACTCGGAAAAGAGGGTCGTCTCGTAATCGCCGAGGTGCGCGAGCCCGTACGCCGAGGTGAACTGTCCGCCCAGCGCCGCGATCAGCTTGCCCACTTCATAGGCGCCGCGCGCCATGAGGGGTCCCTTTAAGCTGACGTAGCCGCTGCCGTCGAGCACGCCCGCGGCTATGCCGAGCACGTTTTTAGCCGCCGCGCCTATCTCGGAGCCGATTATGTCGTTGCCGTAGTAAAAGCGGATGAGGTTGCTCTTGAAATTGTCGGCAATGTACCTTTTGAGCCCGTCGTCGTAGCTGTCGATGACCATGCAGTTGGGTATGCCCTGCGTAAACGCCTGTATGTGCCCCGGACCTACCCACACGGCGATCTTTTCCTTAGCTATGCCGCTGTCTATGAGCACTTCCGAGAGCCGCATGCCCGTCGCCTCTTCTATGCCCTTCATGCAGAGCACGAATATCTTGTCCTCCACGGGGTACTTTACGACCTTTTGCATGAATCCGCGCAAGCCCTGCGAGGATATGGAGATTATTATCACGTCGCTTGCGGTGACGGCGTGCCCGAGGTCGCACGTGAGCTCTATAGAGCTGTCGAGCGCGACATATTCGTTTTTGCCCTCGTTTTTAAGGACTTCGTACGAATAGTCACCCTCGGGTCCCCAGCTTATCACGTCGTTTTTGAGTACGGTCGCCTGATACCACGCTATAAACGAGCCCCAGCGCCCGCAACCGAGAACGGAAATTTTCATTGTCTCTCCTTTCAGAAAAAATTTATATCTGCTTTCTCTCCGACAGCGCGCGGGAGAGCGTGACTTCGTCGGCGTATTCGAGCTCGCTCCCCACGGGTATGCCGTGGGCGAGGCGGGTCACCTTGACCCCGAGGGGCTTCAAAAGGCGCGCGACGTACATTGCGGTGGCTTCGCCCTCCACGTCGGGGTTGGTCGCCATTATCACCTCGGTCACGTTCCCGTCTATCCGCGAGAGCAGTTCCTTTATGCGTATGTCGTTGGGTCCCACGCCGTCCATGGGGGAAATAACGCCGTGCAAAACGTGGTAAACGCCCTTGTACTCGTGCAATTTTTCCATTGCTATGACGTCCTTAGGCTCTTTCACGACGCATATGGTGGACGGATCGCGCTTCTTGCAGATGTCGCACACCTCTTCCTCGGTGAAATTGCCGCATATCCTGCAATACTTTACCCGCTGTTTGCAGTACACAATGCTCTCGGCAAAGTGTTTTGCCTCGGCGTCGGTCATTCCGATTATCTTGTAGGCATAGCGCTGGGCCGTCTTTTTGCCCACGCCGGGGAGTTTGGAGAACTCGTTTATGAGCCTGCCTATCGGCTCTATGAAAATATCCACCCGGAGTTACCTCAGAAGTCCGCCGCCCGCCTTGGCGAAAGGACCCATTTTTTCGTTGTAGACCTCGTCCGCCTTTTTGTAGCCGTCGAGGATAGCCGCCATTATCAGATCTTCGAGCATCTCCACGTCGTCCCCGTCGGTGATGTCGACTATTTCCGATATCTTGCTGCCGAACTCTATCCCGTTTATTATCTTTTTGGCGTTCATGTAGACGACCACATTCTCGTCGCCCTCTTCGCCGCCGCCCGAAAGACCGACTACCTCGTAGTCCTCGAGCTCGGCGTCCGCCTGCTGCATCTGTTCCTGCATCTTCTGGGCTTCGCGGAGCATATTCTGCATATTGCCCATTCCGCCCCCTTTATATCCTGCCATAATTTCTCCTTTACCTTTATTTTACGTTTATGTCCGTGCCCGTAAAATTATCTTTAAGGGTCTTTAACGCCTTGTCGAATTCGCTCTCTCCCTTTGGCTGCAACCTCACCTCAAAGTCCGTGACGTTGAGCGTGGAGAGCACGCCGCCCATGAATTTGTAGTTGTCCGCCCTGACGAGCGCCTTGTACACGGGTTCGCTCTCGGTGGCGAGGACGAGCTTGTCGCCCTCGAACTTTGCCATGAGGTCCATGCAGAGGGTGAAAAGCACCGCGTTTTTGTGGGTAGTCCTGAGGCATTTCAGAAATTTTGCGAACACCGAGCGCTTGTCGCCCTCGGAAAGCCCGCTCTTCGGGGGTTGGGCGGGCATATCGTCCCACAGTGTGGGCTGTGTGCCGCTCTCCTCCCGCGCCGCAGGTTTTTCTTCCGACGCGCCGGAAGCAAAGGGGCTTTCACCGCTCTCCTCTTCGAGAACGGGGGGCTCCGCCGCGGGGACCTTTTTCTGCGGCAAAACGGGCTCCGCGGAAACCTTCGGCATAGACCGGGCGGAGGGCAGGGCGTACTTCCCGCTCTCGAGCTTTCTTTCAAGCTCGGCGATCTTGCCTATCAGCGCGTCGATATTGTAGTCCTCGGCGGGCATTGCCGCCTTTATCACCGCCGTTTCGAGCGTTATCCTGCCGCTCGACGAATAGCGCATCGCCGACTCGGCTGCCGCGAGGATCTCTGTGACCCTCAGGATCTTGTGCCCGTCGGCGGCGTCCGCTATCTCCTTTATACGCAGAAAGTTCTCTTCGGGGAGATTTATTATCTCCCGCGCGTTTTTGCAGAGTTTTGCCACTGCGATGTCGTTCAGAGCGCCGAGCATGTCCTTTACGAGCACGCCCACGCTCTTGCCCGTGGAGAGCACTTCTTCCACGGCGGAAAGCGCGGCGGGCGCGTCCTCTTTGAGCACCGTCTCCGCAAGGGACGCGACTTTGAGGTAGTCGGCGGCGCCGAGCACGGCTGCCACGTCCTCATATGTGAGCTTCCCCGAAGAGTACGAAGCGCACATGTCGGCGATGGAGAGGCAGTCGCGCGCGCTTCCCGCGCCTGCGCGGGCGATGGCGGAAACAGCCTCCTTTTCGTACTCCTTGCCCGTCCTGTCGAATACCGAGGAGACGAGCGCTTCGAGGTCCTTTAACGGAATGAGCTTGAAATCGAACCTCATGCACCGCGAGAGTATGGTGGCGGGGATCTTCTGCGGCTCGGTGGTGGCAAGGATGAACACTGCGTGGCGGGGCGGCTCTTCCAATGTCTTTAAAACGGCGTTGAACGCCGAGGCGGTGAGCATGTGCACCTCGTCTATGATGTACACCTTGTACTTGCCCGCGACGGGCGGATACTGCACCTTTTCGCGCAGATCGCGCATCTCGTCCACGCCGTTATTGGAAGCCGCGTCTATCTCGGATATGTCGAGATTACTCCCCGAGGCGAGAGCCCTGCACGCGGCGCACTTGCCGCAGGGGGAGCCGTTTTGGGGATCTTCGCAGTTTATGGCGCGCGCGAATATCTTGGCGAGGGTCGTCTTGCCCGTGCCGCGCGGTCCGCAAAAGAGATAGGCGTGACCTATTTTGCCGCTCTCTATCTGGTTTTTGAGAATGCGGACTATGTGTTCCTGCCTTACGACCTCGCCGAACGAAGTCGGGCGGAATATCCTGTAAAAAGCAAGATAAGCCATTTACTCCTCCCTGCCGTAAAATTTAAGCAATTTGTTCTTTGCGCGGTTTATGGCGTTGTCCACGCTCTTCGGCGTTTTGCCGAGGTTGGCGGCGATTTCCGAAAAGGAGAGCCCGTCGAGATACATTACGGTGGCTTTGAATTCCAGCCCCGAGAGTATCTTGGATATTTTGAGCATGAATTCGCTGCGCTGTTCGCGGCGGATGAGCTCGTCCTCGGGGTCGGAGAGGGACACCGCGTCGGCTATCTCCACTATGGGCACGAAGTTGTTCAGCGCCGCATACTTTGCGCCGAGGCTCTTTTTCACCGCGTCGATAACGGAATTTCTTATGCACTTGTAGGCGTAAGTGGAAAAGCCCGCGCCGCTCTCCGCCGAATAGCCGCCTATCGCCGAATACAGCCCCACCATCGCCTCCTGATAGAGGTCCTCGGCGGTGCCGCCGTTTATGAAAAATCCTGCCGAGACCGATTTGGCGAGCGGGGCGTATTTTTTCAGCAGGGCGCTCTCCGCCTCCTTGTCGCCGCCGCGGGCGAGCGCGATCAGTTCGCCGTCTGTCATCTTCTTCTCAACACCTCGTACGCCGCTATGCCGAGGGCTACAGAGGCGTTCAAAGAGTTGACGCTCCCCCTCAACGGGATAGAGAGAACGCCGTCGCACTTCTCGCGGGTGAGCCTGTGCACGCCGCTGTCCTCCCCGCCCACGACGAGGGCTATCCTGCCCGTCAAGTCGGCTTTGTATATGTCCTGTCCGTCGGCTTCGAGCGCGTACGCCCAGAAACCGTTTTCTTTGAGTTTATCTATCGCGCGGTTGAGGGAATTCACCTTAGCCACGCGCACGTGGTTCGCCGCCCCCGCTGACACCCTTATGACCGCCTCAGTGACGCTCGCGGAATTGTTGGAGGGTATTATCACCCCGTCCGCGCCCACGCACTCGGCGACCCTTATCACGGAACCGAGATTGTGCACGTCCTCGACGCCGTCGCACAAGATCACGAGCCCGTCTCCGCCGCAGGCGGAAATTATGTCCTCCGCTTCGGCGTATTCGTACTCAGCCGAAAAGGCGATAACGCCCTGATGGCGCCCCTCGGCGCTCTCCCTGTCGAGGGCGCGCCTGTCCGCGAACTGCACGCGCACGCCCCGCTTGCGGGCTTCGGCAAAGATCTTTAAAAGGCTTCCCTGCGGGTCCTTCTGCATCAGTATCTTCTCTATGTTTTTGCCCGTTTTCAGGAGTTCGAAAACGGCGTTTCTGCCCTCGGTCTTCATTCGGTCTCCTCCAGAAGGCGGAAAAGCCTCTCCCTCTGCCCGGAGAGATACAGCCAGCCGAACACCGCTTCCAGCCCCGTGGAATTGTTGTATTCCGCAGGGTCGGCATTTTTGCTGTGGGAGGGTTTTTTGGCGTTTCTGCCCCGCTTGAACACCGCGAGCTCTTCGGGCGTTAAAATGGGTTCGAGCCTTTTAAGCAGCCCGTTCTGACCGTGCGCCGACACCCGCTCTGAGCTCAGTTTTTGCAGGGCGGAAGCGGGTCTGTCCGCGGCGAGCGCGAGCTTTGTGCGCACATACAACGAATAGACGGCGTCGCCCACGAACGCGAGCGTTATGGGGCTTATCGTATTTGCCCCCGCGGGGGCTATGGGCTCAAAAAAATCAAACATGGCTTTTACTCTGTAATTATACTACTCCGTCATAAAAAAATCAAATATTCCATAGTATATAGCGTGAAAATAATGATATTTAAAAAGAGCGCCGTGATAACGCTCGCCGCGCTGATAGCCGCGGGAGTCGCGCTGGGTCTGTGCGCGGGCGCGCTCGCCTCTTCCTCCTCCGCCTCCGCTTCCGCAGGGGAAAAGGTGATAGTGATAGACGCGGGGCACGGCGGCGTGGACGCGGGGGTGCTCGGCAGGACTTCCTCCGTAAAGGAGAGCGACATAAATCTCGCCGTGGCGCGCAAGTTGCAGGGCTATTTTTCGGAAGCGGGCTTTTCAGTGGTGATGACGAGGAGCTCCAACGGCGGGCTGTACGGCGTGCCGAATTCGGGATTTAAGATGCGGGACATGAAAAAGCGCAGGGAGATAATAGAGGGCAGCGGCGCGGAAATGGTGATATCCGTGCACCAGAACTTTTGCCCTCTCCCCTCGCGGCGGGGCGCGCAGGTATTTTTCAGGCAGGGCAGCGAGACGGGCAAAGAGCTCGCGGACAGCATCCAATCGGCGCTGAACGATATGCCCGAGTGCGTGAAAAAGACGGACGCGCTGACGGGAGACTACTACATTCTTAAATGCACGGAAAGCCCTTCCGTGATAGTGGAATGCGGGTTTTTGTCCAACGCGGAGGACGAGGCTCTCCTTTCCACCGAGGAATACCGCACGAAAATTGCCTACGCCGTTTTCAAGGGCGCGGTGAGCTATTACGGATAAGAAAACTATATGATTTTTCCGACGCGAAAAGGCGCGGCGTCCCTTTTTTCAAGGGCGCCGCGCCTTTTCAGCCCGCACGTATCGCGGAAGCGGTCAGTTTTTGTCCTCTTTGGGGCGCGCGAGCCTCAGCACGGGAATGAGCAGTCCGCCCACTGAATTGCCGAGGATTATCATGACGAGATAGCCCACTGCCTGCCAGCTCGCTATCCCCGCCGCGGCGAAATAGAACATGTCGGCGATGGAGTGCTCGTAGCCGCTCAGAATGAAGGCGGGTATGCACAGCAGAATCCCGAGAGGCGTCTTGTTGTTGCGATATATATCCACCGAGAGATACACGAGTATGCCGCAGAGCACCGCGCGGAGAAAGCCGAACCCGTATCCCTGCGCGAGCTTGCCGTCGCACATCGTCAACGCAACGGCTTTCAAATCGGTAGAAGTGCCCGCGAATATCCAGCCTATGAGATAGCCGAACGCCACGGTGGCGAGCGCGTTGCCTATGAGGCAGAGCACAAGGAGGGTCAGATCGTCTTTGGAATGGTTTTCGGTGAGGAGCCCTATCTTGCCCGTATAGAGCGCGTAGCCGCGCATGCAGATGCAGACGAGGGCGAGGGAGAAAAAGAATGCGCCTATAAATTTGCCGTATTCCGTTCCCGAAGCCACGCAAGCCAAAAATACCGCGCCGCCGAGCGAGATGAGCATTCCCGCAAGAAATCCCTCCGCAAGCTTGGAAACTATGCCGAGAGCCGCTTTTCTTTTGTCGTTCATTTGTTCTCCTCCGAGAAGTGATATAGACATATTATATCACGCGCGGCGGCAGATGTCAAAATTATATCACGCGAGAATGAGAAGAACGGACAAAAAATGCAGGAACGTGCCCGCTATGTCGAATAGATGCCACACCGAGTGGAAATACCGCACCTTTTTGCCGAACGCGTAGAAGATTATGCCCGCCGTATAGGTTATCCCGCCCGCCAGAAGAAGATAGAAGCTCGCCGCGGAGAGGGTTTGGCGGAGAGCGCCGAAGGCTATGAGGATCATCCAGCCCATTACTACGTACAGCGACATTGAAACGACCTTTACCGCCCTGTTGTGCATGGCGACGGCGTTCAGGGATATGCCCGCCGCGGCAAGCAGCCATTCGGCGGCGAGAATGCCGTACCCGAGAGGGGAAGCGCCGAGCGCAACGAGGCAGTAGGGCGTGTACGTGCCCGCTATCAGAAGGAATATCGTGCAGTGGTCGAATATCCTGAAGACGGACTTTGCCCTGCCGTACGGCAAAAAGTGATAGAGCGCGCTCATCGTATAGAGAATTATCACGCTCGCGGCAAATACCGATACCGCGGCGGACTTCAAGCCGTCGCCGCCCGCAAAATACAGCCCCAGCGCCCAATAGACGAGCCCGAAAGCCCCGCCCGCTATGTGCGAGACCGCATTGAATATCTCCTCTCCCTTTGTGTACAGCGCGGCGGCGGGGACAGTCCCTCCGCCTGCCGTTGCAGTCAATCTCTTCATTTCCTACCTCCGCTATAATTATAGCTCAAAAAGCGGCGATCGAAACCTACTTATGCCATGTTTTGCTCCACGATAGTATCCCGTGGGGAGAAAGGGCGTGCTCCGCGCTCTACTTGAAATATCCCCGACTCTACTTACGGTAGAATCGGGGATATTTTTGACCTTGACCCGCACAAAATGGCGGAATATGTTGAGTTTTGCGCGCCGCGGCGTTATTTCTTTTCCGAGCGGAAGGCGAACTCGCCGTCCTTTACTTCCACGGTCACGGTTTCACCCGGGAGGACATGCCCCGCCAATATCTCGTCGGAAAGCCTGTCTTCTATGCGCTTCTGGATAGTCCTTTTTAAGGGGCGCGCGCCGAACAAGTCGGAATAGCCCTCGTCGAGAATCTTATCCATCGCCTCGGGGGAGACGTTCAGCGATATGTTTCTGTCGGCGAGCCTCTCGGAGAGGGCGTCGATTATCTTATAGCATATCTTGCCCGCCTCTTCCTTTGTGAGCTTGCGGAACACGATTATGTCGTCGAGCCTGTTCAAAAACTCGGGCTTGAACTGCTCGCGAAGGGCTTCGTTTATGTTTTCCTTCATGTTGTCGTAGCCGCCCTCCTCTTCGGGGGAAGAGGAAAATCCGAAACTCGACATCTTCTTTATGCGGCTCGCGCCGACGTTGGAAGTCATGATTATTATGGTGTTTTTGAAGTTTATCGTCCTGCCCTTGCTGTCGGTCAGCCTGCCGTCGTCGAGTATCTGCAAGAGGACGTTGAACACGTCGGGATGCGCCTTTTCGATCTCGTCGAAGAGCACTACGCTGTACGGCTTTCTCCTTACCCTTTCGGTGAGCTGTCCGCCGCTGTTGTCGTCGTAGCCGATATATCCCGGAGGGGCTCCTATCAGCTTGGAGACGGTGTGCTTTTCCATGAACTCGGACATGTCGAGCCTTATCATGAGCTTTTCGTCGCCGAACATAGCCTCGGCGAGCGCCTTGGCGAGGTCGGTCTTGCCCACACCCGTGGGACCGACGAATATGAAGGAGCCTATGGGCTTGTTGGGCTCGTTGAGCCCCGCGCGGGCGCGGCGTATCGCCCGTGCGACGGCGGTCACCGCCTCGTCCTGCCCTATTATGCGCTTGTGGAGATTTTCTTCGAGATGGAGAAGTTTTTCGCCCTCCTGCTCGGTGAGCTTGACTACGGGCACGCCCGTCCAGCCGCTGACTATTTCGGCTATCTCCTCGGAGCCTATCGTGGGAGAGCCCGTCTGCTTTTCCGCGTTCCACTCCGATTTGAGCTTGTTTATCTTCTCCTGCACGGCGTTTATCTCTTCAACGAGCTTTTGCGCCTGCGAATAATTTTCACCCTTTGCCGCCTTGTTCTTTTCGAGATTGAGCCTTTTCAGCTTTTCTTCGAGCTCCTTTAACTCCTCGGGGCTGTTTAAGCTGTTGAGCCTCGCCCGCGAAGCCGCCTCGTCTATGAGGTCTATCGCCTTGTCGGGGAGAAATCTGTCGGTTATATACCTGTCCGAGAGGGTAGCGGCGGCGATTATCGCCTCGTCGGTTATGACTACCTTGTGGTGCGCCTCGTACTTGTCGCGCAAGCCCCGAAGGATCGCCACGGTGTCCTCTACGGTCGGTTCTTCCACCTGCACGGGCGTGAAACGCCTTTCGAGCGCGGAGTCCTTTTCGATATACTTCCTGTACTCCTCTATGGTGGTGGCGCCTATCGTCTGCAATTCGCCGCGGGCGAGCATGGGCTTTAAGATGTTAGCCGCGTCCATATTGCCGTCCGTCGAGGCTCCCGCCCCCACTATCTGGTGTATCTCGTCTATAAAAAGAATGACGTTGCCGTTCGACTGTACGGATTTTATGGCGTTTTTGAGGCGTTCTTCGAAGTCGCCGCGGTATCTGGAACCCGCGACCATCCCCGCGAGATCGAGCGAGAAAACCACTTTGCCCTTTAAAAGGTCGGGCACCTCGTTTTTGACTATCGCCTGCGCCAGCCCCTCTACCACCGCGGACTTGCCCACGCCCGGCTCGCCTATGAGCACGGGGTTGTTCTTCATCCTGCGCGAGAGGACCTGTATTACCTTGTCTATCTCCTTCTTTCTGCCTATGACGGGGTCCACCTTGCCCTCGCGCGCCTTTTGCGTGAGGTCTGTGCCGTATTGCAGAACGGACTTGTCGAGGGGGGACGACGTGCGCTTTTCGGCGGACTTGGAGACGCCCTGTTTGGGGCTGCCCTGAGACGAATAGAGATTGCCGAAAGAGGAAAACGGATCGCTCTCCTCCTCGGAAGAGGGCTCCGACATGCCGCCCATTATGGCGAGCTCGAGCTTGCTCGCGAGATTGGTCATATTTACGCCGATGGCGCGGAGTATCCTCATGGCGAGGCATTCCGTGGACGACATGACGGCGAGGAGCATGTGCTCGGTGCCCGCGAGGGAATCCTCCCCGTTTATATCCACGGAGAGCTCGAGAGCACGCTCTATCATGTGTTTAGTCCTCGGCGTATAGCCCTGTATGTTGCACTGCGCGTCTATCGAGCGCACGAAATATTCGCGGAATTCGGGTTCGCTCACGTTGCAATCGGTGAGCACCTTGCACGCCGTGCTGTCCGGGCAGTTGAGCATCGCAAACACTATGTGTTCGCTGCCTATATAGCTCGAATGATATAACCTCGCCGCCTCCTCCGCGACGGAGATGACCTGTTGCAGGTTGTCGGTGAAGCGGTTCATATATGAATATTCCATAACATTGCCTCCTTTTTCCGCACGGGCGGAACGAAGTTTTATTTTGCGATCTTCTTCAAGAATTTTGATACGTATTGGGCGCGGTAGACGTCCCGCTCGACAGGGGTGAGCTGCCTCTCCGCCGCCGCGGTTATGTTGGCGGGGCGCATCTTTACGACGAGCCCGTCGATAGCCGCAACGTCGTCTATCCCGATATATCCGAGGCAGGCTCCGAGCTTGACGTTAGCCGCCAGCTTTATCATCTCCTCGGTGGAGAGCTTGGCGCAGTTGGTCAGAATGCCGAGAGAACGCAGGCAGTCGTCCTTTACGTCGAGCGAGGAAGGTCCCCTTTTGAGGTTTTCCCTCTCGCCCTCTTCGAGCTCCACTACCTTGCGCACCACCTGCTCCACCTGCGAGAGTATCTCCTGCTCGGTAACGCCGAGGGTCACTTCGTTGCTTATCTGGTACATATACCCCTCGGCTTCGCTGCCCTCGCCGTACATTCCGCGCACCGTGAGCCCGAGGCGGGAGACCGAACGGACTACCTTCTGCATCACCCCGTTTATCGTGAGGGCGGGCAAGAAGAACATTACCGAAGCCCTGAGCCCCGTACCGAGATTTGTGGGGCACGCGGTGAGATAGCCGAGCCTGTCGTCGTACGCGAATTTCATCGTACGGGAGATGCGCGCGTCTATCGCCGCCATAGTCGTATACGCCGTTTCGAGTTCGAGCCCCTTTACAATGCACTGTTCGCGGAGGTGGTCCTCCTCGTTTATCATTATCGAAACGCTCTCGTCCGTGTTGATTATTGCCGCGCCTAAGCGCTTGCGCTTGATGAGATTGGGGGAAATGAGGTGGTTTTCCTTCAATATCTGCGCCTGCTCGGGCGAGATGGCGTCCATATAATATACGTTGAACTGGTCGGAGTCGAACCCGTCGAGGCGTGAAAGCCCGCTCGTTACGAGGCGGATTATCTCCTTTGCCTGCTTCTCGTCCCGAAGGCGCGACGGGAAGGGATAGCCGTCGATATTCCTTGCGAGCCGTACGCGCGTTGACACCACTGTCTTTGAAACGTCACTCATCGCCGTCGCCTCCGTAGATAACCTTTTTGATATCGTCTATGCGGCGGTTCAAAATGCTCGCGTCGTTATATCTCCTCTCCTTCAACGCCGTTTCGAGCTGTTCCTGCAAGTCTTTGAGCAGGCGGTGGAGACCCATTTCGTCCTTGTTGCCAGAGGACTGCCCGACGTGCACCGACTTGCCCTGTATGCGCTCTATCGCGGGCAGGAGCCTGTCCCTGAACGCCGTGTAGCAATTGGCGCAGCCGACGAGCCCCGTCTTTTCATAGTCGGAATACCTCGCGCCGCATTCGGGGCACACCATCTCGGCATAGGCTTCCTGTTCCCCGAACGGATCCGTCCAGAGGAAGTTGCTCGCCTTGGAGTTGAGGTCTCCCGCGAGTTCGGCATAGCACATGGCGCAGAAATGCCCCTCGAACTTGTTGCCGTTTATGATCTCCACGTGGTTGACCGTGGCGATGTTTTTTTTGCAGCGTTGGCAGAGCATACGCCCCTCTCCTTTACGGCTTTGTTTATTCAGTTTAATTATACTACTTTTTTATTGCGGGTAAACAAAAATAATCGATATGGTCACAAAAATTTTTCAAAAAAGTGCCCGCGGCGTATTGAATTAGCCGCCGCGCTGTGATATAATAACTGACGGCAAAATAAATAATCGGAGGAAATGTAATGCAATATTCAAAAGACGTTGAAAATATGATTTGCGTTGCCAAGGGCGTTTCCGGCAGATTCGAGCACGGTCCCGCCCCTATTCCCGAGGAAGGACTGTGGGTACAGGCAAAGGAAATCAAGGACATCAAGGGCTTTACGCACGGCATCGGCTGGTGCGCTCCCCAACAGGGCGCATGCAAGCTCTCGCTGAACGTTAAAGACGGGGTCATAGAGGAAGCGCTCGTGGAGACGATAGGCTGCTCCGGCATGACCCACTCCGCGGCTATGGCGGCGGAGATCCTGCCCGGGAAGACCATTCTGGAAGCTCTGAACACCGACCTCGTGTGCGACGCCATCAACACCGCCATGCGCGAACTGTTTTTGCAGATAGTTTACGGCAGGTCGCAGTCGGCATTCTCCGAGGACGGGCTTGCGATAGGCTCCGGGCTCGAGGACCTCGGCAAAGGTCTCCGCTCGCAGGTGGGCACCATGTACGGCACGAAGCTGAAGGGCGTGAGATATCTCGAAATGGCAGAGGGCTACGTTGTGGCGCTCGCCCTCGACAAGAACAACGAGGTATGCGGCTATAAATTCGTTTCGCTCGGCAAGATGACCGACTTCATAAAGAAAGGACTTTCCCCCAACGAGGCATACGAAAAGTCTTTGGGCACGTACGGCAGATACTCCAAAGAGGCGGGCGCCGTAAAGCACATCGACCCCAGAACCGATAAGGAGGTTGACTGATAATGGCACTGTTTGAAAACTATGAAAGACGCGAAAAAAAGATATTGGGCGTACTCAAAGAATACGGCATCAAATCAATAGAGGAATGCAGGGATATAACCCTTTCCAAGGGCGTAGACGTGGACAAGATAGTCCGCGGCACACAGCCCATATGCTTTGAAAACGCCGTGTGGGCGTATACCGTCGGCGCAGCCATCGCGATAAAGACGGGCAGCAAAAAAGCCGCAGACGCCGCAAAAATGATAGGCGTCGGCTTGCAGAGCTTCTGCATCCCCGGCTCGGTAGCCGAAAACAGAAAGGTCGGCTTGGGACACGGCAATCTCGGTTCCATGCTCCTCTCCGAAGAGACCGACTGCTTCTGCTTCCTCGCGGGACACGAATCGTTCGCCGCGGCGGAAGGCGCGATAAAGATTGCGGAAAACGCCAATAAGGTCCGCTCCAAGCCCCTGCGCGTTATCCTCAACGGGCTCGGCAAAGACGCGGCGTATATCATTTCGAGGATAAACGGCTTCACGTACGTAAGAACGCAGTTCGACCCCTATACCGAAACGGTAAAAGTGGTTGACACCGTAGCGTTCTCGGACGGTCCCCGCGCAAAGGTAAAGTGCTACGGCGCGGATAACGTTCCCGAAGGCGTTGCCATCATGAAGATGGAAAACGTTTCGGTTTCGATAACGGGCAACTCCACCAACCCCACCCGCTTCCAGCATCCCGTTGCGGGCACCTACAAAAAG
>CANQXZ010000018.1 GCA_947627955.1 uncultured Clostridia bacterium
GGGTTGGAGCCCATGGCGCACTGCGCAACATATACGTAGCCGTAGGTCTTGGCGATCATGCCGAGGTCCTTTTTCTTCACTCTCTTGCCCGCGGAAGCGAACTTGGCTACCGCGCCTATGTTCGTGGACTTGGAAGCCTGACCGCCCGTGTTGGAGTATACCTCGGTGTCGAGCACGAGCACGTTTACGTCCTCGCCGCTTGCAAGCACGTGGTCCAGACCGCCGTAACCTATGTCGTAAGCCCAGCCGTCGCCGCCGAATATCCATATGGACTTCTTCGCAAGGCAATCCTTGTCGGCGAGTATCTCTTTTGCGAGCTGACCTGCCTCGCCCTCGAGCTTATGGCAGTTTTCAAGGGTCTCCACAAGCGCGGCTGCCGCCTTTTTGGAGGGTTCCCTGTCGGCGAACGCCGCAAGATAAGCCTCGCAAGCCGCTTTTCCGTCGCCGCAAGCGAGCTCAGCCAGCCTTTCTACCTTTGCCTTGACGGCGTTGCGCCTCGTTGCATAGGCGAGGTTCATGCCGTAGCCGAATTCCGCGTTGTCCTCGAAGAGGGAGTTAGCCCACGCGGGTCCGCGGCCCTGTTTGTTGGTGGTGTAGGGGCAAGTGGGGGAAGAGCCGCCGTAAATGGAGGAGCAACCCGTAGCGTTTGCCACTATCATGTCTTCGCCGAAGAGCTGGGTAACTACCTTTACATAGGGAGTTTCGCCGCAGCCTGCGCACGCGCCCGAGAACTCAAACAGAGGCGTTGCGAATTGGCAACCCTTAACGGTGTCTTTCTTGAACTTGGAGGTGTCTGCCTCGGGAAGTTCCACAGCGTATTCCCAATTCTTGTCCTCGCCCTTTTCAAGCGACTCTGCAAGAGGGATCATCTTTATCGCGCCGCCGTCCTTTACGGGGCAAACCGTTGCGCACACGCCGCAGCCCATGCAGTCGAGAGGGGAAACCTGCATTCTGTATTCATATCCCGCAAGCCCGATAGCCTTCTTGGTGTGCAGCGTTTCGGGTTTTTCCGCGCCCTCTTTTACGAGTGCGGGGCGGAGGCATGCGTGAGGGCATACGAACGAGCAGGTGCCGCACTGTATGCACTTTGCAAGGTCTATTTCGGGAACGGTAACGGCAACGCCGCGCTTTTCGTACTTGGTCGTGCCCGTGGGAACGTGTCCGTCGGCGTTGAACTGCGAAGATTTGAGTTCGTCGCCCTTCAGATAGAGGATGGGCTTTATTATCTCCTGATAATATGCGTTGTCCGCGCCCTTTACCATCTCCGCGCCCGTCGTGGCGTTAGCCCACGCCGCGGGAACGTCTATCTTTATAAGGTGGGAATCCGCGCTGTCTATGGCGTCATAGTTCATCTGAACGACGGCGTCGCCCTTTCTGCCGAAGGACTTCTTAGCCATGTACTTCATGTACTCAACGGCTTTGTCGTAGGGCATTATCTGGGGATTTACCTTGAAGAACGCCGACTGCAATATGGTGTTCGTCCTGCCTTTGAGTCCGAGCTTGCCCGCTATGGCTATGGCGTCTATTACATAGAGATTTATGTGCTTTTTGGCGAGGTCCTGCTTTACCTTTGCGGGGAGGAAGTGCTCGAGCGCTTCAACCGTGGTCGCGTCGGTATTCAGAAGGAAGGTGCCGCCCTCCTTGATGTCGCCCGTCATGTCGTAACGGGTAACGTACGAGGGGTTGGAGCACTGTACGAAGTCGGCGGAGTCGATAAGGTACTCGGACTGTATGGGCGTGTCGCCGAAACGGAGGTGGGAAACGGTGATGCCGCCCGACTTCTTCGAGTCGTAGAAGAAGTACGCCTGCGCGTGCTTGTCCGTATGGTCGCCGATTATCTTTATGGAGTTCTTGTTCGCGCCGACAGTGCCGTCGGAGCCGAGCCCGTAGAACTTACAGCTCGTGGAGCCGGCGGGAGCCGCGTCGAATTTCTCCGAGAAGTCGAGGGAGGAGTTGGTAACGTCCTCGTAAATGCCGATCGTGAAGTGGTTCTTCGGCTCTTTTGCTTCGAGGTTCTTATATACCGCGAGCACCATGGAGGGAGTGAATTCCTTGGAGCCCAAGCCGTATCTGCCGCCGACGACTTTCGCGTGCGTTACGCCCTTTTCGAGGAGCGCGGAGCATACGTCGAGGTAGAGGGGCTCGCCGAGGGAGCCGGGTTCCTTCGTCCTGTCCAGAACGGCGATCTTCTTGACCGTCTTGGGAAGGGCGGCTACGAATGCGTCCGCAACGAAAGGACGGTACAGGCGCACTTTCACGAGTCCGTATTTCTTGCCCATGGAGTTGAGTTTGTTTATGGATTCCTCTATGGTCTCGCAGCCGGAACCCATGCAGACGATAACTTCTTCGGCTTTGGGATCGCCCACATAGTCAAAGAGGTGATAGCTTCTGCCGCAGTGCTTGGAGACGACGTCCATCATGTGCTGAACGATTGCGGGCGTAGCCGCATAGTATCCGTTCGCGGTCTCCCTGTTCTGGAAGTAGGTGTCGCCGTTCTGCGCGGTGCCCTTCTGGATGGGGTGCTCGGGGTTGAGCGAGCGGCTCTTGAAGTCGGCTATGTCGGCAGCCGTGCCAACCTCGTCGCATATTTCGCGGATCTCGGCATAGTTGTCCGCCTCGTCCCATACGTCTATCTTTGCTACTTCATGGCTCGTCCTGAACCCGTCGAAGAAGTTGATGAAGGGAACTTTGGCTTTTAACGTGGACAGATGCGCAACGAGCGCAAGGTCCATAACTTCCTGAACGGAGCCGTCGCACAGCATGGCGAAGCCCGTCTGGCGGCAAGCCATAACGTCGGCGTGGTCGCCGAAAATGTTCAGGGAGTGCGCAGCAAGGGCGCGCGCCGAAACGTGCATGACCATGGGCAGCAGTTCGCCCGAGATCTTGTACATATTGGGGATCATTAAAAGAAGTCCCTGCGAAGCGGTGTAGGTGCTGGTGAGAGCGCCCGCGCTGAGCGAACCGTGAACGGCGCCCGCGGCTCCGCCTTCGGATTGCATTTCCGCGATCTTAACTTTCTGACCCCACATGTTCGTCCTGCCCGCGGTTGCCCACTCGTCCGCGACTTCCGCCATGGGGGAAGAGGGGGTGATGGGGTAGATTGCCGCTACTTCCGAAAAGGCATAGGCAACATGGCTGGCGGCGGTATTACCGTCGATAGTCAACTTTTTCATCAAAAAACCTCCGATTTTATATAATAACGATTTTAGCGCGCAAGCTCGCGCCCGCGCTACATTATTATACTTTAAGAGGTTTGAAAAGTCAATATGCCTTTTTGATTTTGTCACAAAAAACGTTAAAAAAAATCATTCCGCCCCCGCCGCCGCAATTTTATCGGGTTTTCGGTTTATTTTCCGCCCGTTATCGCTTGAATTAAGCGCGGGCATTTGGTATAATATGCTCTGTATTTCGTTTGCGGGACAAAAAAATGGCGCAGGACAACGTTATCGAGTGCAAAAACGTAAGATTTACCTATCCGGGACAGGAGACCGCCGCGCTCTGCGGGGTCACCTTTTCCGTTGCCCGCGGCGAATTTTTGTCCGTCATCGGGCATAACGGAAGCGGCAAATCCACCCTCGCGCGCCTTTTGAACGGGCTTTTGGAAGCCGACGAGGGGAAAATTTCCGTGTTCGGGATGGACGTTTCCGAGGGCAAAAACGCGCAGGAAATAAGAAAGCGCGTGGGCATAGTGTTCCAGAACCCCGACAATCAGGCTGTCGCCTCGATAGTCGAGGACGACGTGGCGTTCGGACCCGAAAACATAGGCATAGAGCGCGAGGAGATAGGAAAGAGGATAGAGTGGGCGCTCGCCGCCGTGGGAATGGAAAAATTCCGCCGTGCGACCCCGTCCCGCCTTTCGGGCGGGCAAAAACAGCGCATAGCCGTGGCGGGCGTGCTCGCCGTAAAGCCGGAAGTGCTCATCCTCGACGAGTCCACCGCGATGCTCGACCCCAAGGGCAGGCGGGAGGTCATAGACGTCGTCCGCCGCCTCAACAGGGAGGAGGGCATGACGATAGTCCTCATAACCCACTTCATGGAAGAGGCTCTCCTCGCCGACCGCACGATAGTTCTGAACCGCGGCGAAATAGTCCTTTCGGGCACGCCGGAAGAGATTTTCGAAAACGGCGACGCGCTCGAAACGTTCAATCTGTGCCTCCCCGAAATATCGGGCATAGCCGCCCGCCTCAGGGAGGGAGGGCTCGCCGTGGAGGGTTCCCTCGACCCCGCAAAGCTGGCGGAACAGATATACGCGGAATTTTCGCGGAAGGGCATAAAGTCCGCCCGCCTCGACCTCACGCCCCCGCCAAAGGCGGAAGCCGCGCGCGAGTGGGACGTGGACATAAGGGATCTGACATACACATACTCCGTCAAATCGCCCTTTGCCGCGCAGGCGCTCAAAGGCGTGGATCTCCACATCGGCGAGGGGGAGTTTTTCGGCATAATCGGTCACACGGGAAGCGGCAAATCCACGCTTATCCAGCACTTGAACGCCCTCATCAAGCTCCCGCAGGCGGAGAAGAAGTACCGCAAAAAGAAGGTCAAAAAGGGCGTCCCGCCCCCCGTAATGCCCTCCATACGCGTGGGCAGGTTCGATTTGACGGACAAAAAGACAGACTTTTCCGCCCTGCGCGCCTCGGTGGGAATGGTGTTCCAATATCCCGAATACCAGCTCTTTGCCGAAACCGTGGCAAAGGACGTCGCGTTCGGGCTGAAAAATTTTTCGCGCGGGCTCTCCGAAGAGGAGACGAAAGCCGCCGTAAAGCGCAGCCTCGGAATGGTCGGGCTGGACTATGACGAAGTGGCAGAAAAATCCCCCTTCGACCTCTCGGGCGGGCAGAAGCGCCGCGTGGCGATAGCGGGGGTCATAGTTACAAAGCCCGAGATACTCGTGCTCGACGAGCCCGCGGCGGGGCTCGACCCCAAGGGCAAAAAGGAGATAATGGAACTCTTGCACAAGCTCCACCGCGAGTGGTGCAAAACGGTCGTGATAGTCTCCCACGACATGGACGAAGTGGCGGAAAACTGCACGCGCGCGGCTGTTCTGTCGGACGGGAAGATATACGCCTGCGACGCGCCCGCCCGCCTCTTCGGAAAGGGGGAAGAGCTGCTGTCCCTCGGGCTGGACGTGCCCATAACCTTAAAGATAGCGTCTCGCCTCGGCGAGCTCGGCATAAGCCTTACGGGGTGCTGCACCTCGCGCGCCTTTTCGGACGGCATTTTAGCCCTGTACAGGGGGGAAGAAGATGCTTAACGACGTCGCGTTCGGACAATTCTATCCCGTCGGATCTTTTGCGCATTCCCTCGACCCGCGCACAAAACTGCTCGCGTTGACGGCGTTTATAGTCCTGCTGTTCGTGGCGGACAACTTTCTGTCCCTCGCGGCGTGCGCGCTCGTGCTCATAGCGGCGATAATCGCCTCCAAAGCCCCTTTCGGCAGGCTGATAAGGGCGCTCAAAGGCATACTCTTTCTGCTCGCGTTCACGGCTGTCTTGAATATATTTCTGCACGGCGGCGAAGTGCTGCTTTTCAGCTGGAAGTTCATAAGGATCTACCGCGAGGGGCTCGTGTTCACGGGCTACCTTATACTGCGGCTCTTTTTCCTCGTCACGGCTTCCACTTTGCTCACGCTCACCACTTCCCCGCAGGACCTCACGGCGGGGCTCGAGAGCCTTCTGAAACCCCTAACATATATAAAATTCCCCGTGCACGCCCTCGCCCTCATAATGTCGATAGCCCTGCGGTTCATCCCCACGCTTATAGACGAGACAAACCGCATAATCGCGGCGCAGAAGGCGAGGGGAGCCGACTTCGAGAGCGGCAACCTCTTCAAGCGCATAAAGGCAATGATACCCATACTCATCCCCCTGCTCGTCAGCGCGTTCCGCCGCGCGGAGGAGCTCGGCGACGCCATGGACGCCCGCTGTTACACGGGCTCGGGCAAGCGCACCCGCTACAAAAAACTCGTGCTTGGGTGGAGGGATATTATCGCCGCACTTCTCTTCGCCGCCCTCATCGCGGGGGTCGTGCTCCTGAATATATACTGTTTTTCGATAGTCCCCGCCGCCGCGGCGTGGATAAAGCCGGTGTGACATGAGATACGTATTGCTCGTTTCGTACGACGGCACCGCATACGGCGGCTGGCAGATACAGAAGAATTCCGTCACCGTGCAGCAGATGGCGGAGGAGGCGGCTTCATCCCTCTTCGGGGTAAAGACCGCCGTCACGGCGAGCGGCAGAACGGACGCGGGCGTCCACGCCGAGGGGCAGGTGTGCCATCTCGACGGGCGCGAGGGCATTCCTCCGTCCAAACTCGCCGACGCTCTCAACGCCCGCCTTCCCGCGGATATTTGCGTGCTCGCCTCGGCGGCAGCGCCCGAGGGTTTTGACGCCGTGAGGAGCGCAAAACGCAAGACGTATCGCTATTCCATGTATTTTTCGCCGAGAAGATTGCCCTTAAAGGACAGATTTTCGCTGTGGGTGAAAGCCCCCGCCGACCTTGAAAAACTCGCGCGCTGCGCGCGGCTTTTCGAGGGGGAACACGACTTTGCGGCGTATTCCAAGAGCGGCTCTTCGGCAAAGACCACCGTGCGCACGGTGTATTCGGTGCGCGTGGAGGAGAGGGACGGCGAGGCGGCTGTCCGCGTTACGGGCAACGGCTTTCTGTACAACATGGTGCGCACGATCGCGGGCACTATGCTCGGGTATGCGCAGGGCTCGGTCACGGAGGAGAGGATAATCCTCTCGCTCGGGCGCGGCGACAGGTCGCTCGCGGGCAAGACGTTGCCGCCGTGCGGGCTCACGCTCGAGAGCGTGGACTACGGTTTTCCGCTCTTCGGCGCAAAATAATTTTACAGTTTTTTCACATATTAAATTCAATTTACACACTTATGCGCGGTATATTGGCATGGTGTGAAAGGCGGGAGGGATAATGGATTTTTTCGAATATGCGCAGATCGCCGAATATGTAGCCGAAACTTTCGGTGAAACGAGGATATGGGTATCGCTGCTCGTCGGCGGGCTCTGTTTCGCCGTGGTATACGGCTTTCAGGCGGCGGGGCTGTATATTATCGCAAAAAGAGAGGGCTATAAGCACCGCTGGATGGCGTTCGTGCCCTTCCTCAACACATACTATATAGGCGTGCTGGGGCAGAAGAACAGATTTTTCAGGCTCGACACCCGCGCCGTGGCTATCGTCGCGGCGGTGGTGGAGGCAATGCTCTTCACCCTCTATTCACTGTATTTTTCAGCCATAATACTTTTGCAGCCGTACGAGTATATAGAAACGACGGTCGTGGAGTGGTACGGCAGGCAGTTGCAGGTGACGACCACCAACCTCGACCCCCTCATCACTGTCAACCGCCCCGACCTCACGTGGGCTGTGTGGTGCTATAACTACCTCAGCTCGTATATTCTGAGCTGGCTCGAACTCGTATATCTCCTCGTCTCGGTCGTGCTTCTCAACTGCTTCTTCCAGACCTATTCGCCCGCGCACTACTTCCTGTATACCCTCGGGAGCATAATCTTCCCCGTGCAGGGCATATTCATATTCGTCGTGCGCAACCGCCGCGGTATAAGCTACGCCGAATACACCCGCATGTTGCAGGAACAGATATACCGCCGTTACCGCAGCCAGCAGAATTCCGACCCCTATGTCGGGCGGGACCAATACCGTCCCGGGGACATGAACGGCGAAACGGGCGGAAACGCGGGGGGCGAAGCCCCTTCGGGCGAGCCATTCGACGAGTTCGGTCCCGGCGACGGCAAAGACCCCTTCGACGAGTTCAAAAACTGATAGGCATACGCGCCCGAAAGGCGCGTATTTTTGTTGCAATTTATCTCCCGCAGTGATATAATTTTTACAAAAAGTATAAGCGCAGGTTATATATAGCCGCGCACGGAGCAGGTTTTCCACGGTCATGCAGGATTGTATTTCTGCCGTCGCCACCCCCGCTGGGACGGGCGGCATAGCGGTGATAAGGCTCAGCGGCGAGGGCGCCGCGAGGATAGCGAGGTCGATGTTCCGCCCCGCCATGAAGGATTGTCCCTATACGCACGCCACGATGTATTTCGGGCAGATAGAGGGGGACGGCTTCACCGATTACGGCTATCTCGTAATATTTTACGCCCCCCGCTCGTTCACGGGCGAGGAAGTGGCTGAACTGCACTGCCACGGCGGCGCGTACATCGCGCGCGGCATACTTTCGAAGACCTTGTCCCTCGGCGCACGCGCGGCAGAACGGGGGGAATTCACCCGCCGCGCTTTCATAAACGGCAAGCTCACCCTCTCTTCTGCCGAGGGCATGATAGACATGATAAACGCGGAGAGCCTCGCGCTCGTGCGGGCGGGGGCTATGATGTACAGCGAAAAGCTCTCCGGCGAAGTGCGCCGCATACAGGACGGGCTCACCGACACGCTCGCGCGCGTCGCGGTGGAGATAGACTATCCCGAAGAGGATTCCGACGGCGTGGATATGGACAGGATAAGGTCGGACGTGCGTCTTTTCCATGATGGGATAGCCGCCCTTGCGGCGAGCTACGGCTGCGGCAGGAAGATAAAGAGCGGCGTTTCCGTGGCGATCTGCGGCAAGCCCAACGTGGGCAAGAGTTCGCTTCTGAACGCCCTGCTCGGTTACGACAAAGCCATCGTCTCGGAGGAGGCGGGCACAACTCGCGATGTTGTGGAGGGCTCCATAGAAATAGAGGGGCTCACTTTCCACTTCACCGACACCGCGGGCATACGCGAGGGGGCGGGCGCCGTGGAAAAGATGGGCATAGAGCGGGCAAAAAACGCCATGCGCACGGCTGATATCGTCCTCTTTGTGACGGACAGCGGCGACGAAGCGCCCGCGGAGAGCGGCGGCGCTCTCATAACGGTATTCAACAAGTGCGACAAGATAACGCCCCGCGGCAAGTACGACGCCGCCGTCTCGGCAAAGACGGGCGAGGGGCTTCCCGCGCTCAAAGCCGGACTCTTGCGGCTGGCTGCGGGCGACTACTCGCTGGACAAGTCCTTTGTCGTGGAGGAGAGGCACTACCGCGCGCTTTTAAGGGCTGAGGAAGCTCTCGGCAGCGCGCTCTCGCACATGGAAACGCTCACCGCCGACCTCATCTCGGTGGACTTGCGGGAGGCGTGGGACGCCCTCGGCGAGATCACGGGGGAAACGGCTTCGGAAGCGATAGTGGACGCGGTGTTTTCGCGGTTTTGCGTAGGAAAATAACGGGGGTACGTAAAGATATGGCAAATCTCGAACTTTACAGGGTATTCTACACGGTTGCAAGGTGCGGTTCGCTCACGCGCGCCGCGCAGGAGCTGTTCATCTCCCAGCCTGCCGTCTCGCAGGCGATAAAGCAGCTCGAGGGTCAGCTCGGCGTGACCCTCTTCAACCGCACGCACAGGGGCATGGAGCTCTCCGCGGCGGGCGGCAAGCTCATTTACGGGCGTGTAGAGGAGGCGCTCAGGATAATAGACGGCGCCGAAAACGAGCTCACGGAGCTGAGGGCAACGGCTTCGGGCACAATAAGGATAGGCGCCACCGATTCCATTTTCTACCACATTCTGGCGGACAAGATAGCCATGTTCAACAGGAAGTATCCCACCGTCAGGTTCGAGCTCCTCTCGTCCACGTCGCCCTATACGGTTAACCAGCTCAAAGAGGGCAAGTGCGACATAGCATTTGTCAACCTGCCCATGGAGGACGGCGACGTGAAGTTTTACGGCACTATTGCCCACCTGACGGACGTGTTCGTCGCGGGCGACAGATTCCGCAATCTCAGGAACGAGCCCATGCCGTTAAGGCGCTTGCAGGAGCTGCCCATTCTCATGATAGAGGAAAACACGGTGGCGCGCCGCTCGCTCGCCTCGTTTTTGGACAATCTGGGCGTAAAACTCGTGCCCGACACCGAAGTTTCCAATTGGGATTTCATGATAAAGCTCGCGGTAAAGGGCATGGGAGTTGGCTGCATACCCCGCGAATACTGCCGCAAGGAGCTCGACAGCGGTATGCTGTTCGAGCTGCGCACGTCGCCCGCCCTTCCCGCGCGCGGCGTGGGCATAGCCCTCAACAAGACCGCCCCGCTCTCCTTCGCAATGAAGCAGTTTCTCGCCATGTTCGAAGAGGATCTGAGATGAAGAAAGAGAGGGAAGAGAGGGTCATATATTATTCGGACGAGCTGCACGACGACTTTGCGGGCACGAACATAACGGAAAAGCCAGTGCCCGACGACTACGTCTACCTCAACAAGGGGCTCTGGCGCAATCTCGCGCGGGCGCTTTTGTACTACATTATAGTGCGCCCCGTGGCGTTTTTCTATATCAAGCTCGTAAAGCGGGTGAAGTTCGTCGGCAAAAAGAAGTTCAAAGGCTACAAGCGGGGCGGAGCGTTCATATACGGCAACCACACCGCGCTCGTTCTGGACGCGTTCGACCCGAGTTATCTCTCCTTTCCCCGTCCCGCCGACATAGTGGCGAGCCCCGAGGCTACCTCCATAAAGGGCTTGGGCTGGCTCTTAAAGGAGCTCGGCACCCTGCCCGTGCCGAACGGCGGCTTCCACAAGATGGTCAAATTCCAGAACGCCTTGCAGGAAGCCTATAAAAAGAAGCATTGGATAGCCATATATCCCGAGGCGCACATATGGAAATACTATACGGGGATACGCAACTTCCCGCCCGCCTCGTTCACCTATCCCGTAAAGGCGGGCGCGCCCTGTTTTTCGTATACAATGGTGTACTTGAAGCGCAGGCACAGCGACCGCCCGAAGAGGGTGGTATACATCGACGGACCTTTTTTCCCCGATACCTCCCTGACCGTAAAGGAGGCGGCTAAAAAGCTGCGCGACGAGGTGTACGCCGCCATGTGCGAGCGTGCAAAACTGAACACGTGCGAATATATCCGCTACGTCTACCGCCCGCCCGAAGAGGAGAAAGAATGAAATTCACCGAACTGAAAGACAACATAGCCGCGGGCGCCGCGAAGGTGTATCTCTTCGAGGGCGAAGACGCCTATTTCCGCAAGAGGGCGGAGGAGATGGTAAAGGAGGCTTTTCTGACCCTTCCCGAGCTCAACTTTTCCTCCTTCGAGGGGGAAAACCTCAGGGGCGCGGCGATAGGGGGGCTTGTCTCCGCCGTGCGCAATTATCCCTTCATGGCAGAAAGGCGGATCGTCCGCGTGACCGACTTCCACCCCACGGAGAGCGAGTTCGAAAATTACTTGAAGCCCCTTTTCGAGGACTTTCCCGATACGGCTATACTCATGATAGTCAACCGCGAGAGCAAGCGGGGCGCCGATTTAAAGCGCAAAAAATGCGTGACGTACGTCGACTGCGGCAAGGCTGACGCCGAAACCGTGGCGCGCTGGATATACATCACGCTGAAAAGGGCGCAGATATCCTGCTCCGCGGCGACGTGCGCGAGCATAGCCGACTACTGCCTTGCGGACATGTCCCGCGTGTCGGTGGAGGTGCGCAAGCTCATAGACTATAAGGGGAGCGGCGTGCTCACGCAGGAGGAGGCTGACGACCTCGTCTACAAGGACGCCGACTACCGCATATACGAGATGACGGGCGCCATAGCGCGCGGCGACCACGGCACCTA
Organism: uncultured Clostridia bacterium; assembly: GCA_947627955.1. Taxonomy (GTDB): domain Bacteria; phylum Bacillota; class Clostridia; order Christensenellales; family Borkfalkiaceae; genus Coproplasma. The sequence goes on from CANQXZ010000018.1 coordinate 11,591, forward strand.
TATCCTCGTCTCCTCCGACTTGAAGAGCAAGGGCTCGGACGAGATATCCATTCTCAACGGGCTGTTCTCGCATTTCCGCAATCTGCTTTCCGCCTCGTCGTCCCCGCTTTCAGACGCCGCTTACGCGCGCGAGAACGGAATGAAGGAGTACGCCGTGAAGATGAACAGGCGGCAGGCGGCGGCTGTCGGCGAAAAAAATCTCGCCGCGTGGACGGGCATGCTGTACGACGCGCTTTCGGATATCAAGAGCGGCGCAATGACGCCCGCCTCCGCCCTGCAAATCTGCGAAAACAGCATATTTTTCGGGCGCAAGTGAATTTTGTTGCCTTAAAACGCTTTATTTTTCGGGCGTTTGACTATATAATGGTTATCGTATAACGATAAAGACCAACGGAGAAGCCATATGGGACATTGGGATGAAGTTCTGGAATCGTTCAAGACGTTCTTCACAAAGACCGTCGTAGACAACTATGTGCCGCTCATTCTGCAATTTTTATTGCTGGCGGTCATTTACTATTACGTGTTCAAGGTGCTCAAGGACAACAAGGGCACAAAATTCATAGCGGTGGTGGTGTTCACGATCCTGCTCTGCGGCGTCACGTTCACCCTCACCCCCAATTTCGACGGCTATCTGCTGCTGATAATCACCATAATGGTCGCGCTGCTCATTTTCACGATGTTCCACAGCGAGATAAAGCGCTCGCTGCTCGACTCCAACAAGCACTCCCGCGGCGGTCTGACCGTGTCGGGCGTGCAGCTCATAATTGACGAGACGATACGCGCCGTACAGAACATGTCCAAAAAGGACATAGGCGCGCTGATAGTGCTCTCCAACGACAACCTCCCCGAGGGCATAATCCAGAGCGGAACGGTGGTAAACGCCGCGATAAGCTCCCAGATGATAGAGGCGGTGTTCTATCCCAAGGCGCCCCTCCACGACGGGGCTATGGTAATAGAGGGCAACAAGATCTACGCGGCGGGGTGCTTTCTGCCCGTTGCGCAGAACGAAAACCTGCCCAAGGACATGGGCAGCCGTCACCGCGCGGCGCTCGGCATAACCTCCGTAGCCTCTGTCACCGCGATAGTCGTCTCGGAGGAGACAGGCATAATTTCCATAGTCAAAAACGGCGCGGTCAAGAAGCGCTACGCCGACGCGAACGACCTCAAAAACGCGCTCAGCGATTACTATTGGTCAGATCTGACGGCGGAGGGTAAGATAAAATGAAAAACTTCGGAAAGTTCATGAAAAATCTGTTCACAAAGGACATACCCATAAAACTGCTCGCGATAGCCATGGCGGTCATCGTCGTAATATTCATAAATATCTGATGAAAGATCCCAAAGTCATAAAAATACCCGAGATACTGTTGCCCAAGGGAGCCGACATGGAGACGTGGGCGGTGAACGCCTGCGACCAGTTCACCTCCGACCCCGCCTATTGGGAGGAGGTGGAGAGACTCACGCGCGGCAAGGTTTCCGCGTATCACCTGATCCTGCCCGAAATATATCTCAAAGACCGTCTTCACGAGCGCATTGAAGCGTGCGACCGCACCATGCGCGAATATCTTGAAGGCGGCGTTTTCGAAAGCGTGAAAGGCGGCTTCGTGCTCGTGGAAAGGAGCACGGCTTCGGGCGTGCGCACGGGGATAGTGCTCGCCGTGGACCTCGAAGCATATTCCTACGCCGCGGGCGCAAAGACGTATGTGCGTTCCACCGAAGCCACTATAGAAGAGCGGATACCTCCCCGCGCAGAGATCCGACGAAACGCCCCGCTCGAACTCCCGCATATAATGTTACTGTATAACGACCCCTCGGGCTCGGTAGTAAAGCGCTGCCGCCTCGGGCGCACGCTCTACGACAGCCCGCTCATGATGGGCGGCGGCAGGGTGCGCGGCACATACGTCTCCAACGCGGAAGAGGTGACGGAGGCGTTTTACGCCCTCACCGAAGGGCAGAAGGAGCCCTTCCTGTTCGCCGTGGGGGACGGGAACCACTCCCTCGCCACAGCCAAGGCGTGCTGGGAGGAGATAAAGGCGGGGCTTTCCGAAGAGGAGAAGAGCTCACACCCCGCGCGCTATGCGCTCGCGGAGGCGGTGAACATCTTCGACCCCGCGCTCAGGTTCGAGCCGATACACCGCCTCGTAAAGACTGACAGGGCGGAGGAATTCATAGCGGGTCTCCCCGCAGAGGGCGGCGGACGGGCTTATGCCGTGTGCCGCGGAAAAAAGCGGGAGATATCTTTTCCCGCCGACATACCGCACGGCATACGCGTTCTCGACAGATATATCTCGGAATTTCTGTCCGCGCACGGCGGCGAAGCGGACTACGTCCACGGAGAAGAGGAGCTCGTCGCCCTCACCGCAAAGGGCGGCGCGGGCGTGCTTCTGCCCGCGATCGGAAAGGAAAATTTCTTCCCGCTCATCGAGAGAGGCGGCAATCTGCCGAAAAAGACCTTCAGTATGGGCGAGGGCAACGAAAAGAGATACTATATAGAGGCTAAAACGATAAAATAATGGCTGTTAAGGTTTGCAAATTCGGCGGCACGTCCATGGCGGACGGCAACATAATCAGGTCGGTGAAGAGGATAATCGAGAGCGACGGGGAGAGGAGATACATAGTTGTCTCCGCCCCCGGCAAGCGCTATTCGGGGGACAAAAAGGTCACCGACCTTCTGTACGAGTGCCATAAAAAGCTGTGCGGCGGGGCGGACGTGAAGGAGTGCTTCGCGCCAGTGCGCGCCCGCTTCGAGTCGATAGTCAGGGAGTTGAACTCGGGGATAGACATAGAGGGCGAACTTGCCGCCACCGAGGAGAGGATAGCCGCCGCAATGAGCGAGGACTTCACCGCTTCCCGCGGCGAATATCTGTGCGCAAAGGTCGTCTCCCTCGTGCTCGGCGCGACGTTCGTCGACGCGGAAAACGTGATATTCTTCCGCGAAAACGGCGAGTTAGACGGCGAGAGGAGCTACAAGGCGATAAGGGAGGCGTGCCCCGACAGAAGCGCGCTGTACGTTTTGCCCGGATTTTACGGCAGCGACCCCTCGGGTAAGGTAAAGACCTTTTCGCGCGGCGGCTCGGATATTTCGGGCGCGATAGTTGCGCGCGCCGTGCAGGCTTCCCTGTACGAAAATTGGACGGACGTTTCGGGCTTCCTCGCGTGCGACCCGAGGATAGTAGACAGCCCCCGCCCCATAAAGTCGGTATCCTATAAGGAACTGCGCGAGCTGAGCTACATGGGCGCGAACGTGCTGCATTCGGAGAGCATCTTCCCCGTCAGAAAAGCCAATATCCCCATCAGGATAAAGAACACCTTCCGCCCGGAGGACGAGGGCACGTCCATTCTGCCCATCACCCGCTACAAGCCGAGCGGCAACGTCGTCACGGGCATAGCCGGCAAGAAGAACTTCACCGTAATCTTTATAGAAAAATCCCTCATGAACTCCGAGATAGGCTTCATAGCGAGGGTGCTCGAAGTGCTGAGGCGCAACGAGATCTCGGTGGAGCACATTCCCTCGGGGATAGACACCATGTCCCTCGTCATAGCGAGCGAGGCGCTCACCCCCGAAAAGCTCTCCCTCATAACGGAGGGCATACGCGAGGCTGTCTCCCCCGATACAATAAGGATAATAGAGGACATCGCGCTGATAGCCACGGTGGGTCACGGGATGAGCTCTTCCGTGGGCACTTCCGCCCGCCTCTTCAACGCCATCGCCGCCGAGAAGATAAACATAACCATGATAGATCAGGGTTCGAGCGAACTCAACATAATAGTCGGTGTGAAAAACGAGGACTACGAAAAGTGTATCCGCGCCATCTACCGCGAATTCTTCGGCTGATATAACGCCATGCCGTGCCGCGCAACGCGCGGCTTATTTTTTTGCCGTTTTTCAAAAAAATGTGTATCGTAACGCTTGACAGCTAACTGTATCTATTGTATAATCACAGTAGAAACAGTCGGAAACGCAATATGCATATAAACATTTCTTATGTATCGGGTCAGCCGATCTATGAACAGATAGAACGCCAGATACGCGCGCAGGTGCTGTCGGGCGAGTTGCGGGCGGGGGAGACGCTGCCCTCTATCCGCACGCTCGCCAAGGAGCTCAAAATAGGCATAGTCACGGCAAAGCGCGCCTACGACGACCTCTGCGCGGAGGGATTTTTGTACTCGGCGCAGGGCAAGGGGGTGTTCGTCGCGGAAAAGCGGCCCGACGACTTACAAAACTACAAGCTCGGCAAGCTGCGGGAACAGCTGGCGGCGGCGGCTGAGTTTGCGAGAGCCAACGGGGTCACGCCCCCTGAGGTGGAACAAATTCTTAAAGAAATTTTAGGAGAATAGAAATGTACGGTCTAGAAATGGAAAATTTAACTGTGGACTACGGCAAGTTCAGGCTGGAAGCGACCATGAAGGTGCGCCGCGGCTGTATTACGGGGCTGATAGGCAAAAACGGCTCGGGCAAATCCACGCTGATAAGGGCGATAATGCGGCAGGAGGACGGCGCGACGGGCAAGATACTCTACGACGGAAAGCCCTTTGCGGGCAACGAGACGGAGATCCTCGGCAAGATCGCCTGCGTGTTCGATTCGCCCCATTTCAGCACGTATTTGAAGCCGAAGCGGATAGCGCGGCTTTTCGGCACGATATACAAAAATTTCGACATGGATATGTACGAAAAACTCATGCGCAAGTTCGATCTGCCGTCCGATATGCGCCTGAACAAGTTCTCCTACGGCATGCAGAAGAAGTACTGCATAATTCTCGCGCTCTGCCAGCGCCCCGAGATACTCATTCTCGACGAGCCCACTTCGGGCGTAGACCCCTACGACCGCGGCAACGTGGTGGAGCTGATACAGGAATTCATGATGGACGAGAGCCACACCGTGCTCTTTTCCACGCACATAACCGAGGATCTGGATAAGATAGCCGACTACATAGTCATGCTCCGCGACGGAAAGGTTGCGCTCGACGACGAAAAGGACAGTATCTGCGATACCTACCGCCTCGTGCAGTGCCCGTCGCTCACGGCGGAGATGGAAAAGGGAGCCGTCGGCGTGCGGAAGACCATGTTCGGTTACACTTTTTTGACAAAGGACAGGGACATCTCGGGCGAGGGCGTTCAGGTAAAGGCGCCCACCATAGAGGAGCTGTTCATCCATCTTTCGGGCAACGACGGGCATGGGGACCCGTTCTCGGAGTTTTGATATGAAAGGTAAATTTTTACAGGGCTTCGGCGGAGCTTTCAAGGTAATAGTAGTGGACGGCAGCGCAAGCCGCTCTTCGCACACCCCCGGGCAGACGCTCGCGGACGCATACAGCTGTATGGGGAGCGCATTCCTGCTGCTGGCGCTTATCGGCAATCTCGGCATGACTGCGGAGCCCGTCACGGTGTTCGCCGCGATGCCCTGCGGCATTGCGCTGTTTGTCGCGGTGTACTGCATACGGCGCAAGCCCTCTCTATACAGGCTGCTGCCGATGGGCTACGGGCGCAAATCGGTGTATTTTTTCCTCTCTGCGGCTATCTATTCCCTGCTGATAGGGGTTTTCATGATACTCGTGTTAGTGGTCACAACCCTCCTTGTCGCCCTCGTAACGCTTGCGGTTTCGGGCGAATGGATCATTGTGATGGAGAATACCGCGCCCGCGTTCGTCGTGAGCGCGCAGGGGGAAGCGCTGGCGTTATTCATTACGGCGGCATATCTCGGGACCGAGTTGTTGCTCTCCTTCATAGAGCGCAGAGTTCTCAGAAATATCCTCATATTTCTCTCGCCCTTGGCGCTGTTTTTGCCCCTTAAACTCTATGCGCGCTTCGCGGGCATATCCTCGGGAATGTTGTTTGTGGAATTCGGCAAAACTGCGGGAGGCATAGCCATGCTCGCCGCCTTCGGCGTGGCAGCGGCGGCTCTCGCCGCCGCGGGCGTGTGGCGGGTAGTGGCGTATCTGCGCCCGCGCAATTACTGAAAGGAGGGCGGCAAAATGGAAATGACTTTCGGGCAGTATGTGCGCGCCACTCTGTTTTTCAGGGGGGTCACCCCCGACAGGGGCAAGCGTCAGGCGGAAATGCTGATAATGTTTCTCTCGTATATCCCGATGATGTGCATATTTTTGGATTGCATGCCCCTCGCCGCCTTCGGCGTAGGAATGTTCGTCGCGCCGCTGATGTATGGGTTGAATATCTACTACGTTTCCCCCTCGCTGTACAGGCTTTATCCCATACCGCCGGGGAAAAAAGAGGTGTACGACTTCTTTGCCTCCATTCTTTTGAGTTTGGTGATGTCGGCGGCGACTGTCGCGATGTCGCTTGCGTACGGGGTGATAACGTCCGCGTTCAGCGCGCTGTTCCTCTCCGAGCCCATGTTGCCTCTGCTCAGAAATAACGTACTGTTCGGCGGCTTTTTCAGACCGGGATTTTTCCTGAACGCGAGCGGCTGGGCGGCGGCGATCGCCGCCGCGTTGATGGGCTTCGGCATGGGTCGGCTCATACCCGTGGTGAGGTCGGCAAAGAAGAGATATATCACCGCCGCCGCGCTGATAGCCATGAACTATCTCGTGCAGATATTCATGGTCGTGCTCTCCTTGAAGTACGCCCCCGCGGCTGGGGAAGATGAATTTGCTTATTTCTTCTGCAATATCGGCTATGTGCCGTTGCATTGGCTGTACATAGCGCTGTACGGCGGTACGGGAGCCGCGCTGGCTGCGCTCTCCTTTGTCCTCCGCCGCAAATATGTCTCCGCGGCTTGACGGAGCAGTAAAAAACAGAATACGGCGCCCGCGGAGAACTCCGCGGGCGCCGTTTTGCGCGCTCTTTTTAAAGTCACAGATATTTTTTCAGATCGTCCGCCCTCGTGAGTTTTTCCCACGGCAGGTAAGGCTTCCCGAAGTGCCCGTAGGAGGCGGTGGGGGAGAAGATGGGCGCCCTCAGCCCGAGGGTGTTTATTATCGCGGCGGGGCGCAGGTCGAAGCGCTCTTTTACTATCTCCGCAATGCGGTCGTCGCCGAGCTTCCCCGTGCCGAAGGTGTCCACGAAGACGGATACGGGTTCAGCCACGCCTATCGCATAGGCGAGCTGTATCTCCGCCTCGTCGCACAGTCCCGCCGCCACGAGGTTCTTGCATATGAACCTCGCCATATACGCCGCCGAGCGGTCCACTTTCGTGGCGTCCTTGCCCGAAAAGGCTCCGCCGCCGTGGGGGCACCGCCCGCCGTAGGTGTCCACTATTATCTTCCTGCCCGTCAGCCCGCTGTCGCCCTCGGGACCGCCTATGTGGAACCGCCCCGTGGGGTTTATGAAGTATTTCGTCCCTTTCAGCAGGCGTTCGGGGATGACGCTTATCACTTTTTCCTCTATGTCCCGTTTCAGCTCTTCCTGCGAGATCTTCGTGTTGTGTTGCGCCGAGACCACCACCGTGTCCACGCGCACGGGCGTTTTGCCGTCGTATTCCACCGTGACCTGCGTCTTGCCGTCCGGGCGGAGGTAGGGGAGAGAGCCGTCCTTTCTCACTTCGGCGAGCCTTTGGGCGAGTTTATGCGCGAGCGCTATGGGGAGGGGCATGAGCTCCTCCGTCTCGCGGCAGGCGTATCCGAACATCATCCCTTGGTCGCCCGCGCCTATGTCGCCCCTTTGAACAACGCCAATGGCTATGTCCGCGCTCTGCTCATGCACGGCTACGTCTATCCTGCACCTGTCGTATGCAAAGGAGCCGTGCTTATAGCCTATGCGCTCTATCACCGAGCGGGCTATGCCCTCGTAATCGACCTTGGCGGAAGTCGCCACTTCGCCCATTATCAGCATTCTGTCGTAGGCGGCGCAGCACTCTATGGCGCACCTCGCGTTGGCGTCCTTTGACAGGATCGCGTCCAATATCCCGTCCGAAACCTGGTCGCACAGCTTGTCGGGATGCCCTTCCGTCACGCTCTCGCTCGTAAAAAACTTAGTCATAACTCCTCCGTAAAAAATCAAACTCCCCTGCCGCGCCGCAGGGGAGAATATATTTCTGTTGCCCCATCGGTACGGCTTTAGCACCTTGCCTTGCGCAGGTTGCTGTGTGGTCGTCGAGCCGTTCTCTCGCACACTCTTTATAGGTTTGGGGATATTTTACCATCAACCCCCTGTAATGTCAACCAAAATGCGCGCCGATAGCGCAACTGCGCCCCAAAAACTTTGATTTTTTCCGCCGCCGTGGTATAATAGAGCCATGAACTGCCGTCAGTGCCCCGTCATGTGCGGCGCCCAGCGCGGAGAGCGCGCGGGAGCCTGCGGAGTAAAGGGGCTGAAAATCGCCAAATACGGGCTGCATTTCTACGAGGAGCCGCCCATCTCCCATAAAAACGGAAGCGGCTGCGTGTTCTTCTGCGGGTGCCCGTTGAAGTGCGTGTTCTGCCAGAACTTCGAGCTCTCCCGCAACACGCGCGGCAAGGAGATAACCGCAAAGGAGCTCGCGCGGATATTTTCCGAACTCGAAGAGATGGGCGCGGAGAACATAAACCTCGTCAACCCCACCCACTACCTCGGCGACATAGCGGAGGCGGTGTCGATTTACAGACCGCGTATACCCATAGTCTACAACACCCACGGCTACGAGAACATCGAACAGCTGAGGCTGGCGGACAAGTTCGTGGACGTGTGGCTCACCGATCTGAAATTCATCGACCCCGCGCTCTCGGCGCGCTACACCGCGAGGGGGGACTACGCGGAGTTCGCCCTGCCCGCCGTCCGCTTCATGGCGGAAAAGCCGATAAGGGAGGAGGGCGGCAAGCTGCTCTCGGGGTGCATAGTGCGCCATCTCGTCCTTCCGCTCGCCGTGTACGACAGCCTCGAAGTTGTCAGGTTCGTCAGCGGCTTTAATGACGGCGTGTACTTTTCGCTCATGAGCCAATATACGCCCATGGGGGACATTTCGCGGTTCCCCGAGCTCAACCGCCGCATAACCCGCCGCGAATACGGAAAGGTGACGGCGGCAGTGCGCGAGGCGGGGCTGAAAAGGGTATTTTTGCAGGACTATTCGAGCGCGCGGGAGTGCTATATCCCCGCATGGGACTATTGAAGATATGTTGCTTTCATTCGAAGACGTTGGGTTCGCCTATGGCGAAGACGAGATATTCCGCGGCGTGACTTTTAAGATAAACGAGGGCGAGCGCGCGGGGCTGATAGGGGAAAACGGCGCGGGCAAGACCACACTTTTAAAGCTCGCGCTGGGCTTTCTTGCCCCCGACAGCGGCAGGATAACCTTAAAAAACGGCATAAAGACGGGCTATCTCGCCCAGAACGGCGGCTACGTTTCGGGCAACACCGTGTACGGGGAGATGCTCTCCGTTTTCAGCGAGGATCTGATGGATATCGAGCGGCTCGAAAAGCTCTCCCACGGCATCTCGGAGGCGGCGGACGGCAGCGAGTACAGGCGGCTCGCCGCGCGCTTCGAGAGCGTGACGGACAGGATAAACGCCCGCGAAAGTTACGGCGCGGACGTGAAGATAAAGACCGTTTTGAACGGCATGGGCTTTTCGGGAATGTACGACAGGGTGATAGACACGATGTCCGGCGGGGAAAAGACCCGCCTCAAACTCGCCCGTCTGCTGCTCGAAGAGCCCGATATCCTCATTCTCGACGAGCCGACTAACCACCTCGATATATCCACCCTCTTCTGGCTCGAAGACTATCTTTCAACCCGCAAGTGCGCCCTTCTCGTCGTCTCTCACGACAGGTATTTTCTCGACAAGCTGTGCACCGACATACTCGAACTCGAAAACGGCTCGCTCTCGGCGTTCAGGGGCAACTACACCAAGTATAAGCTCCTCAAAGCCGAGAAGCAGGCGCGCCTTTTAAAGGAGTATGAGGCGTACGAAGAGGAGGCGGCTAAACTCAAAGACTATATAGACAGGAACATAGTGCGGGCGACCACGGCAAGATCGGCGCAGAGCAGGGTGAAAAAGCTCGGAAAACTCGAAGCCCCCGAAAAGCCCTATACGCCGCCCCGCCCGCCCGAATTCCGCTTCGGGGACATGACTACCCCCGCGGAAAAGGCGGTCGTCGTTTCGGGGCTCGACCTCTCTGCGGGCGGGAAGCTGCTCGTCCGCTCGGCAAACCTCTGCGTTGCGCGCGGCAAAAAGGTCGCCCTCGTCGGCGAAAACGGCGCGGGCAAGACCACGCTTTTGAAGGCGGTATTTTCCGGCTGCGCGGGAGTGGAAAAGGGCAGGGGAGTAAAGATGGCGCTGTACGATCAGGAGGGGCTCGACCTCGACCCAGAAAACACCGTGCTCGCGGAGCTGTGGCAGAGGCACGCCGCCGCCACGCAGACGGAGATGCGCGCCCTTCTCGCCCGCTCTGGGCTGTTCGAAGAGGACATGTTCAAAAAAGTGCGCTCGCTGTCGGGCGGGGAGCGCGCCAAGCTCGCCCTGTGCGTGCTGCAAGCCGAAAACGCCGACTTTCTCCTCCTCGACGAGCCGACGAACCACCTCGATCTGCCCGCCCGCGAGAGTCTGGAGAGGGCGCTCAAAGATTTCGGCGGCACCGTGCTGTTCGTCTCGCACGACAGGTATTTCATCTCCGCCGTCGCGGACGAAGTGGTGGAGATAGAGGACGGAAAACTCAACACGTATTGCGGAAATTACGATTTTTATGTGTCCGAAAAGTCCGCCCGCGCGCAGGAAGAGGCGCGCCTTGCCCAAGAGGAAAAGAACGCCGAATTCTTAAAAAAGAGGGAGCAAAGCCACAAAAACCGCGCCGTCCGCGCGGCGGAAGCCGCCAAAAAGGAGAAGATGAGGGAAACGGAGAGGAGTATAACCCTCCTCGAAGAGGAGGAAAACGCGCTCACCCTCAGCCTCTCCGATCCCGATGTAGCCGCGGACTACAAAAAGGTCAAGGAAATTTCCGCGAGGCTCGCCGAAATAAAAAAATCTCTCGACGACCTTTACAACGCCTATTCAGATATGATATAATCCGTTATATGAAACCCGAAGAAGAAGAGAAGAAAATAAGGCACACCATCTCGGCGGAGGAGACTTTCACGCTCGCAAAGGACGTGTTCGACATGCGCACGCTGATCAAAAACGTGTACGCAAACCGCGCCGTCATAGCCCGCAGGGTGAACGTAGTCACCCTCTGCGTCAGCACCGTGTTCACCCTGCTGTACGTGACTTTCGTGTTCATCTCGGCTTTCTACGACAAGATTGCCTTAAAGAGCGAGATATTGGTGTATTCCATCGCGGGGGCGTATTTTGTCGTCGCGATATTTCTGACGATATTCGCGCTGCTCAGTTCGCGCCAGACGACGAAGAGCCTTAAACGGTTCTCCGTGACCCTGAAAATAATCAGGATAATCGCCCGACTGCTCTCGCTGTCCATGTCCGTTCTGGCGATCTATTACAGCGTTTCGGGCGGTGTCGCCGCCCTGCCCGCTGCGGTGGACATAGTGGTGGTGATCCTGTCGATCTTCACCATTATCGTCCAGCTCGTGCCCATGCTGTTCGGCGGTCTGGGCAAATACGTGCGCTGGCTGCTCTCCCCCGTGAAGCTGAAACAGCGCTTTTCGGGGGTGCTCCTCGAATGGTATCAGCTCGCCATCACGGGCACGCCCTTAAAGGGCGCCAAAAACAGGATAGACAAGAAGCACTACGACGCGATAGGCAGGATAATAGACGGAACTTTGGTGCCCGCGCTCGGGAAAAAGTACATAACTTCCATCAAATCCCCCGCGCTTCTGAACCTCGTCGAAAACTCACCCGCGGAGGACAGACCCGTCCTCGAGGGCGTTTTGAAGAGCGTATTTTCCTATGCGGCGGAGTGCGGGTACATAACTTTCGATCCCTGCCGCGATCTGAATTTCTCGGGCTCCGTGGAAGAGCCTCATAAAAAGACCATGAAGGAGAAGCTGGTGGAGGGCATCGGCAAGCGTTTGGGCAAGAGCATGCTCGACAAGTACATAGCGGCTTCTTCAGACGAGGATAAGCAATGAAAGAGCTCACCGTGCAGGAACATGAAAGGCTGATACGCGTCGCCCGCGGCGACGAAAAAGCCGATACGGTTTTGAAAAACGCGGCGTATACCGACGTGTTTTCGGGAGACGTGAAGCGTGGCGACATAGCCATAGCGTGCGGCAGGATAGCGGGCGTCGGCTCGTACGTGGGGGAAGAGGAATTGGACTTTTCCCGCCTCGTCGTGACCCCGGGCTTTATAGACGGGCACGTGCACATAGAGAGCTCGCAGCTCAGCCCCGAGGAATACGCCGCCCTCGTGGTGCCGCGCGGCACAACGGCGGTCGTCGCCGACCCGCACGAGATAGTCAACGTCTGCGGCATGGTGGGAGCGGAGTACATGAGAAAGGCCTCTTCACGGACCCCTCTCGACGTCATATTGCAGCTTCCCTCCTGCGTGCCCGCAACGCCTTTCGAGACGAGCGGAGCCGAGATCTCGGGGGAGGATACCGCAAAGCTCATAAAAGATCGGCATATCCACGGGCTCGGGGAGATGATGAACTACCCGGGAGTTGTATCGGGGAACGCGGACGTCCTCTTAAAGCTCCGCGCCGCCCTCGCGGCGGGGAAGGGCATAGACGGGCACGCGCCCGCGCTGTCGGGGAGGGAACTCAACGCATACCTATGCGGCGGCATAACCTCCGACCACGAGTGCACTTCCGACGGGGAGACGGCTGAAAAAATATCCAAGGGGATGTACGTGCACGTGCGGCACGGCTCCACCTGCCGCGATCTTGCCACGGCGAAGAATATCGGCGCCTTCAATTTCAGGCGCTTTCTGCTCTGCACGGACGACAGAAACGCCGCCGACCTGCGCGACAAGGGGCATATAGACGACGCCCTGCGCCGCATCGTAAAGGAGTACGGCATTGACCCCGTTGCGGCGGTCTGCTGCGCCACGTTGAACGCCGCCGAGTGCTACGGGCTGAAATTCAGGGGCGCGATCGCCCCCTTCTACGCCGCCGACCTCGCCGCGGCGGACGACCTTTCTGGCTTCAACGTGAAATACGTGTTCAAGGACGGCGTTCTTGTCGCGGAGAACGGAAAACCCCTCTTTAAGCCGCGCAAAAAATATCTCCCCCGCGCCGTGCTCTCCACTGTAAACTGCGCCCCCGTTTCGCCGGCGGACTTCGCAATAAACTTAAAGGGCGGGCGTGCAAAGGCGATAGTTCTGGGCAAGGGCACCATAGTCACGGGCTCGGAGACGGTGGAGGTGCGTTCGGAGGGCGGCGACGTCCTTTTGGAGGGCACGCCGCTTTTAAAGCTCGCCGTCGTGGAGAGGCACCGCGCCACGGGCAATATAGGCAGGGCGCTGTTGAAGGGCTACGGCTTTTCGGGCGGCGCCGTAGCGACTACTATAGCCCACGATTCCCACAACATAGTCGTCGCGGGGGACGACAACGCCTCTATGGCGGAAGCCGTATTGAGGCTCAAAGAAGCGGGCGGCGGGCTTGCCGTCGTCTTGAAAGAGGGCGGCGCGCACGTGCTCCCGTTAAGGATAGGCGGGCTTATGAGCGATCTTAAATGCGGCGAGTTCATAGCGCGCTTCAAAGAGATAGAGGGCGTTGCGCACGCCGCGGGAGTGCCCGCGGATACAGAGCCCTTCATGTCCCTCGCGTTTTTGTCGCTCGCGGTGGTGCCGCGGCTCAAACTGCTCGATACGGGGCTCTTCGACGTGGATAAATTCGCCTTTACCGATTTGGAGGACGTCTGAGGGCTTCCAGCCCCGGACGGCGGGGAAACGTGACGAATTTTCAGGTTGAAGACGTTTAAAAGCGCGCCCGCGGCGGACTGACCTCCGCCGCGGGCGCATTTTTTGCAAAAATTTGCAAATTTTGAGAAAAAACGATTTTACATATCCGCTCAAATATAGTACAATTATAATTGAATTGTTATAATTTGGTTTATATATAATTAACGTGTTGCCGCGCGGAGGCGTTCCGCACGGTTTCCGCCACGGCGGAACAAAGGAGTTTTTATGGGACTTATAAAATTCATTCTCGGCTCTGACAGCCGCGGGGCTCTGAAAAAGCTCGATAAAATGGCTAAAAAGGTGGAGGATCTCGAACCCGTTTACGCCGCCATGACCGACGAGGAGCTCAAAGGTCAGACCAAGATCTTCAAGGACAGGCTCGCCGCGGGGGAGACCCTCGACGACATTCTCTACGACGCCTTCGCCGCCCTGCGCGAGGCGAGCGCGCGGGTCCTCAACATGAAGCACTTCCACGTGCAGATAGTCGGCGGCATCTGCCTGCATCAGGGCAGGATCGCGGAGATGAAGACGGGCGAAGGCAAAACGCTTGTCTCCACCCTGCCCGCTTATCTCAACGCCCTCACGGGCAAGGGCGTGCACATAGTCACCGTAAACGACTATCTCGCCCGCCGCGACGCGGAGTGGATGGGCAAGGTGCACAAGTTCATGGGGCTCACCGTGGGCGTGGTCGTGCCCGGAATGGACGACGATGAAAAGCGCAAGAGCTACCAGTGCGACATAATTTACGCCACTAACAACGAGCTCGGCTTCGATTATCTGCGCGACAACCTCAAAACTTCCATTCCCGCGATGGTGCAGAGGGAACTCAACTTCTGCATAATCGACGAGGTGGACTCCATACTCATAGACGAGGCGAGGACCCCCCTCATCATCTCTGGAAGAGGGGGAGAGAGTTCCGACCTCTATGAAAAGGTGGACAAGTTCGTGCGCACCCTCTCGGGCGGGTTCGACGACGACAAAAAGGACGCCGAGAAAAACGCGCCCTCCCGCAAGAAGAAGGATCTCTCCGAAAAGGAGAGAGAGGCGCAGGAGCGGCTCTTGCAGATCCTGCAAGCCATGGAGGATTGGGACTACGTCATAGACCGCAAGGAAAAGTCGGTCACCATAACCGAAAAGGGCGCGGAAAAGGCGGAAAGATTTTTCGGCATAAACAACCTCGGCGACATAGAAAACGCCGATCTGAACCATCACATACAGCAGGCGCTCAAAGCGCACGAGCTGTTCCATAACGGCGAGGAATACATCGTCTCCGACGACGGCGAGATACTCATAGTCGACGAGTTCACGGGGCGTATCCTGAACGGCAGAAGATATTCCGACGGCCTCCATCAGGCGATAGAGGCAAAGGAACACGTAAAGGTAAAGGAAGAGAACAAGACGCACGCCACCGTCACCTTCCAGAACTATTTCAGGCTGTACAACAAGCTCTCGGGCATGACGGGTACCGCCATGACCGAAGAGGACGAATTCAGGACGATATACTCCCTCGACGTCGTGCCCATTCCCACCAACCGCCCCGTAAAGCGGGTGGACTACGCCGACATGATCTACTCCACGGTCGAGGGCAAGAAAAAGGCGATAGTCAACGAGGTGGTGGAGCGGCACGCCAAGGGTCAGCCCATTCTCATAGGCACCGTCACCGTCGAAAAGTCGGAGGAGATCTCGAGGCTTTTGAGGCGCAACGGCATAAAGCACAATATCCTGAACGCCAAAAACCACGAGCGCGAGGCGGAGATAGTCGCGCAGGCGGGCAGGCTCAATTCCGTGACGATAGCCACCAACATGGCGGGGCGCGGCACCGATATACTTCTCGGCGGCAACCCCGAATATCTCGCCAAAAAGCGGATGCGCGAGGAGGGCTACGACCACGAGATGGTGGAAGTGGCTATCTCCTATGCGGACAGGGAATTCAACGAAGAGGAGACCAAGGCGCGCGAGCGCTACGCCGAACTCTACAAGATGTATAAGGCGGAGACCGACGCCGAAAAACAGCAGGTCATCGAGGCGGGAGGGCTCTGCATACTCGGCACCGAGCGTCACGAGAGCCGCCGCATAGACAACCAGCTCCGCGGGCGCAGCGGACGTCAGGGCGACCCCGGCGATTCGGTGTTTTTCATCTCCCTCGAAGACGACCTCGCAAAGCGTTTCGGCGGCGAGAGCATGAAAAAGCTGTACAACGTGTTCAAGATAGACGAGGACCAGTGTCTCCAATCCAAGATGCTCACCCGCTCCATCGAAAACGCGCAAAAGGCGATAGAGGGCAGGAACTTCGGCATAAGAAAGCACACCCTGCAATACGACGAGGTCATGAACGAACAGCGCAAGACCATTTACGGCGAGCGCATGAAAGTCTTGCGCGGCGAGGACGTCCACGAGCAGATGCTCAAATACATTCCCGACTATGTGGCAAAGGTCGTCGGCGAAACGGTAAACACCGAAGCCATGCCCGAAAAGTGGGACGAGGAGGCGCTCAACGACGCCCTTCAAAAGAGGGTGTATCCCGACGAATGCACCTTTACGGTCACACGCGAAATGCTCGAAAAGTGGGACTACGAGCGGGCGATAGACAGGATAAGCAAGGAAGTGATAAAGGCTTACGAGCAGAAGATAGAGAACATAAACGCCATGTTCGAGGGCAAGATAGACTTCCACGAGATAGAGCGCCAGCAGCTCCTCATATGCGTCGACAAGAATTGGATAGACCATATCGACGCGATGGACCAGCTGAGAAAGGGCATAGGGCTGAGAGGCTACGCCCAGCAGGACCCCGTAATAGCCTATAAGACCGAGGGCTACGAGATGTTCGAGGAGATGATAGACAGGGTGCAGACGGTCACAATCTCCCGCCTTTTAAAGGGCAGGATAGAGCGCCGCGCGCCCGCCGCGCCCGTGAGAAAGGTGATAACTCCCCCGCCCGCCGCGCCCGAAGGACAGGGCGACGTGAGGAAGGGGCTCGCGCCCATAAACGCGGGCGTCGCCGCCCGTTCCCGCGAGATAATGGAACAGCGCATACGCGAGAGGGAGAACGCGGAAAAAGCCGCTCAATCTTCCGTACAGCCCGTACCCCCCGCGGGTGCGAGCGCGCCCCGCGCGCCCATGCCCAACGCGCCCGACGGCGCAGGGGCGTATCTGGGCGAGAGGGCGCAGGCTCCCAAGGATCTGGCGACGAATATAGGCGGCAAGGCTCTTCCCAAAGTCGCCGCAAAGTCCGCAAAGGTCGGGCGCAACGACCCCTGCCCCTGCGGAAGCGGCAAGAAGTATAAAGACTGCTGCTATTGGAAGGACCACCGCTGAAAATACAGGATAGAGACGCCGTTGAATTATGTTTAAAGCAGACGATTACAGATTGAAATTGAAATCGCTCTCCGACACTCTTGCGGAGGCGAAATACGCTCTCGATATAGACAACTTGGGTTCCCGCCTGCAAGAGCTCAAAAAGGAGCAGGAGGACCCCTCCGTCTGGCAGGACCTCGAAAAGTCGGCAAAGATAGGCAGGGAGATCTCCTCGGTGGAGGGCAAGATATCGGCGTATAAAAAGGGCGAAGCCGCCCTTGCGGACGCCTTTGCCTTTGTAGACCTCATAGAGGAGGCGGACGACGAGAGCCTTATCCCCGAACTCGAACAGATGATCTCCGCCGCGGAGACCGACCTCGAAGAGATGCGGATACGCGCCCTTCTGAGGGGGAAGTACGACGCGAACAACGCCATACTCAACCTCCACGCGGGGGCGGGCGGCACGGAGGCGTGCGATTGGACGCAGATG
>CANQXZ010000019.1 GCA_947627955.1 uncultured Clostridia bacterium
CCTCCTCGCCGATAGTTTCAAGTTTGCTGTTATTTCCGAAATTTATGCTTGTAAGGCTTACGCACCCCCAAAACGCCCCACCACCAATAGAAGTAACACTATTTGGTATGGTTACGCTTTCAAGGCTTGTGCAATCCCCGAACGCCCGCTCGCCGATAGTTTCAAGTTCGCTGTTATTTCCGAAATTTACGCTTTCAAGGCTTGTGCAACCATTGAATATACTATTGTCGATATGGCACACGCTTTTGGGAATGGTTATGCTTGTAAGGCTTGTGCAATTATGAAAAGCGAATTCACCGATTCCTGTTATACTTTCAGGCAATTCCACTTTTGATAGATATCTGCAATTTGCAAATGCGCAAGCATTTATGTAATCAGCAGCCTTTTTGCATTGATCTTTTTTATCAAAATATTCAAAATCCTCTTTTTTGATTTCCAACACATTAATATCGTTGATCGAAGTTACCGCTATCCACTGATCAATATCTATATTAAGCAAAGGCTGGCGTTTCAATGAGAGAATTTGCTCTATTTGCCGTTCTATTTCTTGATCAAACCACAAATAAGTTATCTTGCTGCTAAATGTTTCATTTAAAACAGCCGATTTTTCGTCATAGTTTTCAATTTCATAGCCTTGCTGTTTTAATAGTTCAAGCATTTTTGCGGCGGCTAAATATTCGCCGCCATGTCCCTCTATTTTTTCGCAGGGAAGATTTATCGGAAGATAGGATTTACCGCTGTTTTTTACAAATTCTATCTCCTTGTGGATAGACCGCGAAAGCACGGCGTTTTCGCTCAGGAAAAATATAACGCCCTTGCAATTGAAGTCATAAATATAACGGCGGGCTTCTATTTCCCAATCCCTGCCGGGAGCAAGGTTATGGTCGTACCATAAATTCAGCCGCTTTTTGCCGCTTTGCAGTCTGTGCAGACTTTCATAGACCAACTTATAGTCCTTATGGGAATAGCTCACAAAGTAGTATTCTTTCTCATAGTAAGGCGGAAACCAGGCGTTTTTAACATCCAGATAGGTGTCGGTGTTTTTGATTTCTGCAATTTTTTCTTCTATGGTAAGCTCTTGCATCTCTGCCTCCGTGCAAAAATTATATCACGTCAGTAACCGTTATGGAATAATTTCGGCTGAACTTTTTGTTTTTTAACCTATATTTGTTTTAAAAGGACTATTTAAGTTTTTTATAAGCCTCGTCCAGCAATTCGCCGACCTTGCTCGCAATGGGACGCGGTGCGGGATTGCACATAAATTCCGCAAACCCTTCCGCTATAAACTCTGCCGGAGATGCGAGAGCATATTCAGACAATCCATTGCCGATATCGTCGCGATCGAGGCTGCCGTAAAAGGATTTAAAGTCAGGATCGCCGGAAAGACCGCACATCTCATCCAACAAATGTCCCAACTCATGATATACTACCGACTCAGGCACATGACATCCTTCAGGATGAAAACCTTCCTCTTCATCCCGTCTGAGATTTGAAATGAATTGCAGATACGCATATCCTTCATAATCGTTTCTGTCGAGCAGCACGGCGTCAAATAACCCAAAAGCCGACATAGCCGTCGCTATATACCTCTCATGCCTGCTTATTAAGTCGGTCAACATTTTATGGAAAAACTGCCCGAGATTTTTTGCATTTTCACTTGTGCAAATATATTGAAGGTTGAAACTGCACAATGCGCTCTCATCTCCATTTTCAAGCCTTATGAGAAGTTTTTCCATACCGTAATGCGTGCCTATGAAGCACAACTTACTGCGCAGTCTGGGATATTTATACAGGATTTCAACAACAACTTTAAGTAAGCGTTTTACTCCGTATAAATTTATATCGCTGAATTCGCAGGCATCACAGAGATAATTTTTGCGGGCTATTTCTTCAAGTTCAATATACGAGCCGGCATTATCTATGTCATATAACAATCTCTCCTTTTTGCATCTGACATAAAATGAACGGGTAAACCTCATGTTGAGCAAAGCCACTTGTTCTTCATTGAGTTTTAAAACCACCTTATCGTCGCCAACGCCGCAGAGGGTGAGATTCAATCTCTCACCCTCATTGCCGGCATCATTATTGAAGATCAGTTCGGGTTTAAAGTTTTGCATGATCCACCAAGCTCGTATATTCGGCTTCTAACGCAAGCAATTCCTTTTCAAATTCCTTTATCTTTACCCTATCGGCAGGATTGTTCCGCAACCTATAATATGTTCTGAACAGATCCAATTTGGTCGCAGAATATTGGGCGTCTATCACGGAGGAGCTATCGCACCCGTCAGCCAATGCCTGAACAATACAGGGAACAATTTCCGCCTCCCTTGCTTTCAACTTTCTGAGCAGACCGTCTTTATAGCCATTGCCGAAAGCTAAAGCGCTGTTATCGGCAAATCCATTAAATCCAAATTTATGTATTGCACCCGGACTTAACAGAACATCTGTCAACCGCTCATCGGATCTAAGATATTCGAATAGGCGTTTCCACAGCAACTCATAATTGGTTCTGATTCTATCTCTCATGTTTCGGCATGAATTTATATCAGAATGAAATGTGCGACAGCCTGAATTAAAAGCTTGGACGTCATAAGCTAATTCCCTATCGACTGACGGTAGCTTCCCTATATCCTGAAGCCCCCAACCGAATTTAAGAGAATTGTCTATGCGGCTCCATACATATAGAATATCAAGGACGCTTCCACGGTTTTTGGCCGCGTTCTGATCCTGATCATCCCACATGTCATCGAAATGTTTGCGGTATTCGGCTATCTTTGCTTGAATTTGTCCGTGAAGGATCTGCTTTTTCGCGTTCAACTCCACCAACCTCCTTTCAGCATCTCTTAAACGGCTTAATTCTGATACCAAATCCTCGGCTACGCGCTTAAAACGTGTATACGTTTCCGCAATTTGGTCATTACGCCTCATTGGAGCAAAGTTTAATATTTCGGAAACAACAAACTCGGGATGGGTCAGGACATATCTATTAAGTTCAGCCAATGCTGTCTCCCGCCTTTTCTTTTTTGCTGTCTCCAATTCAGCAATGTAAGCTCCCCGTGCGGCATCTGCAATGCTACGGAGCTTTTCGGTAATTACGACATCATATATGCCGCGTTCTATAGCGTCAAGTATGATCGGAATTATATAGTCATACCGATCCTTGGTGCGTGAAGTAACATAGTGCGCCGCTTCCTCTTCGGAAAGATCCAAAACTTCAAGAGCCGGATACAGCTCTGCCTGTCTTTGTCTTACGGACAAGATCTTATCGGTACGCGCTTTGAGTACTTTTTTCATGTCCGCGAAGTCGGCAAATCCGAAAGAAGCAAAAGCCATAGTAGCGTCATCGCCGTGAACGCTATCAAAAAAGCCATGGAGCTTATCCGCCAGATCCTGTTCGCAATTGCTCCCGCCTATGGCAGAAAGCAGAGTATGCTCTGCGCCCAAACTGTCATGAGGGGCAAAAGGGTCGAACACCCCGTCGCTTACAGCCATAAGAATGCAGGGCTTTTGGATCTCGTGCCTCAGATAATGCAAATGAATTTTTTGATTGTCGGCATAAAACAGGTTGGTTATAGCACCCGAATCGTCCTCATCGTCCACAGAGAGGATCTTTAATCCCTCAGACGTGAGAGCATAGAGGCGCGAGTCGCCTGACCAGACGGTTTCGGCAACGACAGAATCTTCGCCCTCTATATAACGGATAAATGCCAATGTGGTGGGAAGAAGCAATTGATTGGCGTATTTGCCGTTCTTCAAATCGAATTTTTTGACCGTGTAATGCAGACCTTTGCCTATAAATTCCGCAAGAGCCGCCCTTACTTTTTCGTCGTCCAGCTTCGCGCCCCTAAACTCACCCTCCGTAAGAGCATATACGCAACGGGCAATCACAATTCTCGATGCCCATAGCGCAGAAGTATCGTCTTTTCCGTCTATCATAGGAGCTATAAGCTCTTCAATATACTGTGAAAGCTCACGTGAGATAGCCGAAATATCGCCGAACGCACCCGACCATATTTCTTTATGCATATCTGTATGCTTTGCACGGTCGATCTGATGAACAGCAGAACCTGAACCGCCCAACCCATCGGCGGCAACCAAAAGATTACCGCCGATATAGGGGATTGCGTCCTCATTTTTCAGCACCGAATAAAACTTAAAAGATATGTTTTTCATTTAATGAACCCCATGAGTTTAAGATTGTTTGCGGGAACTCTTTCGTTTACCTTATTCTTTCCGTCCACAATTTCTTCGTAGACGATTTTATAGCGATGTTCTCCGCCGACTTCCATCCTTGAAATACTCTTTACTCCAAGGCGAGCCATATTTTCGGAACAGTATGCCGTACCGTGTTCGGGCCACGGCGTATCCGCTTCGACCGATACGGTTTTCGGGTGAGCGAGCCCTTCGGCAATCAGCCATTCATAGCCCTTGTCGATTTGACGGCCGGACGCAGTTGTAATGAGATATCTCTTCCTGAACGAAATCTGCGCTTTACAAATCTTGGCATAACCTTTTTGTGCGATAACATCAGGGGACTCGAACTCGATCATATGCTCTGCCCAAGGAGTTTCCACTTCCGCACCCTTACCCGTGGCATAACCCGCTTCGCAGAGCTCAGATATCGTCACCGTCTTTTCCGAGCCGTCTTTCATGACAACGCGATATTTCAAACCCGCGCTTCCGCTTCCTTCGTTGATACGTTTAAGGGATTTTAAGCCCTTTCCCTTCAGGTCGCTCACCGATAAAAGTTTTGCAACCAACTTGTGCGCATCCCAAAGTTCAATGTCAAACGGCTTATCGTCATCCCCTTTGTGAAAGGCTTCGGGGACCTCCAGCTTATCTGACAGAACGTCTGAAACCTGCTTAGCCGTGGGCCTGTCCGACGGATCTTTTGCAAACATCCAGTTGATGAGCGACTGCAAAGTTGCCCCACAGCTATCCCCGATGCGAACATTGAACTTGTTATGTATTGTCACGGCCTTATCAAAGTTCACCGCAGCGCCGACCGAACCATGTTCCATATCCACTCCGGGGAACGAGCCTGCCCACCACTTATGGAATACAACGCCGAGAGAGAAGATATCCGTAGCCGGCGTAATCGTTTCCTTGGGTGCTGCCCCCTCGTCCGAACCGTAGAGAAAAACTTCGGGGCTTTGATATCCGTTGGAACCGCCTATGCTTATCCATTCGGGTATGTCGTCGGCAGGATACGAGGAATCAAAATCAATCAAGTAAGCTATATATTTGCCGCCCTTGTTTGAAACGAGGATATTTTTTTCTTTCAGGTCGCCATGAATGACTCCGTGCGCATGAAGTTTTTCCAGAGCTGCCGAAGCGCTTTTTGCCAATTGAATGAATGACTCAAGAGAAAGGGATTTGTAGGCATATGTGTCGGGGAAAACATCGGGGATACAGGTGGTAACGGTCGTAAACTTGTGTTCGCTATCCCAAAAATGTTCTTCCTCAACGACTATATGATCCGTCGACCAGCTGAGACCTTTCATAAGCTCACTCAACCGCTCTTGCTTCTTTTGCAAAGCGTCCGCCTCTGCCTTATTCTTATCGTACACGACTTTGGGGTCACCCTTTGTTGGATATCTGGCATGCATATTGCGCTTAACGAAGTATTTCTTCCCGCCCTTTGTGGCAATTACATATTCACCGTTACCTGTTGGTTTCCACAAAATAGTGCTTCCACTCAAAAAAGCAGGATCCACTTCAAAAGTACCATTGTATTTCATAACTGTTAACCTCTTTGTGATTCCGATAATGAAATCTTAAATTGTTTTTAGCTTTCACGCCAATCTAAAGAGCCCCTGCTATGATACTGATAATATCACGCCATATCCGCCGTATCGGCGGGAAACTCAAAAAAGGGGCTCTCTGGCATTGCCTGTTCTCCGTCAAAGTGATAATCTCTGTGTACATTTGCCTTTATGCTCTCAATACAGGGAGCCATGCTGCCCGTTCCATCGATACAGAACACCACGTCGACATTGCGTTTGGGAACAAATATGTTATTTGCCATAATATTTACCTTTTGGGAATTTGGGCGAACAGCATATATGATATGCATATAAGTACTGTCCGCCCATTTTCCTATGCCCGTTAGTTACTTGCTGAAGCGGCAATAATCTTTATTATGTCCTTAAAGTCGATGTCGCCGAGACCGTCAGTCATGTTTACAGGCTCAAAGACGCTACGGGTGAGCTTGGATATAAGCTCCTTGTACTTCGTACCGTCGGGAGCGAACATAACAAGCCTCTTGTTGCGCTCGCGGAGCTTGAAATCGGGATCCTGCGCCACGCAAGCCCACATTTTAAGCAACCCCGCCTCATCGACCATCTCGGCAGGATAACCTGCTTCACTTGCTCTCGCTTTAAGCTTTAAGGCGTCAGCGTCGGTAAAGAGAACAATGACCTGCCTGTCCTTTGCCGCCGTTGTAAAGTCTGACTTCATTGCATAGTACAGAGCTTCAAGCCCGTTTTCGGGTCCGTCGCCGCCGCCCTCTGCCGAAATATCGGCAAGGTACTTTTCAAAATCCGCCGTGTCGGTGGGAAGCTCAAAAAAGGGACTCTCTACCATTGCCTGATCTCCGTCATTGCGATAATCACGGAAGACAATGACCTTCACGCGCATGGAATCGATTTCACTGCCGAGGTCGGTCATTGCGCTCACAAATTCCAAGTGGAATCTGCGTGCGTTGGATTTAACGCTCTCAATGCAGGGCGCCATACTGCCTGTTCCATCTATACAGAACACGATGTCAATATTGCGCCTCGTTCCAAAAATTTCGTTTGCCATAATATATTTACCTCCTGGCAATCCGTGCGTTTCCCGCACTTATTTTATGGTCTTATTTTACCATATTTTGTTTTTTATTGCGAGGAGCATTTATTACACTTGGTACAAGAATGCTTATATGATAAAAGGAACCCTGCAAAAATTACAGGATTCCCATATGCGCTATCTCAATTCATATCGCGCTTATTTATAAAAGACCAAAATATCTTCCAATGTCACCTCGGCAATCTGGCAATAAAACAACAAGTTTTCGATTCCGACCGGCGTCTTACCGGTTTCCCAGTTGTTGATTTTGCTTTCCGATTCACCGAACACTGCCGCAAGTTCCGGGCGACTGATACTTTTGTCAACATAGTAGTCTTCACAAGTGGCGCATTCGCCTGACGGATTATGGCATTTATCGGTATTCTCTTTTATAGCGCTGCAAACATACTTCCTTAGGTGAGGATTATCGCTCCTCAACCTGAATAACCTATTGCCCGTGGCTACCCAATCTATAAACTTACGCTTTATTTCCATATAAAGATTATAACATTTTTCGCCAAGATATGCAAGTAATTGAGCGCTAATAATATTTTATACCCCTGAAACATATCGGCGCGCAACTCAGACGTCCTATTCCTACGGAGATTTATTATAAAAACCCCTGTCCGCCCAACACCATACGCATCAGCAAGAAGATTGTTACGCTATGCGCAAAGCGCGGGGCGGACGACCGGATAGCGAACTTTGATCCGAAAAAATCGACGTTGGGGATTGACAACATGAATATTTTGTGATATAATGCAGTCAAGCATAGAAAAACGGTTTTCTAAATTCGGTAAATGCCGCTTTTCGGAAAGCCGTTATATTATTCAGTTTAGAAAACCGTTTTTCTATAATTAAACGACAAATTTCCCTGCAAAAAAGTTTAAAATGCGGGGGATCTTTGCCGATTTATGCGCAAATACACATACTGATCTTAGGGGGAAATCATGAGAAAATTCTTGTTCGCGCTGCTTGTTTTGGTTATGTCGGCAGCCCTCGGGCTGTTCTGCGCCGCCTGCTCACAGACTGACGGCGGCAAAGAGCCTGATTTGTTCAGCCCTGCCACAGAGCAACCCGTCTATCCCACGCCCGCGGGATATTCCAATGACGTATACGTGATACGGCAGGACTCCCTCACCGCCGCCGAACTCGAAACCGCTGTCTGCATACAGGGGCTTGCGGCAAAGCAAAAGGCGTCGGTATATATCCGTCCCACAGCCGCCGAAAAGGATTGGCTTGCCCCTTTGACCAAGACTTACGGTCTCAATGTGCACAGCGTCGACGGCATATGGGAACTTGCGGAGATATTCCGCGACAGCATATCGGGTCAAAAATACGTGCTCTATAACAGCAACGGTGAATCGGGCATATCGATGACCGACCAAACCGTCAACTACGCGACGGCTGTAAGCGCTGCCGAAGGCTATCTTATGGTCAGCGCGGGCTTGGAAGGCGCGGCGCAGAATTTCGGGCTCACTTTGGGAAAAGACGTCCGCTCCGAAAACACCCGCTCCGTCTTCGAAACTTACAAAGACAAGCTCACAAAGTCGGTGCTTGTGCACCAGAGCCCCCAAAAGGCAGAACTCAGGGACTACGCCATAGCGCTCGGGGCGATGTGCTTTTACAGCGATTACTACGACGGCGATTCCTCGGTTAAAGACGACATTTTAAGCTGGGCGGACGACAATATCCCCGTGTTGGGCTGGACGGAGAACGAGATAAACTTCGTCTCCTCCAACTCCCTGCACAGCAAGATAACGCTTGCCGCCGATTGGTGCTTAAACCTCACCTTCTATTCGGCGTTCAAGGAGAAAAATTTAAAACCGTACAACTACGAACCCCGCCAAATCACCGCCGAACAGGGCAAGCACTATCTTGCAATTGTTATGAGCGACGGCGACAATCTGCAATGGATGCAGAACGGGTTTGCCACGGACAAGAAGTACTTCGGCTCGCCCTATCGCGGCGATTTCCCCATGACGTGGACAATCGCGCCCGGAATGATAGACCTCTCGCCCGCCATAATGGAGTACATCTATGACAACGGCTCCGAGCACGACCAATTCATAGCGGGTCCCTCGGGGGTCGGCTATGTAAACGCCGCAGACTACAACAGGGACAGCCTTGCCGCCTATGCAGGCATAACGGCGGGATACAACCAAAGGACGGGCATAGACTGCGTCAACTTTCTGGACAACTATATCGACGAGGACGCCATGGCGGCTTTTGCCGCGCATGACTCCGTAAAGGGCGGCGTGTGGTCGGTAGGAAACATGTATATAGAGGGCGGCGGAGGCGTTTATTGGCAAAACGACAAGCCCTTTATAACCATCCGCGAGACCCTTTGGAGGATAGCCGGCAACGACTCCTCCAACGCCTACTACGGCTTTGTGGAGAGGGTGGCGCAGAGGATAAACGCCTACTCCACCGACTGCACGGATATAGCGGGCTACACCGTGCTGATAGCGCACGCATGGTCCATAGGATCTATGGACTATATAAACAGGTTCGTCTCTCACCTTGACGACCATGTGGAGCTTGTCACCGTGGGCGAGATGATAGACCTTGTAAGTCGCAACGTGCCCCATAAAGACGTGTATTTCCCCGACGACATTCAGCCGGAAGACATAAAAGACCTCGCCACCATCGAGAGCGAGCAGCTCACCGCAAAGGAGCTGAGCGGCATACAGACGGAGACGTTAAGGACTTTCCTTTTTGACGAGGGAGCGCAAAACCTCGGCGGCTGGACTTTCGGCAACGGCGGTCTGCAATACGACAGCGCCGCCTTTACGGGCAACAGCATAAAGCTGGACGGCTCCGATTTGAACGACTACCTCGACCCTATGCCCAACTCGTGGGCGGTCAACAAATTTACATTGGGTCAGGACGACAGATATTTTACGGTGTTCGCCACCTGCCCGGGCGGCTCGGACGTAAACTACCGCGTGCGGGTCATAGAGGAGAGCGGAGGTAAACTCACCTCCTCCACCCTCACCTCGGGCAACTACGAAAAGGAGCCCGACATGTACGGCTGGTACAAGATGGACTCCTCTTCCCCCCTCAAATTTGTGTACGACCTGTCTCAGTTCGCGGGCAAAACCGTTTATATCTCCGTGGAGCAGGACGACACGGGCGACGGCGACGGCGAAGTTGTGGAGATACTGCGCATGTATCTCTCTTCGGAGCCAATGGACGTTTCTGCAGCCTTCCCCAAATGGGATCCCTCGGACATAGTGTACGATTGGACGAGATACGGCAAAGTCGCCTCGCACAACGAGGGGGCATGCCTCGAAGCGGACAGCGGAGCCTCGGGCATAGGTTACAAATACACCGTGACCGAAGATACGAAGTATTTAAAGTTCTATGTGCGCATATTCGTCCGCACCGACAGACCGCAGGATACGCCGCCCCAACTACGGCTTACGGTAAACGGGCAGACGGTGCGCGCCATGGGCGAAAGCGGGGATACGTGCACCGTCTCCACCGACGAATACAGGTGCATAGTCTACGATCTGACGCAATTTGTCGGCGAGCAGGTCGAGGTGCGGTTTACATCGCTTGAAGGCGACCATGCGGCGATAGGCAAGATAATAGCCGCGGAGGGATATTCCCAAAGCGAGCTGACCGCGAAATACACAAAAGACGCCCTTGCGGCGCTTTGAATAAAAGGAGGATCAATGAAATGAGAAAAGGACTTGCAGGGTTGTTCACCGCGTTTACCGTGGCGGCAACGCTCTGCGCGGCAATACCCGCGGCGGCTTGCAACAAAACGGACGGAGGAGGGTCAGGGAATGTAGGACCCGAACCGCCTCCCGAACAGCAGTTGTTCGATAAGCTGGAGCTGAGCACAGAGAGCCGCTTCGGTTTTGAAACGGATATGGACGGCTGGACGGCGGTGAGCGAAAGCGCGGCTTGGCAGGCTGGCGGCAAGACGGGCGCGCCCGTGGTGTTCATGGGCGACGGAGCCATAATAGCCAACAAATTCGAATTGGGCGCAAACAGCAAGTATGCGCTTGTAAACCTGAACGTAAAGGGCGACGGCGACGCGCTGTTCAAGGCGTACGCCGAATACGCCGACGGCAGCGAGATAAAGAAGGCAGACCTCGAGATCGCCAACACAAAGGCAATAGAAAAGGACAGCGAGGGCTATTATAAACTCGGTCCCTCCACCGTTAGCCGCCTTGCATTCGATCTGCGCGGCTACAAAGACAGGCGCGCGGCGATATACTTCGAGCAAAAGGGTCAAAACGGGCTGGAGATAAACTCAATAGCCATAGTCAGCGACCCCGACACCACTACGGCGGGGACGAAATGGACGGCGGCGCAGATAGCTTCGGGCTGGGAGATGCGCGGCAACGCTTCCCTTAAAGAGGACGCGATAGAGCTGTACAACAAGGGCAAGACGGCGGCAGTCTCTGCCGAAGTGAGCATAACCGCAAGCGCGCCCTACCTCAAAATAGAGGCTAAAAACGGCGAGAACGGCGCGGGCGAGCTGGCGTTATACGCCGACGGCGAACTGATACAGTCCGAAAACACCTCAACCGACTACGCGCAGACTTCTGCCGAATACGACGGATATCTGTACGACCTGTACGAGTATGCAAACCAAACCGCCCGTATAACCGTAGCCGCCCAAAGCGGTTCGGTGACTATAAGCGGAATTGAGTTTACGGAGAGCAAGTTGATCCTCTCCGATCTCACCGAGTGGGACATAGACACGCTCGACGGCGATTGGGAAAAGAAGGGCGACGTGATCAAGCATCCCGAGGGGCTCTGCCTCGAAAACCAAGGGACTCCCTCTTCCATAACCAACATGGTGCAAGTCCCGCAGGATAAGGGTTACCTAAAAATAGCTTTCCGCAAGTTCGTGCGCTCCGAGGAGCCGCAGGACACCGACCCGCAGGTAAAACTCTATGTAAACGACGTTCTCGTCAAGGCAACCGGCGTGGATACCGACTATGTCACCACCTCGGGCGAGGCGTACGAGGAATTCGTATACGATCTCTCCCAATACAAGGGGCAAACGATAATTATAAAGTTAGAGAACGTTGCAGGTCAGCACGCATGCTTCAATAAGGTGGAGTTCGTCGCCGAAGTTGTAAGAATTTCGGAGTTCGACGAATGGGATATAGACAAGCTCGACAGCGACTGGACAAAGAACGGCACTGTGGAAAAGCATAACGAGGGGCTCTGCCTCCATGGTCAGGATGCTCACTCCTCCATAACCAACAATGTGCAAGTTCCGCAGGATAAGGGTTACCTAAAAATAGCTTTCCGCAAGTTCGTGCGCTCCGATGGTCCGCAGGACACCGACCCGCAGGTAAAACTCTATGTGAACGGCACGCTCATAAGAGCGTTCGGGGTAGATGCCGACTACGTCACCACTTCCGGCGAGACGTACGAAGAGTTCATATACGACCTCTCCCAATTCAAAGGGCAAACGATAGCGATAAAGTTGGAGAGCGTTTTAGGTCAGCACGCATGCTTCAACAAGGTGGCGTTCGACGCCGAGGGCGTTACAGTTTCAACGTACGACGAATGGGATATAGACAAACTCGACAGCGACTGGACAAAGAACGGCACTGTGGAAAAGCATGGCGAGGGGCTCTGCCTCCATGGTCAGGACGCTCCCTCCTCCATAACCAACGCCGTGCAGATCTCCGCAGACAAGACAAACCTAAAAATAGCTTTCCGCAAGTTCGTGCGCGGTCCCGGCGAGGCGCAGGACACCGATCCGCAGATAAAACTCTATGTGAACGGCACGCTCTTAAGGGCGTTCGGGGTCAATACCGATTACGTCACCACCTCGGGCGAGACGTATGAAGAGTTTATATACGACCTCTCCCAATACAAGGGACAGACGGTAATGATAAAGTTGGAGAGCGTCGCGGGTCAGCACGCATGCTTCAACAAGGTGGCGCTCGACGCCGAGGGCGTGGTAGTTTCAGAGTTCGACGAGTGGGATATAGAAAAACTCGACAGCGACTGGACAAAAAACGGCACTGTGGAAAAGCATAACGAGGGGCTCTGCCTCCATGGTCAGGATTCACCCTCTTCCATAACCAACGCCGTGCAGATCTCCGATGACAAGGCGAACCTGAAAATAGCTTTCCGCAAGTTCGTGCGCTCCGAGGAGCCGCAGGATACAGATCCGCAGATAAAGCTGTATGTCAACGGCACGCTGATCAGGGCAAACGACGCCGAAAACGACTACGTTACCACCTCGGGCGAGAGCTACGCGGAATTCGTATACGACCTCTCCCAATACAAGGGGCAAACGGTAATGATAAAGATAGAGAGCGTCGCGGGTCAGCATGCCTGCTTCAACAATGTATCTTTCATGGCTTAAATTCCAACTTTCCGCAAAAAAAGACGGGCTCGTTCCCGTCTTTTTTTGCGGCAGCGGCATGCTGTGCCGCGGGAGCCGCTTCCACGCCGAAAAGGCGGGCAAAAAACCGCAAAAACCATAAAAATAATAAAAAACCCGCCGCATATGCACCCGCATACGCTTGTAAACGCCGCCCGTTTACGCTATAATTTTTTGTGACAAAACCAAATCGCGGCAACCGCGCGGAGATCCACATGAGTAAAAGTAAAGAATTGCAATTGGAGATATTGCGTAACTATTTTTCGATAGAGGGGAACGTTGCCACTCTCCAACTCGTCTACGACACCTTTTCGGAGCTGATAAACCCCAACTTCGGGGACGTTAAGACGGAAAAGCTGAACGACAAACTCCTTTCCGACATACGCGAAGCCGTCTCCCTTTTGCCCGCCAAGTTCAAGCTGAATCTGCACATAGTGATAAGGGATTTCGGGGACTACACACGCGAAGAATGCGACAACATAATCAAGCAAAACGTGTACCTCTCGGCTTACGCCGCCTTAAAGGACAACAGCCGCAAGCTGATAAGCGGACTGTCGCTTGTGGGCGCGGGCGCCGCCATCCTCATTGTGAGCTATCTGCTCCGCAACCACGAACTGTGGTTCGACCTGATAAACATAAGCGGCACCCTCTTCGTGTGGGAGGGCGTGAACATGGCGTTCCTCGAAAGGAGCCTCGAAAACAGGGCGACGAGAAGGCTTGTAAAGTCCATAAAGAACATCACCATAGAGGGTGAAAGCGGGCAAAAATGATATATACGCATGATTTAAGGGGCGGAAGCGCAGTCGCGCTTCCGCCCCTTTATCTTATTCGCCCGCAAAGGCGCGTTACGCCTCCGCCTCTTCCCTGCGCCACGCATAGGCGCAGTACGTTTCGGCGAGATACTGCGCGTTCTTTGCGCCGTCGGACAGGTCAACGCTCTTTATCCTGCCCTCGCCGCCCGAAACCGACCAGCCGCTGCCAATTGAAAACTCCGCCAAGGCAAGCGAGGAGCAGCCCGAAAACGCCCCCGCGCCTATAACGTTCACGCCGGCGGGTATCTCTATCCCCGCGAGCTTGCCGCAGCCCGAAAACGCGCCGTCGGCTATAAGCCGCGCGCCGCCGTCTATCGTATAGCTCCCCGACAGCGTGCTCTTTGCGGCTATCAGACAATCGCCGATATACAGCACGTCCCCCGACCAATTAGCCGCGCCGAGGAAATATCCCGTGCCGCCGAAGGCGTTTTCGCCTATCTTTTGCACGCTTTGCGGAATGGATATACTTTTTATATCCGCGCAGTTGCGGAAGGCGTTCGCGCCTATTTTTTCCGTGCCGTAAGGTATGTTGAGCTCCGTGACGGGCGCGCCGTCCAGATAGAGCTTGCCCGCGTAGTAAAGGGGATTGGAGTCGTACCCGAAGAAGTCTATGCCGCACCACGCCCCGATATCGGTTATATATACGCCCGCGAGCGCGTCGCATCCATAAAACGCGCTGTCGCCTACGGCTTTCAGCCCGCTCCCCTCTTCAATAGTCACGCTCCGAAGAGATGTACAGCCGCCGAACGCCCCCGCGCCTATCTCTTCCACGCCCGCGGGGATAACTATTTCAGTCAACCCCGAACAGCCGTAAAAGGCGCTGTCGCCGATATGCGTCACCCCGCCGTGCAACGCGACGGAGTCCAGATCTTTGCAGCCGTAAAACGCGCCGTCGGAGACTATCTTCACGCCGCTTTCCAATGTGAACGCGCCGCTTGCCCGCGGAACGCACAAAATGGCGGTCTTGTCCCCGTTATAGAGCGCGCCGTCCGCCCATAAAAACTCCGTATTTTGGGGAGATATGTTCACTTTTTCAAGATTTCCGCACCCCGAAAACGCCGCCTCGCCTATCTTCTCCACGCTCGCGGGGATATCTATCTCATTGAGGTTTGCACAGCCGAAAAACGCGCCCGCGCCGATAGAGGGCGCCTCCCCGCTAACGGTTATGCCCGTAAGGCTTCCGCAGCCGTAAAACGCGCTGTCGCCTATGGGCTTGCCGCCCGTTATCTCCACCCTTTGCAGGGTCTCGGGTATATACTGCCCGTTGTTGAAGTATTCCCCCTCGGGCACGCCGAAAATATAGCCGAACAGCGCCTCCCCGCCGCCGTCGCCGACAAAGGGCAGACATATCTCTTCAAGCCCCGTATTTTTGTTGAACGCGCCCCGCTCCACCTTTTCTATCCCGCCGGGAAGAGAAAAAGAGGAGAGCGCGGGGCAATCCGCAAACGCCTTTTGCCCCAGCGTTTTGAGGCGGCTGCCCACGCCGAATGTGACCGAGGCGAGATTTTCACAGCCGCAAAACGCCTCGCCGCCTATCTCGGCTATGTTGCTGCCAGCTATAACGCTCACTATTTGGGAGTCATTTTTGAACGCCCCCGCCGCTATCGAGGTTATGGGATGCCCGTTATAACTTGCGGGTATGGCTACGGTTTTAGTCGGCTGCGCAATGCCCTTCACGGCGTAGGTAAGCGTGCCGAAGTCGTAATCGAGTTTAAGGATACTGCCCACGGCGAAAAGATCGGAAAAGCCCAAGCCGTCCACCTCGAAATTAGCCGAAAGCAGCGTGCCGTCCGTGATCTTCACCTGATACACCACGCGGTAGTCCTTTTCCGCCGAGCGGTCGGCGGGCACGCCGTATCTCGTGGTTATCACATAGCGGTAGTCCTGCTCTTCCTCCTCCGTCTTGCCCGTGTTCGCCTCCTCCAAAGTGGCTTCTATCTTTTCGGAGTCGTATATGGAAGCCGCAATGGCAAAGTCCTCCCCCGCCCAATTGAAATTTTTGAATTTGCAGTCGAGCACGAGGTAGTAAACCTTGCCCCGCGCCAGCGTGAGGGAGGAATACAGCTTATCCTCGCTCAAAACGCCCGCGGGACACTCCTCCTCGCTCGCAATGGAAAATCTGTATTGGATATCGCCGGTGTACACGGAGTATCCCTCGGCGGGCTTTTCTTCTGCGTCATTGCCCACGCGCTCGGGAGAGCACGCCGAAAGGGCGGCGACGCCGCACAGCGCGCAGCACGCGAATACCGCGGATAAAATACCCAATAAAATCTTCCTCATAGTTCCACCGTTTCAGCTGTATGCCTTTATTCGTCGCGGGTCCATGTATAGCCGGAATAATCGTCGGTGAGATATCTCGCCGCCCGAGAGGGGTCGCCTAAATCTACGTCAGTGAAAGTGAACCCCGTATGCCAGCCCGCTGTGTTTTCAAACCTGACGCTTGTAAGGCGCGAGCACCCGTCGAACGCGCTGCCGCCGATTTCGGTCACGCTTGCGGGAATGGTAATGCTTTCGAGCGCGGTACATTTCTGGAACGCCCAATTGCCTATGGAACTTAAATTGCTGCCCTCGCCGAACTCCACGCTTACAAGACTTTTGCACCCGTAAAACGCGCTGTTTCCGATAGAAGTAACGCTTGCGGATATATGTATGTTTTTAATGTACGAGTTACTGAACGCGCGTTCGGGGATGGCGTCGCCGCTCGTAATTATTACCGTATCTACGTGCATATTTACGTCCATGATATCGAATATCAGCGAAGCGGGTATGCGCACGGTCTCTGCCGAGCAGCCCCCGAACGCGCCCTCGCTTTGCGTTACGCTTTCAGGGATAGTCAATTCAGCGAATCCGCACCCATCAAACGCATACTCGCCGATTGATGTTATGCTGTCGGGTATAGTCAAATTTTCGAAGTCCGCCCCGCAGAACGAATATTTTTTGATCGCCGTGATATCGGCGGGCAACGCGCTGAGATCGGTCACATGCACGTCGTTCAGATACAGGGCGTGCGCGCTGCTTAACGGATTGGCTGTTTTGTCTTCGAAATCTATATTGCACCACGCCGCCATGTCCGCCACATGCACGCCTTCAAGGTTTTCGCACTCGCCGAACGCGTGAGCGCCGACTGCGTTGAGGCGGCTGTCCGCGGCTATCTCCACGCTCGTAAGGGTCTTGCACCCGTAAAACGCATATGCCTTTATTTGGGTGACTTCCTGCGGCAGAGTGAGCGCCGTCACGGGGGCTCCGTCAAAGTGGATCTCGGCGCCGCTGTTTCTCAAAGGAACGGCTGTTTTGTCCTCGAACTCTATATTGCACCACGCCGCCATGTCCGCGATATTCACGGTTTTGAGGTCCCGGTTGGTATCGAACGCAAATCTGCCGATATATGTCACGCTCGCAGGGATAGTCAATTCAGTGAATTGACAGCCGTAAAATGCGTTCTCGCCTATGGAAGTCACGCTTGAGGGGATATTTACCGCCGTCCCGTCGAACCCCGCGAACGCGCATTTTTTGATCTCTTTTACCCCCTGAGGGATATCGAGCACGTTCATGGGCTCGCCGTTAAGATAGAAGTTGTCAGCCATCAGCATCGGGTTGGAGTAAAAGTTTTCAAAATCGATATTGCACCACGCTTCGATGTCGGTTAAATATAAATTGTTTATGTCGGGCAGCATTACCGTTTTGCCGTTGTTAAACGCCGTGGCGGAGATATGCGTTATCGTGGCGGGGATAGTCAGGCTCCCCTGAAAATAGGCGAACACGTCCGCGCCTATGGAAGTAACGGGGTATGTGCCGTAGTGGGCGGGTATCTCCCAGCCGGCGCCGACCTTCCTGTAATCATCCATGTCGATACCGCCTGCGACGGCGTATGAGGCGTTGTCGGCGTTCATTTCAAACGTCATGTCGTAGCCCACGGAATACGTGGGGGACTTGCCCAATCCGTCCACCTCGAAATTCACCGCAAAGCCGCCCGTGCACCCGTAAGCTCCTCTGCCCGCCGTCTCAGACATCTCTATCTCGTACACCACGCGGTCGGTCTTTTCGGCAGCCCTATCGCGCGGAACGTTGTAGCGGGTGGTCACAATGTAAAAATCCCCGTCCTCTTCCTCATCGAAGTCGGCGGTGAACGCCTCGTGCAAGGTGCAGGAAAATTCGGAGGTGTTGCTCAGATACGCCGCCACGGAGTATCTCTCCCCCGCCCAATTGAAGTTTTTGAACGTCAGATCGAGCACTATATAATACGTCTTGCCCTTTTCCAGCTTGCAGTCCGCGTGAAGTTTGTCCTCGGTTATGTTGCCCGCGGGACATTCCTCCTCGCTGGTCACGGCAAGGCGGTATTCTATATCCTCGCCGTAGCCGCTGTACTTGCCGTCATACGCGGCGGGGGTTTCAGAGCACGCCGAAAGGGCGGCGACGCCGCAGCATACCGCGATTACTGCAAGAATACCTATCAGAAATCTCTTCATAACTTTCTCCCGGGGTCTATATGCCTTTATCCGTCTATACGGTTCCACTCATAGTCGTCATATTTAGATGTGAGACACTGCGCCGCATTTTTAGGGTCGCTGATATATTTAGACACGTCTTTGCCGTCCACATACCAGCCGGTCGCATTTTTAAACGTCGCACTATCAAAATCCAAGCAACTGTTGAACGCACCCTCCCCGATACGGGTCACGCTTGCGGGTATTGTTATACCTGTAAGACCGCACGAGTAGAACGCCTGTTTGCCGATAGAAATCAAGTTGTCCGGCAAGGATATGTTTTTAAGGTTTGCGCATCTCCAAAACGCCCTGTCGCCGATAGATTTGATATTGCTGCTGTTGCTGTAAACGTCCACTTTTGCAAGCAGTTTACAGTTTTCAAACGCACTTGCGCCGATAGAAATCAGGCTGTTGGGCAGATATATTGTTTCAAGGTTTTCGCAGTCCATGAAAGCCTCGTCGCCGATAGTCTCTAACTTGTGTTTTACAAGGCCCAACATGTTCCCCAGATGCACCTCTTCAAGGTTGACGCAATTGCGGAACGCACTCTTGCCGATTGAAATCAGATTATTTTTCTCGCCGATTGCGGACATAACTTCAAGACGTTTGTAACCATAGAACGCATAGTCGCTGATTTGCGTGACGCTATACGGCACATAGAGCTTATCCACAATACCGAACTTGTAGTAGTCGTCATAGTCTTCATTCCATTTGCCGAAGTTAAGACGGAGCAAAACTTCCTCGTTAACGCTCAGCGGATTGGCTGTTTCGTCTTCAAACTCTGCACTGCACCACACCGCCAGATCGTCGAGCCAGATATATTTCAAAGCCGTACAGCCGTTGAACGAATTCCTGCCGAAAAAGGTTATTGTCGCGGGGATATTTATCTCCGTAAGTTTGGCGCAGCCGCTGAACGCGTTCCCGGCGACGGCTGTTACCGGGCATTTGCCGTAGTGGTCGGGTATCGTCACTTCCTCGACGTCTTTATCGTTTATCCCCGTCACGGCGTAGGTGGCGTTGTCGGCGTTCATTTTGAACGTCATGCCGTAACCCACGGAAAACGTGGGGGACTTGCCCATTTCGTCTATCTCGAAGTTTGCCGTAAAATCGTGAGCTCCATCCATACGTATCTGATACACGATACGGTCGGTCTTTTGCTCGTCGCGGTCCCTCGGAACGCTGTGGCGGGTGGTCACCGAGTAGTAATTGCCCTCTTCTTCCTTCACTTCGAAGTTGGCTGTGTTCGCCTCGTGCAAGGTGCAGGAAAAGCCGACATGTTCGCCGATATACATAACCACGGAGTATCTGTCCCCCGCCCAATTGAAGTTTTTGAACGTCAGATCGAGAACTATAAAATATGTCTTCCCCAGCCATAACTCACAGCTTGTGTGAAGTTTGTCCTCGGTTATGTTGCCCGCGGGGCACTCGTCCTCGCTGGTTACTGCCATGCGGTATTCTATATCCTCCCCATAGCCGCCGTATACGGGCTTCTCTTCAACTTCTTCATGCGAGCACGCCGAAAAGGCGGCAACGCCGCAACATACTGCGATTACTGTAAGAATAACTGTCAAAAATCTCTTCATAACTCTTTTTTAGCCCTTTTTGGCGCGGGTCACTCCTTCTGATATGCTTCGAGACACTCGGGGTGAGAGGGGAAACCGCTCCCGCCGAACTCCTCCATTTTAGCTTCGCGCGTGCCGTCCTCACGCTCTGTGAGCGTGAGCACCTTGTTAACGCCGTCGAATATCTGGCAGTGGGTTATGGCAAGGATAGCCACGTCGTTTTGCCTGAGGTCGGTTATCAGGTTGTTGAGGATATACTTGTTTTTGCCGTCGAGGTTGTTGAGCGGTTCGTCCATGACAACGAGTTTGAGCCCGCACACCTCCGCCTTTATTACGCCCGCGAGCACGTTTATCATTTTCTGCTGCCCGCCGCTCCAATAGTGCACGTTTTTCGACTTGAACGTGTTGTATTTGCACTGGAAGCTCTCCGCAAGGAACCTTTCATAGTACTCCGAGATGGCTTTGTCCGCCCCCCTCAAACGCTGTGCGCGCTCCGACGGGGAGAGCTCCGTCCTGTACGCGAGGGCGAGCTTGCAGGAGTTGTAGATAAAGGAATATGCCGAGTCCCACGTTAAAAACTTTTCCTCCTGCCCTATGTAAGACACGGTGCAGTTGAGCCGCGTGAGCTCGTCGCTCGAATAGAGGTGAATGCTCTTTTCGGGGAAGTTCTTGTCGCGGAAAATTATGCTCCCGCCGAGCACCTTGAAGTAGTTGACCCCTTGCAGACGGAAAAGGCGCAGAAAAGTCGACTTGCCGCAACCGTTTCTGCCCTTTATCAACACAAAATCGCCGAGGTCGACGTCGAATGTGCCGTACTCGATTTTAAATCTGTAATCCTTATCCGTCTTTTCGTCGTTTTTTACCCCCACGACGAGGTCGGAAACGCTGACTATTTTTATCTTTTCACCTGACATCTGTAATATCTCCTCACTAAAATCAATGAATATGCCGTTATTGCCGCGACCGCGGCGCACGGAAGATACAGCGACGTTATCAGATACATTGTTCCGAAGCCCGCAAGCCACACGGAATATATCGCCGCCGCCACAAAGGGCGGCAACAGATATTTGAGGGCGTTTTCCGCCCAAATCACGCCGAAAAGCCCCGGCGAAGATTTGCCGAGGGATACGAGCACGCGATAGTCCTGTCTGCGCGACGTGAAAAGGAACCTCTCGCACACAGCCATTGCGGCGCAGAACGCCGCCAACGCTATGCCTGCGTACGTCAACAGATCCTGAGAGCTCTCTTCCTTCCAACGCCCTATGTAGACAAGGTCGATAAGCGACGGATAGGAATCACCGTCGGTAGTGAACGAAACGTATGAATATGTCTTGTCTAACAGCTCCCCGTCATAGCCCAAAACGACTATGCCTTCGTGCCGATATTCCTTATCTATTCCCGTCTGCGCGGTTATCAGCCGCTCTACCTTAAACGTCTTGTCCGTGCCCGAAATTTTCAGCACGTCGCCCGTGTTCAAGCCGTATTCCCGCGCCAGATTTCCGCTGACGGCGCACGCGCCGCCCCCGAGCGTTCCCTCAAAATATATGTCGTTATTTTTATAGGTACGCGCAGTGTCGGTGACCATGAGTATGTCGCAACTCACGTTGATATTTTTTGCGCCCGTAGCATGGTATTGCTTTATGTAGTAAAAGCTGTCGTCTCCCGTCGGCTCGTAGGAAAACACTATCTCGTTGTGCGGCGCGTCGTTCACCCGCTTTATCTCCGAACACGCCACCGTGGCGTTTTCGGCGAAAAATTGGAAGATAAACACGTCCGCAATGAGCACGATCGCAAAGATTATGATATGAAACAGATATGTCCTTATTTTTACGACAAAGGGGACGCCGCTGTTACCCCGTTCCATATTCCCCTCCAAACCGAGATATTACAGCCCCGCCGAGTTGGCGTACATTCTGTTCAGATAAATGAATACAAACGCTATCACAAGGGGTACGGCTATCAGCGAGGGCAGCGAGCAGAAGAGCGCAGTCTTCATGCACTCCGCCACAAAGAACGTCTTTGCGGCTGCCATGTATATGATACCGAAGCCCGCGCCCGCAATGACCGCCGCGGTGACGAGGGAAGTTATGGAGTAGAGCCCCGCCATGACTATAAAGCGCATGCCCTCGTCGCACCTTAAAAGGTCGTTTTTTCTGTTGGTGACGACGAATACTATGTTCAGTATCAGAAACAGTACGCCCGTAGCCACAGCCATGGAGATATTTATGTTGTCTACGTTCTGCTCGGTGGACTTGACCAGATCGCGCACGAGCGCATACGACTCCTCTTTGGCAGCGACGTTCAGTTTGTCTCTTGTGGCGTAACCTGATAGGAGAGCTTCCGCCTTATCCTTGTCGTTAGCCGTAATGAAAGCTCCGCCCAGCGCGCGGGCTGTAT
Source organism: uncultured Clostridia bacterium (assembly GCA_947627955.1). Lineage (GTDB taxonomy): Bacteria > Bacillota > Clostridia > Christensenellales > Borkfalkiaceae > Coproplasma. The sequence continues at coordinate 22,454 of CANQXZ010000019.1, forward strand.
ACGCCTCTTTCATTTCGGCGGAATAGTTCGCGAGCGCTATGCCCTTGGTGAGAGTACCGTATGTGGACGTGAGATATATCCCCGCCACTTTGAGGGTGAACCGCTTAGAGCCCAAATGAATGGAAATATCGCTGCCGACGCTCACTCCGAGCCTCTGCGCGGCGAGATAGTCGAGCATGACCCCGTCCTTATCGTAGCCGCCCGAAATGCAGGTCTTTTCGGTTATGAGCGAGATCCCGCTGTCGTCCATGTCGTCGGAGAGAAGAAGAAACACGTCCTTTGCAGCAGCTTTATCGAATGCGTTCAAAAGCGCGTAGAAAGGGAACACCCTATCCACGGAGGGGTCTGCCTCTATCTCCTCTACCTGCTGCGCGCTCGGCGTGCCGATATAGTAGTCGAACTGAGTACGGGCATAACTGCTCTTGCGCGCCTCGCAGGTTTCGATATTTTTTACGTTGCTTATGCCCGCCGCGGCTATGGCTGCAATGAACACAGCCGCGAGGACAATATACTTTAAATAGTATCTGAGGAAGTTCTTCATATAATTACCACTGATGTGTCACGATATTGGAAAAGTCGGACGCGGTTATGTTCGGATTGTTGCTGAAAGCGCGTATACGGAAAGATTGATAGCCGGTATAAAATTCGCCTATATTATAGACCATCGTGCTGCCCACCGAAGTGTGCTCCGCTTCAACCTTAATGACTTCACCCAAAAAGTCTGTGAGAGGGTCCTGGCTGTTCGCCGAATAAATCTGATAGTAGTCGGCGTTTTTGACATGCTGCCATGTAAGACTTCCTACTCCTTCAATTACGCTGAGCACAGGCGCCTCTATAACGACAGGTCTGATCCTGAGGTTTTTAGTGTGCCCGTCGCTGCCGTTCATCTTGTAGTCGTCGGCGCTGCCCACCGCCGTGGAGGGATCGTACTCAAAGCCTATGAGTATATGGGATTCGCCCACCTGCACGGGCTTGAGCTTGATTATCATATTTATAGTCTTGGGCTCGGCGCTGCTGGGGGAAATTTTAAAGGTTATGGTAGTGACCTTGCCCTGTCGCCCCGTAGTCGCGTCCTCAAAGTACATCTCCTGGTGATTACCTGTGTTCGCTTCCTCCATCGTGCCCTCCATGACATCGAGAGCGTCGAAAGTGATGTTAACGTGCAAAAGGCTCTGCCCGTCGTTATTCTGCACCGAAGTTACGTCGAAAGTCATAATGAGGTAATACTCGGTGTCCACGTCGAGATTCGACCAGTTATTCGAGTTCTCTATGCTGAAAGTTTCGGCGTCGTAGTCCTCCGCCTTGACAAACCCGTATTGGGGTTCGCCTATTTCGATATCGGAAGCCCCGCGGGCGCTGCCGCCCTTGGTCAGACCGTTGTCGCAGGCGGCGAAGCAAATCGTGGCGAATATCAACGCCAAAAACAGAGTTAAATTTTTGATTATCCTTTTCATAGCGATTTTCTTCCTTTATTAAACTATTACCAATTCAGCAATAAGCTGTTGCGTATTATCCCCGCTCTTCAGCTCGACGGTAAGTTTTACCTTATAAATATCTGTCTGCTGTTTGCCGGGTTCGAATTCCAAATCAACACGATAATTTATGGTTGAACCTATGGTGTCATTGGAAACGTTGGGATTTTTCTTCTCGGTTTTCTCGCTCTGATTTCTTTGACCTACAAGGTTACCGTCTCTGTCATATGCCTGTATGGTGCAGGAGAAAGTGAGAGAATCTATTTCTGCGCACCCCTCAAATACGGCAGTTATTTGGGATTGTGAGCCGGCTATTTTGCTCAGTCTGAGCGTTATCTGCATATTGAACACGTGCGCCCGCTTATTTTCGGGAGTGTTTTCGGAATCGAGCTCGTTATCCGCCTGCGCTATCGTGCGGCCGTAAATATCGTATATGCCTTCCTTACGGAAATTAGATATCAGCCCGCCCACAAGCTCGACCTCCTCGCCGTCCAACATATAATAGAACTTTACGTTGCCGCCGTCTTTTGCAGTAACTTGCAAGTCGCCGTTAGAGTACACCATTTCGGGCGCGGCAAGTTTTATGACATCGACGGAGTTCGAAACTTCGGAATCGAGCACAAGGTCGAATCCCTCTTCCCCGTTGGGTGCGGAGAGCTTAGCCCTCACATAATACGTGCCCGCCGTATGAATATCGTCAAGGGAGCCAAGCGGCGAATAGCCGCCGTGCTCGCTCTGCGAAGATTCGAGGCTTAAAACATACTTTGTGAGATCTGCGGAAGAGCCCGCGGTCACCTTATGGTTTTCCATGCTGATAGTGGGGGTGGCGAGCTTGCGCAGCGTGACGGAGACCTCGTCCGACTCCACTTCGAGCGCAGTAGCCGATCTGACTACCCTCTTGGCATATACGGTGTAGTCTCCCGCTTCAAACTCCGAGGTGGGTTTTAAAGTTGCCTCCCAGCTCCCGCTTCCCGTTCCCGAGCCGCTCTGCTGTATTCTGTATCTGTTATACTCGTCAGTGTCACTCACCCAATTGCCGCCCGATACGGCGAGCGTGGGGCTCGCCAATTTTGTTACGGTCGCGCTCTCCAAAAATACCTTTTTGGTCGTGCCGCCGTCGGTAACTTCGGCTGTTACGGACACGTCGTTCGCACCGACTTTCCACGTCTTCGAAGCGAGCTCTATCGAGGGGGTGGTAAGCCTTTCGGGTTCTCCGCCCGCTATGGTCACGACGTAAGTCACCGCGGATCCCGAAATCTGCTCCCACTTAAGAGTTCCTTCTTGTACCTCCGCATTGTTGCCTATGGATACGCCGAACTCCGCCTTTTCGGAGGGCTGCGCGCCCACGGTGTTGGATTTGCACACTATGCCTATGGTGTGTTCCCCATCGCCCTTTTCCGATGTGAAGTTATCATCGGCAAGGTTGATGGACTTGCGGTTTAAGGTCTTCCACAGCGAACCGTCCACATACACGTCGAATTGGGTCGCCTTTTCCTCGGCTTGCCATGATATTTCGCCGTTCTTGAACTCAACGGAATCGACGCTTATGGAGCTGTGAAGATACAGCGTTTGGCTCGTCTTGCCGTCTATCGCTTCGCCGTCCGCGGACTTGGCGCGTACCGTGACGTCGTTATCGCCGAGATTCAGCGTGACCGAGATAGAGTTTGACGTGGATCTGAGAGGCTCGCCGTTGACGTTCAGCTCGTAGCCGCCGTCCGCGCCGTCTACCGCTCCCCATGAAAGCGTTCCGCTTCCATACGTAAGATCCATGGGCGCGGCGAGCTTTGTGGCGGTGAACGTCTCGCTCATTCTGGAATCGTTGTACTTTTCGTTGGGTCTGTTCGCCTTTACCCATACGGAGAGCTGTCCGCTCGCTGCGAACTCGCTGAGGTCGTAGCTGCGCGCCTCCTCGCTGACGGTGGCGACAGCCGTGGTCTGGTTGTTTATGTACACGCCGTAATCCTGCGCGTGGGGAACCGACTGCCACGTGATGTTATTGCCCGAACGCGTAAGAACGGGCTGGGCAAGCGTAGCGGAATTCACTATCACCACTATTTCCACCGATTTGCCCGAGAACTCAACGGTGACAGTCTGCTGGGTGTTCACCTTTTCGGGATCGAAGCCCCTGAACATCTTCATGGTCACGGGCTCGGTCACCGCTTCGCCCGACCTCTTCTTATAGGACACAGTGTAGTCCGAAAGGTCGATCTCCTCGCCGTAGGTGACCTCTATTTTCTTGTCTATGTTGAACGAAACGGATTCGCTGTTCACTGAATTGAAGAAGAAGAACAGCGCAAGGCTCACCGCCGCGACCGCCGCGAGAACGGAGGAGATTATGATTATGTTCCTCCGCCTCTGCCGCTTGCACGCCGTTTCGTACTTCGCCCACACCTTGGTTTCGCTGAGGGTGATGCCGTTCTCCTTGTTGAGGCACTTGTTACAGTATGCCTGCGCGTTGCGCATAAACTTCTTCGTCTTGGGCGTGAACGAGGAAACGTTGAACACGTTTTCGGCTATTTCCTCGTTGTTGAACAGCGCGCGCAGATAGATGGCGCCCGAATCCGCCCATTCCTCGCCCTTTGCGGCAAAGAAGGCGAACCTATCCATGGCGAATACCTTGTCGCGCGCCTTTATTATGTAGTTTATCAACGTGTCGCTGAGGGCGCTGAACTTGTTCTTGTCGCCCTGCGTGGTCTGGATCATGTCGTTCCAGTCGTTGTCCGTGCCCAGATTGGGATATGCGCGGATTATATCGGCGTAGAGGCTCTTGCCCTTTTCGGGATTATCTACGTCATAGGTCTTCGCGGCGGATTTGAGCTGTATCTGCAGCTCTTTGTCCTTCTTTTCGCCCCTCTCGGCGGCGACGCCCGCCACTTCGAGGATAAAGTTGCGCCACAGCGCAAAGAACTCTTCGTCGCAGATCTTATCCTTGTATCCCGAATAGCCCTGCACGCACTTGACAACGTCCTTAGTGCTGCCCGTCTCCTTGTAGCCGCCCGCGATCTTGTCGAACTCGGCTTTGACCTCGCCCGCAAGTTTTTTCTGTTCGGCATACGTTGCGGGGTCGGCAGTCTTTAAAGAGACGGTTTCGCCGCAGACGGGGCAGACGCCGCTTCCGTTGACGCTGCGGAACCGCACTTCGCCTTCGCCGCATTTTTTACATTTGGCTGTAACAAGCATTTTGTCACCTTCTCCGTTTTGTTATATTTCAACTCTCTGTAAAAGTTTCTTTCATTCAATGGTCTTTTGCTGCGCTGTTGCGCAGCAAAGGGGACGTCCCCTCGGAAATTTCAGTTATCCTATACTATATATGCGCGCGCACGCGCGGCATATCACGGCTTACTGCTCCCCGTCGTTTATCTTGGAAAAGAAGTCGTCGGTGAGCCCGCCGTCCTCGCCGCCCTCGTCGGGCTTAAGCTCTTCGGGCTGAACTCCCTCTTCCTCCTTGCCTCCCTCCTTGGGCACGGCTTCCTCTTCAACTCCCTCTTCGGGGAGCTCTTCGGGAACTTCTGCGGGCGCCTCTTCGGGAACTTCTGCGGGAGCGGGCTCCTCTTCGGGCGCTTCCTCGGGCTTATTCGCCTTTTGGGGCTTTTTCTCCTCGGGCTCTTCGGGTTCATCCGGCTCGTCGGGGTGCAGATATTTTCTGCCCTTTTTGGTTATGACCCTGCCGCGCTCGGTCTTGTCTACGAATCCCAGCTTGATAAGATAGGGCTCGTAGCGGTACTCTATGTCCTCGTTCTGTATGCCGCTCTTCGACTCTATGGTTATGAGCGCCATGGGCTTTTGGGCTTCGTCGAGAATGCGGAGCAGCTTTATGTCGTTTTTGGTGAGCCCGAGCCCGTCTATCTCGTGTATGCTGAAATAGACGTCCGCCGTCTCCTTGGTTATCATAGTCTCGTCGTTGGAGAGCGCGACGTCGATAACGCCCTTTACGTACGTCTCTATCGTCCTCGGGATACCGCGGCAGCGGCGGGAGATCTCGTCTATAGCCTCCGCCGTGGCGGTGTAGCCGAGCTTTTCGAATTTGCTGTTTATGAGTACTACTTTCTCCTCTTCGGTGTAGTCCTCAAGCTCGATCACCGCAAAGCGGTTCAAAAACGGCTTCAAAAGTTCGCCCGCCTGCGTGGTCGCGCCGATAAGCGTGAACCTCGGGATATCGTAAGTCTGCTCTACGCCCGCCTCGTCAATAAGGGTGAGCGAGAACTCCGTAATTACCGACAAAAGTGCGGTCTGCACGTCCTTTTTGAGGATATGTATCTCGTCTATGAACACTATGCAGCTCTCGGTGAGCTTGGAAAAGTACAACAACAGGGACTTTACGTCCTTGAGGTTGGTCGCGTTCATCTTCAAAAAGGGCATTCCCATCTCGTTTGCGATTATGTTTACGAGCGTGGTCTTGCCGAAGCCGTAGGGCGAGCATATGAGCAGGTGCGCGAGGGGGTTGCCCGTCTTGCGGGAAGCCGCTATGGAAATTTTGAGGCTCCTCTTCGCCTTTTCCTGACCTATGTAGTCGTCGAAAGTGAGCGGCATGAGCATATTGCCCGACTTGAACTTGGGCTGATTGCCGACGGGCGGCTTAGCCGCTGCCGCAGGCGCAGGCGCAGGCGCGGGTGCGGGCGCGGGTTGCGGAGCCACGGGCGCAGGCGCGGGACGCGCATATGCGGGCGCCTGTGGATACGACGGCGCCTGAGGATATGACGGCGCGGGCGCGGGGCGCGGCGGCTCGGCCCTGCAGGAAAAACGGGCGGTGACGGC